>JAFAEX010000102.1 GCA_023423795.1 Chloroflexota bacterium | reverse complement strand
ATCCCGTGGCGGCCCGTCCGCAAGCCGATATCTGCGCGAACCACTACGGGATGGACACCTTCTGGCTTTCCAGCCGGTTGACCACCATCAGCCGCGGCTCGGTCATGTCCTCGATGGCGTAGCGCAGTCCCTCGCGGGACAGGCCGGAGTCCTTCACGCCGCCGTAGGGCATGTGATCGATGCGGTAGGTCGGGATGTCGTTGATGACCACCCCGCCGGCCTCGATCGTTTCCCAGGCGGTGAGCGCCTTCTCGAAGTTGTTGGTGAAGACCCCGGCCTGCAAGCCGAAGTCGGAATCGTTCACCTTGGCGATGGCCTCCCCGAAGGACGCGACCGGGAAGATCGTCACCAGCGGCGCGAACGCCTCGCGGGAGCAGACGAAACTGGTCGGCGCAGCGTTCTCGATCACCGTCGGCTGGAAGAAGCGGCCGTCCGGCTTGCCGCCGGTGAGCACCCGGGCGCCCTCGGACACCGCCGCGTCGATCCATTCCTTCGTGCGGCCGGATGCCTTGGCGTCGATCATCGGCCCCAGTTCGGTCGCGCGATCGAGCGGATCGCCCATCACGATCGTTTGGGTCGCGGCGACCAGCGCGTCGCGGAACCTGTCGTAGACCTTCTCGTGGACGAAGACGCGCTGAACCGAGATGCAGACCTGTCCGGCGTAGGCGAACGCCCCGGTGCGGACGCGATTGACCGCGAAGTCGATGTCGGCGTCCTCGTCCACGATCACACCGGCGTTGCCGCCCAGTTCCAGCACCACCTTCTTCTTGCCGGCGCGGGACTTCATCTGCCAGCCGATGTCCGGAGAGCCGGTGAACGACAGCAGCTTGAAGCGGTCGTCCTCCACCAGCACGTTGCCGAGGTCGCGGCCCATCGGCAGGATTGACACCGCGCCCTTCGGCACGCCGGCCTCGTCGCACATCTCGGCGAACAGCAGCATCGTCAGCGGGTCGAGGGACGGCGGCTTCAGGACGATGGAGTTGCCGGAGGCGATGGCCGGGGCGATCTTGTGCAGCGCGAGGTTGAGCGGGAAGTTGAACGGCGAGATGCCGGCGATCGGGCCGATGCCGAAGCGCCGGACGATGCCGAAGCGCCCCTTGCTGCTCGGCAGCAGGTCGAGCGGCATGACCTCGCCCTCGATCCGCTTGGCCTCCTCGGCGGCGGTCTCCAGGGTGAAGATGCCGCGGTCGGTCTCGACCTCGGCGTCGCGGATCGGCTTGCCCGCCTCCAGCGCGATGAGGCGGGCCATCTCGTCCCGGCGGGTGCGCATGGACGCGGCCAGTTTCTGGAGGATGGCGGCTCGCTCGTACGTGGGCATCGTCCGCAGCGTCTTGTACGCTTCTTCGGCGGCGACGATGGCCTGCTCGAGTTGCTCGGCGGTAGCGTTGAACGTCGTGCCGATGACTTCGCCGTTGTAGGGGTTGGACACCATCAGCGGGTCGTCGGATTCGACCCACTCTCCGGCGAGGTAGATCGGGTAGCGCTTTGCGGACGCGGCGTCGCGCGCGGCGGCCTGCGTATCCTGGGCGGTCGTTGCCATCGGGGCGTCTCCTTGCCGAGTCGGGCTCGTTTCGGGCCGACGTGCCTGCTCCGGGAATGATACGGCACCGTCGCGGACCTTCCCGGCTGGAAGATTCGTGGAAGGTGGCTGCGCCATGATGACCATGTCCGTTCGCATCCCGGATGGCGGTTCGAACTGCGATGTTCAGCGTGCGGCAGGCATGCGCATGCGCAAACGAAACCGGCGGGGCGGCGGCGGCGTTATCTAGGATCGGGACTCCTGTCCCACGTTCGGCCGGTTCCCGAATCGGAACGGTCGATCAATATTTGGGTGATTGTCCGGAAACGGCAATCGAGCACAAGAGGCCGATGCCGATCGGCCGTGCGGCGAGGTGTGGCAGCATGCCCGCCGCATGATTTCGTCTGAGCCGGTAAGCCGCCCGCGGGGCGATGCCGGAGGGAGCGCAATCGGTGCACGAGCACGACGAGCAGGAAAAGGTAGGCACTGGGACGGGTCTTGCCCGGCGTGCGGTCATGAAGGCGCTGGTGGCGGCGCCGGTTGCTGCGCTTGCAGCGAGTGTCCCGACTGCCGTCATGCGGGCCGCAGATGACGCAGACGCCGAGTTCATTGGTCCTCGGGATTATGCTGGTCCGCGGTGGCAAACTCGAATTGTCATCAAGGACTGGAGTGAGGCGACTCCGTTCTCCTCCTCGGTATCGGTGCCGAAGCTGAAGGGGAGAATCCGCGACGTAAACGTCATCCTCGAGGGAGTTACTCACGATCGACCTGAGGACATTGCGGTCATGCTCACGTTTGCCAACCGCAACGTGACACTGATGCGTGGAGCCGGGGGTGAGTTTGGCATTCGAGAGGCCAACATCGTACTGAGTTCTCAGGCAGGGCCAGTGCTCCCCCAGACCGGCCCGATCCTGGGCAACCAAGCTTACAGGCCCTCCGACTACTCCGGAGGGTTGGGTTTTGGCCAAGATGCGCCAGTGCCGAACGACGTGCCAGTGGGTGATCCGCCTGCCCGGCGCTACTTGACGCTTTTCAACGGCCTTGATGCACATGACGGTCCGTGGGTGCTCTGGGTTCGCGATGACGCGGAGACGTTCTCGGGCTCGATGCGCTCATGGCGCCTCGAAATTGTTACCGACGAGTACGACGGGCTCGTTTCTCTCGACAGGTACACAACCCTCGAAGGTCGCACGTTGCGAGTAGCAAGGAGAGACGGAGTACTTCGTAATGTCACCGATCCTATCGGCTCGGGCTACAGCTTGACCATTGAAAAGAAACCCACGAAAGGTAGGTTGAAGCTACAGGATGATGGAAGCTTCACCTACACGCCGAAGTCGAAGAGGACCGGCAAGGATTACTTCATCTTCCAGGCGGTTACGTCGTCTGGCTCCTCGATCGAGGGACCTGGGCGCGTGAACATCACCATCAAGAAGAAAAAGAAAAAGAAAAACAAGAAGAAGAACAAGTAGCGCAGCAGGCGATGGCGGCCGCGCCGCGGTTGCAGGAGAGAGAGGCCCGGCGGCCAAACCTCCGGGTCTCCGCTTGCTCTGTGGCAATCAATGGACGTGCGGCAGGCAGCGTTCCGTCCGGCCGCCCTGCCGCGCGTTGTGCCGCGGCATCGTTGGTGTAATACGGAATCCGGGTGATGGGTGCGACATTCCGTTCGGCGTTCGTAGGGGAGGGCCCGGTGCCCTCCCGTGCCCGGAACCGCGAACGTACGCGGGAGGGCACCGGGCCCTCCCCTGCGAACGGGCGTCGTCATCGGCGGGCGCACCGACAGCAAACAGCCGGATTTCGTATAACGCCAAGGGCGCGGCCACCCGGCCGCGCCCTTTCTCTCATCAGGATCTGGATCGCGCCTCAGCCCAGGCCGAGCAGTTCTTTACCGGCCCTGCTGCCGGACCAGGCGTCCGGCGCCCCGGCGAACTTGCCGGTGCCGTCCTCCCACCAGGACGGATGCTGGCGGCCGATGGCGGACAGTTCCGCCTTGGTGTAGATCAGGCCGTCGCGGGTCATCGTGGCGAGTTCGTACTCCTCGCTCATCGTGATCGCGTCCACCGGGCAGACCTGCGAGCACAGCCCGCAGAACATGCAGCGCCCGGCCCGCAGGATGAACTCGCCCAGCTCGCGGTCGCCCTCTTCCGAGGGAACGACGTGCATCTCCAGGCATGAGGTCGGGCAGATGCGGGCGCACAGCCCGCAGGCGACGCACAGCGCCTCGCCCGTGTCCGGGTCGGTCCGCAGCGACGGCAGCCCGCGGTAGCGCGGGGCCATCTGCCGCTTTTCTTCCGGGTACTCGATGGTGACGTTCGGTTTCACGAACCGCTTCAGCGTGACGCCGAAGCCCTTGACCTCGTCGAACATGGATGCGCCTCCGTCGGGCGGGTGGTCGCTCAGGAACGGGCCGCGGCGAACGCCGGGGTCAGGCTGCGCGCGCCCCAGCCGCCCGGGGCGAGGACCGGCGTGCCCTGGTCGGCGGAGCCGTTCGTCGGCACGGTGATGCCGCCGCGCTCCAGCCGGGCGTAGGAGATGCCGCCGTAGCCGGGAACGATCCGGGCGATCTCGGTCATGACCTGGGCCGGGTGGCGATCCTCCAGCCCGTAACCCATGCGGCGGGCGACCGCGCCGAGGATCTCCGTCCCCGGCTTCGCCTCGCCCATCGGCGGGATGGCGGCGCGCAGGCGCTGGGTGGTGCGGTCGAAGGCGGTGAACGTGCCGTCCTTCTCCATCGACATCGCCAGCGGCAGGATGACGTGGGCCAGCTTGCCGAGCGGCGTGTCCGCGTAGTGGTCGGCCACCACCAGGAACTGGAGCTTCGCCAGCGCGGCGTAGAGCCGCTGGTTGACCTCGGCGTACCGGCCGCCGATGGTGTTCTCGACGTACATCGCGGTGACGATGCCGGAGTCGATCGCGTTGATCAGCGCGTCGATCGCCAGCCCGTTGCCGGCCGGCAGCGAGCGCACCGGGACGAACCCGTTGCTGGTCGTCGCCTTGTCGCCCCAGCGCGCCAGCCAGGCCGCCTCGAAACGGGAGCGCAGTTCGGCGTCGTCGATCGCCCCGCCGCCGGGGAATGCGAACGGGTGGGCGCCCATGTCGGTGACGCCCTGGTAGTTCGCCGGCCCGCGCGGGTTGGCGACGCCGCCGCCTTCCCGCCCGAGGTTGCCGGTCAGGATCGAAAGGTTGATGCAGGCCGCCGCGATCCCTTCGGGGTCGTCGGCGCCCTCGGCGAGGTGCGCGCTCGTCTGGTAGATCAGCGAGGCGGGGTAGCCGCCCTCGGGCTGCTTCGCGTTCAGGCCGACACCGCCGGTGGCGTAGAGCACCGCAGCGGCCTTGATCTGCTCGGGATCGCAGCCGGTCTCGGCGGCCACCCGGTCCAGCCCGTAGTTGGCCAGGCTCGCCTGCCAGCCGTCGAAACCGGGAACCTGCCCGGCGTCGGCGCTGGCCAACCCGAGTTCCACGATCTGCCGGGCGATGCCGTTGAGCAGCGTCGCCGTCGTGCCGAGCGCCGGGTTCAGCCAGATCGGCGCGCGATGGCAGAGCGGGTAGTTGTCCTGCGAGATGACGACGTACTTCGCCTCGCGGTAAATCGTCGAGTGATAGAACCAGTAGGACGCCACCGGCTCGGTCTTGCCGATGCTCGGGCCGACGACGAGACCGGCCTTGGCGGCGGTGAAGAACTCCTGCTGGTTGTTGGTGTTGGCGATGTCGCGGCCCAGCCCGGCCTCGACCGCGCGCTCGACGGCGATCTGGGCCGGGGTGAGCAGCCGGTCCACGTTCGGGCTCGCCATGACCGCCCGCGTGAACTGCTGGAGGATGTAGGCCTCTTCGTTGGTCGTATCCGGCGAGGCCAGCGCGGCGAATTTCTCGCCCTGGTGGTGCGCCAGCGTTTCCGCGACTAGTTCGATCGCGTCCGGCCAGGTGATCTCATAGGTTCGGTTGCCGGTCGCCTCGTCGCGGACGGTGGGGTAGAAGAGCCGGTCCTGGTGCTGGACTTGCTCGTGGCCCCAGCGGCCGAACTCGCAGGTGTAGCCGTGGTTGACGCCGCGCTCCCAGAGGTGCGTGGTGCGCCGGGCGACGCCGCGGTTGGCTTCGACGTTGAGCGTGCAGCCCACGTCGCAGAAGCCGCAGATCGTCTCGGTGGAATCGAGTTCCCACGGGTGGTGGCCGAAGTGGCGGTCGGTCAGCGCGCCGACCGGGCAGACCGCGATGCACATCCCGCAGTGGGTGCAATTGGTTTCGGTCAGGTCCTCGCCGAAGGCCGGGGCGATGGTGGCCTCCAACGCGCGGTTCTGCGACTCGATGGCGGTGACGCCGATCATCTCGTCGCAAACGCGGGTGCACCGGTTGCACATGATGCACCGGTCCCACTTGTAGTCGATCAATTCGGAGAAGTGGACGTACGGCTGCGAGAACTTCGGCCGCCGGTAGGGGTTGGCGTTGATGTTGTGGAGGTAGGTGTTGTCCTGCAGGTAGCACTCGCCGGACTTGTCGCAGGTCGGGCAGTCGAGCGCGTGGTCGATCAGGTACATCTGCAGGATGAACTGCCGGGACTCCATCACCTCGGGGGAGTGCGTCAGCACCTCCATGCCCTCGGTGAACGGAGTGGCGCAGCTTTCGATCAGGCCGCCGCGCCGCCCGAGCACCTGCACGGTGCAGATGCGGCACGAGCCCCACGTCCGCAGCAGCGGCTGGAAACAGAGGTTGGGAACCTCGATGTCGGCCATCCGGGCCGCTTCGAGGATCGTCGTCCCGGCCGGCACGGTCACGCTCAGGCCGTTGATGACGCCGGTGACCATCTTCTGCTCGGTGCGGGTGCTCGTCACCATCGGTGCTGCTCGCCTCTCAAGCTCGGGATCGTGGGCGGAGGAGCCGCCCGGTGGGCGCGCCAAACGAGGCCGGCGCGCCCGGTCCAAACGAGGGCGAGTCTACCATAGGGGTCCGGCGATCCCGGCCGATACGGAGCGTTGGCATCGGGTTGCCGTGCTAGAATCCGGCAGTTTTGCCCGGGACCGCCCGGGCAGCGGACGTGGCGCCGATCGGGACGGAGGACGCGTGGGCCGCACGGGCGAACGGGGGTACGAAACGGTCATCGGGCTGGAAGTGCATGCCCAGGTCCTGACCGCCTCCAAGATGTACTGCGGCTGTTCCGCCCGTTACGCCGACGCCGCGCCGAATACCCATGTCTGCCCGGTGTGCGGCGGGTTCCCCGGCGCGCTGCCGGTGATGAACCGCGCGGCGGTGGAAAAGGTGATCCTGACCGGGCTCGCGCTGGAGTGCCGCATCCCCGACTTCTGCAAGATGGACCGCAAGAACTACGTCTACCCCGACCTGCCCAAGGGGTACCAGGTTTCGCAGTTCGACCTGCCGCTGTGCGTCGATGGCGCGCTGGAATTCGCGGTCGGCGGCGAAACGAAGCGGGCCGGAATCACCCGCGTCCACATCGAGGAGGACACCGGGCGGCTCGTCCACCGCGAGGAAGGCGGGGCCGACGTCAGCCTCGTCGATCTCAACCGCTCCGGGGTGCCGCTGATGGAGATCGTCGGCGAACCGGACCTTCGTTCGCCCGAGGAAGCCCGTGAGTACCTGGTCGCGCTGCGGCAGGTGCTGCGCTACGTCGGCGTCTCGACCGGCAACATGGAAGAGGGCGCGTTCCGCTGCGACGCCAACATCTCCGTGCGCGAGGTCGGCGGCCCGCTGGGCTCCAAGGTCGAGATCAAGAACATGAACTCGTTCCGGGCCGTCGAGCGCGCCCTCCGCTACGAGGAAGAGCGCCAGCGCGCGATCCTCGACGCCGGCGGCACGATCCCGCAGGAAACGCGCGGCTGGGTCGAGGCGCAGGGCGTTACCGCCTCCCAGCGCACGAAGGAGCAGGCCCACGACTACCGGTACTTCCCGGAGCCGGACCTGCCGCCGCTGCATGTTTCGGACGATATGGTCGCCGCGATCCGCGAGCGGCTGCCGGAACTGCCCGCCGCCCGCCGCGCCCGTTTCGAAGCGGCTTACGGGATCGCTCTGGCCGACGCCGCGCTGCTGACGCTGGAGCGCGAGATCGCCGACCTGTACGAGGAGGTCGTCGGCCCCGAGCCGGCGCCGGAGCGGGCGCGCGCCGCCGCCAACTGGATCGTCAACGACGTGATGGGCCTACAAAAGGTGCGCGGCCTGCCGCCGCAGGAACTGCCCTTCGACGCCGCCCAGTTGCGTGACCTGCTGGATGTGCTGGCCTCCGGCGCGCTCACGGCGCGCGCCGCCAAGGAGATGCTGCCGGAGATCGCGCCGGGCGAGCTGCCGCGCGATGCCGCCGCCCGCCTGAACCTGCTGGCGCTGGACGACGAATCCGAAGTCCGGGCGGCGGCGGTTGAAACCCTCGCCGCGTTCCCGGCGGCCGTGGCCGACTTCCAGGGTGGCAAGAAGGCGGCGATCGGCCGCCTCATCGGCGAAACCATCAAGCGCACCGGCGGCCGGGCCAAGCCGGACCAGGTGCGCCGCATCCTCGAAGAGGAATTGACGAAAGCCTGAGTCGTGGACCGCGCCCGCCGGTTTGGATGAACCGTCGGCTGCGCGCGTCCGGAGTTGGGGGACGGGATCGGGGGAGAGCCGGTGCCGCCCGGAGGATTGCCGGTCATGCGTTCGCAGCCCTCGACGACCGAGTCGTCGTTGCACCACGAGGACCGTGGCCTCTTTGCCGTGGCGGTCGAACAGTTCCACATCGCGGCGGACGTCGTGGGCCTCGACGACGACATGCGGCGCGTGCTCGGGCACTGCCAGAAGGAACTGACGGTCAATTTCCCGGTTGAGATGGACGACGGGTCGGTGCAGGTCTTCACCGGCTACCGCGTCCAGCACAACGCCGGCCCCGGCCCGACCAAGGGCGGCATCCGCTACCACGAGAGCGTCACCCTGCCGGAGGTCAAGGCGCTCGCGATGTGGATGA
>JAFAEX010000094.1 GCA_023423795.1 Chloroflexota bacterium | reverse complement strand
GCTCGGCACTCGGCCGAGCCGCGCCCGCCCCGGAGTTTGTTCGGCATTTATTCGATCGTGGAACGCCGCGTACGTACGCGCCGAAACGACCGAATCCGGGTTTATTCGCGCCCCCTCCCACGCTCAGCGCCCGGAACCCCGTGCCGGATGCGTCCGGCCCGCCCGGCGACCTACGCCGCCGGCGTCGCGGCGGGCTGCGCCTGCATCGGGAAACGGTCCGGGAACAGGAGTTGGCAGATGCCGAAGAAAACCGGGTCGGCCGTGCCGCCCTGCTCGGTGGCGCGGTTGGTGACGACGACCACGGTGATCGACGTCACCGGGTCGTACATCACCCAGGAGTTGTAGCCGGCGATGCCGCCGTTGTGGCCGACCAGCCCGTTCACCGTCAGGATGCCCAGCCCGTACCCGAACTCGAGGTTCGGCACGGGGCTCATGGTGAACTGCACCCGCTCCTGCTGCATGTCGAACGACACCAGCGTCCCGAGGGCCAGGGCTTCGGCCCAGGTCCGCAGGTCGGCTAGCGTCGAGATCATCGCGCCCGAGGCCCACGGCACCGCCGGGTTGGAGCGGGTGACGTCCACCAGCGGATCGCCGGGCGCTTCGGCGGTGTAGCCGTGCATGAACGGTTCCGGCATGTCCGGCGTCGTCGGAAAACTGGTGCCGGACAGCCCGAGCGGGACGATGATGCGCCGCTCGATCTCGGCCTCGATGGAACCGCCGGTCGCCTGCTCGGCGATGAGGCCGAGCAGGGTGTAGTTGCTGTTGGAATACTGCACCCGCTCGCCGGGCGCAAAATCGGCCGGGGCGTTGCGGATGATCGCCAGCGCCTCCTCGGGCGAAAACGGCAACAACGGGTCGTTCGCGTAATCCACCGCGACCCGCGGATCGCTGACGAAATCGTGGATGCCGGCCGTCATGCCCAGCACCTGCCGCAGGGTGATCTCGTTGCCGTTGGCGACGCCGGGAATGTGCTGCTCCAGCGTGTCGTCGAGGGAGAGCGCGCCCTCATCGACGAGTTGCAGCACGACGGTGGCGACGAACGTCTTGGTGTTGCTGGCGATGCGGACGTGGTCATCCAGCGTCACCGGCGCCGCCGTTTCGAGGTTGCCGATGCCGGCGGCCTTCGTCCAGGCGGCCTGCCCCGGCAGCCAGACGCCCACGAGCGCGCCCGGCGTGTAGGTCGCCGCGAGCCCCCGATCGACGACATCTTCGAGCGCGAGGCGCAGGTCGGCCGGAAACGGGACGTCATCCGAAACGGGCGTCGCCTGCGCGGCGGCCGTGCGCCACAGCGGCGGCATGGCGGGAGCGGCCACGGCGGCCGCGGCGGCCCCGATGGCGCGACGGCGCGTGAGGGCGGCGCCGAGGGAGCGTTCCGGCGAAGCGGTCATCGGCAATCTCCTCGCGCGTGGACGGCGATGCCGCGCGTGGGCGGCTCCGCATCGTAGCATCGGGCATCGGCCGGCGCGGGGCGAGCGGATCGGCGAGGACGAAGCGCCGCCACGCATCGCCGGGGTTCTCGTGGCCGCGATCCCCGCGCCAACCCGAGGGTATCCGGATCGTGGCGGTCGTGCGCGACCGGGCGCCAAACCGGGCGGTCGCGGGATGGGCCGGTGGTAGCATCCACGCATCGGTTCCGGGGCGCGGACGCGCCCGCCCACGCATTCCAACCCGAGGAGGTTCCATGCCTGCGTCCGTTCGGCAGGTCAATCGGCGCGCCATGCTCAAGGGCGCCGCCGCGCTGTCCGCCACCATCGCCGCGCCGTTCGCCGTATCCGAACCGCGCGCCGCCTCCGCCCGGCAGGGCGGGAGCACGCTGACGATCGCGCTCGACGGTTCGGTGGTCGATCTCGACCCGCACTCGTCCTACGACTACCGGGCGGCGATGGCCATCCGCGGCCCGTTCGAAACCCTCATCACCCTCGACGGCAAGGAGACCGACGCCTACCGCGGGCTCGTCGCCGAATCGTGGTCCGCCAACGAAGACAAGAGCGTCTGGACCTTCAAGATCCGCCCCGGCGTCACCTTCCAGAACGGCGACCCCTGCGACGCCGAGGCCGTCCGCCTCTCGTTCGAGCGCTTCCTCACGCTCGGGCTCGGGCCGGTGGACGTCATCGGCCGCTTCATCTCCGACCCGGCCCAGATCACCGCGCCGGACGCCGAGACCGTCGTCTTCGACCTCGGCAGCCCGCAGCCGATCTTCGAATCGGCCATCGCCTCCCAGTACGGCCCGCTGATCGTCAACGCGCAACTCGCCCGCGAGTACGATGAGGACGGCGACTGGGGCAACTCCTGGGCGCAGGTCAACACCGAGGGCATGGGCACCGGTCCCTACCGCATCACCTCCTACGACCCCGGCCGCGAGGTGGTGATGGCGCGGTACGACGGCTACTGGGGCGGCTGGACCGGCGAGGAGTTCGAGACCATCGCGCTGCGCACGGTCGAGGAGAACGAAACCCGCCGCCAGTTGATCGAGCAGGGCGGCGTGGACATCGTGGACACCCTGACCCCGGAAGCGGTCGATTCGCTGGCCGGCAACCCGGACGTCGTGATCGATCGCGGCAGCACCACCCAGGTCGCCTACTTCATGATGACCGTCGCAGGGCCGCTGGCCACGCCGGAGGCCCGGCAGGCGATGTGCTGGGCCTTCCCCTACGCCGAGGTCCTCGACGCGGTCTACCGGGGACACGGCAAGCAGGCGGTCGGCCCGGTCGCCGAGCGGTGCCGCGGCTTCGCCCCCGGCACCTTCCAGTACACGACCGACCTCGCGAAGGCGAAGGACCTGTTTGCGGCGGCGGGCGTTCCCGAGGGGACCGAGATCTCGCTGATGCAGGAGGCGGGCGACGAGAACGTCAAGACCATCGCCCAGTTGCTGCAGGCCAACCTCGCCGAGATCGGGATGTCGCTGGCGATCGAGACGGTGGACGTGGCCGCCATCAACGGCACCATCTTCGGCGACCTCGACGCCGAGGAGCGGCCGAGCCTGATGGCCTACTCCTGGTGGCCGGACTACAACGACGCCTACAACCACCTCTACCCGCAGGTCGCCTGCGACGCCTGGGGCAGCGCCGGCACCAACGGCGGCTACTACTGCAACGAGGAGGTGGACGAGGGTCTGGCCACGGCGAAGGACGCCCCGGACGCCGAGACCTACGACGCGGCGCTGGCCGAGGTGCAGCAGATCCTGACCGAAACAGACCCCTCCGGCATCTACTACCTCCAGCCGGAGTGGACGACGGTGCTGCGCGCGGACATCGCCGGGTTCGAACTGAACCCGATCTACACCGGGACGTACGACTTCTACCGCCTGCGCCGGGCGTAGTCGGCGAGTCGGCAAGCAACCGGGGAGGCCGCCCGCGGTGGGCGGCCTCCCCGGTTCGTTCGTTCTGGCCAGTCCGTCCGTCGTGCCCGATCGCCGGGGCCGGCCGCGTTCGTGCCCCGGCGCGGGTGGTAGCATCGCCGCCTGACCCACCTGGCAAGCGCGAGCAGGGGCCGGAGCGCCGCACGCGTGCAACCCAAGGAGAACCCATGCCCGCGACGAACCGGAACCTCGACCGCCGCGCCCTGCTCAAGGGAGCGGCCGCCCTCTCCGCCGCCGTGGCCGCGCCCGCCGTGGCCGGCACGGGACGAGCCGCCCAGGCCGCGCCGGCCCGGCAGGCGGGCGGCGGGATGCTCACCATCGCGATGTACGGCTCGCCGGTCAACCTCGACCCGCACACCTCCTACGACTACCGCTCCACGATGGCGATCCGCGGCCCGTTCGAAGGGCTGATCGCGCTCGACGGCGCGGCGACCGACCAGTACGTGGGCGTCGTCGCCGCATCGTGGTCCGCCAACGACGACAAGAGCGTATGGACCTTCAAGATCCGCCCCGGCGTCACCTTCCAGAACGGCGACCCGTGCGACGCCGAGGCGGTCCGGCTCTCGTTCGAACGCTTCCTGACGCTCGGCATGGGACCGGTGGACGTCATCGGCCGCTTCGTGAGCGACCCGGCCCAGATCACCGCGCCCGACGAGAGCACGGTCGTCTTCGACCTCGGCAGCCCGCAGCCGATCTTCGAGTCCGCCATCGCCTCGCAGTACGGGCCGCTGATCGTCAACGCGAAACTCGCCCGCGAGTTCGAGGAAGACGGCGACTGGGGCACCGCCGCCGCCGAAATCAACACCGAGGGGCTGGGCACCGGGCCGTACCGAATCGCCTCCTTCGAACCCGGCCGCGAACTGCTGATGGAGCGCTACGAGGGCTACTGGGGCGGTTGGGACGGCGGCGAGTTCGAGACGATCGCGCTGCGGGTGGTCGAGGAAAACGAAACCCGCCGCCAACTCATCGAGCGGGGCGATGCCGACATCGTCGATAACCTCACCCCGGAATCGCTCGAGTCGCTGGCCGGCAACGCGGACCTGACCATCGACCGCTCGTACTCGACCCAGGTCAACTACCTGATGCTGACCGAGGCCGGCCCGCTGGCGAGCGCCGAAGCCCGGCAAGCGATGTGTTACGCCTTCCCCTACGACGAGGTGATCGAGTCGGTCTACAAGGGGTACGCCAAGCGCGCCATCGGCCCGGTCGCCGAACTGTGCCGCGGCTTCGCGCCGGACACGTTCCAGTACACGACCGACCTCGCGAAGGCGAAGGAACTGTTCGACGCCGCCGGGGTGGCCGAGGGCTCGGAACTGGTCCTGATGCAGGAATCCGGCGACGAGATGCTCAAGACCACGACCCAACTCCTGCAGGCGAACCTGGCCGAGATCGGGATCGTGCTGAACATCGACACGGTCGATTTCACCACGGCCCTCGAAATCACCTACGGCGACACCCCGGCCGAGGAGCGGCCGAACATGATCGACGGCTTCTGGTGGCCGGACTACAACGACGCCTACAACCACCTCTACCCGCAGGTCTCCTGCAACTCGTGGGGCAGCAAGGGGTCGAACGGCGGCTTCTACTGCAGCGAGGACGTGGACGACGGGCTGGCCACCGCGAAGGACGCGCCCGACGCCGAAACCTACGAGGCGGCGCTGGCCGACGTGCAGCGGATCCTCTCCGAAACCGACCCCTCGGCGATCTACTACATGCAGCCCGAGTGGGTGACGGTCATGCGCAACTCCATCTCCGGGTTCGTGTTCAACCCGATCTACACCGGCACGTACGACTTCTACCGCCTGCGGCGGGCGTAGTCGCCACGTCGGCGAGTCGGCAGGCAACGGCGGAGGCGGTCCCGAACGGGACCGCCTCCGCCGCTTCGCATCGGTTCGGGGATGCGCGCTGGCTAGCGGCTGACCCGCACGACGGCATCCGGGCGGTCCCACAGGTCGGGCAGCAGGTCCGTGCCGAGGCCGGGGCCGGGCGGCGGCGCGATCGTGCCGTCGGTCACGTCCGGCAGCGCGGTCAGCAGCTCGGTGTACCAGCCGGTGTAGAAGGCGCGCACCGTCTCCTGGATGAACGCGTTGGGCAGGTTGATCGAGAGGTGGGTGGAGGCGGTCAGCACCACCGGGCCGGTGCAGTCGTGGGGCGCCACCGGCAGTTGGTACGCCTCGGCCATCGTCGCGATCTTCTTGGCCTCCGATAGGCCGCCGCACCACGACAGGTCCAGCATGGCGATGCCGGCGGCCCCGGCCTCGAACGCCTCGCGGAAACTCCAGCGGGTGGAAAGCGTCTCCGAGATCGTCACCGGGACGCGCGTTTCCGACGCGAAGCGGGCGAGGGCGTCGAGGTTGTCGCCCTTGAGCGGGTCCTCGTACCAATAGGGCTTGAACGGCTCCAGCGCCTGGGCAATGCGGCGGGCGGCGGGCAGGTTCCACAACGAGTGGAACTCGACCATGATCTCCATCCGGTCGCCGACGGCGTCGCGGATCTTGCGGAACGGCTCCAGCGCCTTGTCGAGGTCGGAGAGGGTGATGTCCTGCCCCCCGGTGGCCTCGGCGTAGGGGTCGAAGGGCCAGATCTTCATCGCGGTGACGCCCTGCTCCAGCAGCGAGAGCGCCAGTTCGTCGGCCCGGTAGAGGAAGGCGTCCAGATCCTCGTACGGCCCTTCCGACAGGTCCTCGGCGATGCCCCAGTTGCCGACCTCCTGCCGCGGGCGGGCGCGCACGTAGCGGTAGCCGGCGCAGGTGTTGTAGACGCGGATGCGCTCGCGGCTGGCGCCGCCGAGCAACTGGTAGACGGGCATCCCGGCGGCCTTGCCGAGGATGTCCCAGAGGGCGATGTCGAGCGCGGAGTTGCCGCGCATCTCGACGCCGGAGGAGCGGTAGCCGACGTAGCCGTAGAGCGCCTTCGCGTGGGCGTCGATCCGCAGCGGGTCCTGCCCGAGCAGGTAGGGCGCGATCGATTCGTGGACGTAAGCCTCGACCGCCTGCGCGCCGAAGAACGTCTCGCCCAGCCCGGTCAGCCCCTCGTCGGTCTCGACGACGAGCCAGAGCAGGTTCGGGAACTCCCCGAGCCGCAGCGTCCTGATCCCGGTGACCTTCATCCCCTGCCCTCTCGTCTGATGGCCGTCGTGGCTGCGCGGCGCCTGTGGCCGGGATTATCCGGCCAACGCCACCGCCGTGCCGTCATCCCGAGCCTGTCGAGGGATCTCGTTCCGCACCCAACCGGGGGGACGACGAGATCCCTCGACAGGCTCGGGATGACGGTGGCGGAACCGGGATGACGATAAGTGGCAGGATGGAGGCGGGCGCAGCCGCCCCTACACCGCCACCGGGATGCTCTGCTGGAACCGGAACAGGTTCTCCGGGTCCCACTGCCGCTTGACCTGAACCAGCCGGTCGAAGTTCTCCCCGTAATAGGCGTGCTGCCAGTCCTCCTGCGAGCGGTCGGTGAAGTTCTGGTAGGCGCCGCCCGAGAGGTGGGGCTGCATCGCGGCATGGAACGCCTCCAGCCAGTCGAGGTTGGCGACGACGCGATCAGGATCGTCCTGCGGCTCCCAGAGCACTTCGCACTTGAACATCAGGTCGGCGTCGCGGTGGACGAAGGCCGTGGCGTCCGCCGGCACGTCGTTGACCGCGCCGCCCCAGCAGTAAAGGCCGACGGTGCTTTCCTGCGCCCGCGACGGGACGCCGGGCATCCGGGTGATCCACTCCAGCATCGTCGTGATGGATTCGGCCGAGGGAGATCCGGAGATGAACCCGGTCTTGATGCCGTAGGTGCCGGTCGGCGTGGTCGCGGCGAGAAAGGCGCGGGCGGCCGGGAACGGCAGCGCGGCCACCGTGCGGGAATCCGGCGCCTGCACCCGCTCGACCGGGGCCAGCAACTCGTCCAGTTCGTCCTGTGGTCCCCAGTAAAGGCCGATCACGTCCACGTCCAGCGGGGCCGGATCGGCGAGCGGCGTCCGGGACTGGGAGCGCATCGCGAGCCGCAACCCGAGTTCGCGCGGGCCGTCCACCTGCATCCGGCAGAGCGCGTCCACGATGGCCGGGGTGTCGCCGCCGGCCCAGGCGAGGCTGAAGACGGAGGCCTCCCCTGCCGAAACGACGCGGTAGGTGAAACCCGTGTGGACGCCGAAGTTGCCGCCGCCCGCGCCGCGGATCGCCCAGAACAGGTCCGGATTCTCGCGCTCGGACGCGGTCACGATGTCGCCGCTGGCCGTCGCGAGGTGGGTCGAAACCAGGCTGTCGCAGGTCATGCCGAGATGGCGGTTGCTGAAGCCCCAGCCGCCGCCGAGGGTGAGGCCGGAAACGCCGACGGTCGGGCAGCGGCCACCAGGGAAGTAGACGCCGTATCTCGCCAGCGCCTCGCCGACGTCGGCGTTGTTCGCGCCGCCGCTGACCGTGACGGTGGCGTTGGCGGGATCGACCACGACCGCGTTCATGCCCTTGACATCGATAACCAACCCCTCGGAGTTGGAAAAACCGGCGTAGGAGTGGCCGCCGGAGCGCACCGCGAAGGGCACGCCCGTCTCGCGGGCCCACCGCACGCAGGTCGCGGCGTCCTCCGGCACGGCGCAGACGGCGATGCCTTCCGGCCGGGTGCGGGCGTAGCGGGTCGCGTTGATGATCGCCGCCGCCGGGTACATCGTGTCGTTCGGCCGCAGCAGGCGGCCCCGCAGGCGGTTGGCGAGGTCGTTCCAGGCGGCGTCGCCGATCGGTGCGGCAGGCGTGGCCTCCTGCGCGACGGCGGCGGCGCGGCCAAGCCACGGCAACGCGACCGCCCCGGCCGCGCCCGCGCCGGCCGCCCGCAGCAGCGAGCGGCGGCTGATCGAGGCGCGGCCGGGCTGGCGCGCGCCGATCCCGCGATTCGCCTGCTCGATGCCGGGTTCCGGCGCCACGTTGGCGGTCGTTTCTACGCCCATGTTCCCCTCCTTGCCGGTCGTGCCGCGCCCCGGTCGCGGCTGGCGCGCGATCCCGATGCGGCGGTCGTATGCGGAGTCGTTGGCGGTAGCGTATGTGATCCCGTAAACGAAAACGCGAGGGTACATCCGTCCAGAGGCGCGGGATGGCGGTTGCTGACACACCATGGCCGTCCCTGCCCGCCTGGGGATGATGGCGGTTGCGTTACTGATCCGGACACCGCCCGTGCTCAGCCCCGGAGGGGCTTCGTTCCCGTAGCCAGGGGTTTCAACCCCGGGCGGGCGTGGGCGATGGCCAGGTCGATAGCGCAACCGCCATCAACGGCGCGCCAACCCGGTTGCGCCCCTCCCGCCGTTCTGCCACCCTCACGAAACGACGTGCCTTGCGGGGTCGATGGGAACCGGGCGAAACGCCAACGGCGGAGGGTCGTGCGATGGGGAACGCGACGGACAGCGGGACGCGGCCGAGCCGGACGCGCTACGACGCGATCGTGGTCGGCGCGGGGCACAACGGGCTGATCGCCGCCAACTACCTCGCGCGGGCCGGCAAGTCGGTGCTGGTGCTGGAACGGCGCGACATCATCGGCGGCGCGACCGTCACCGAGGAGTTCTGGCCGGGCTGGCGGCTCTCGACCTGCTCCTACGTCTGCAACCTGCTGCTGCCCGAGGTCGTCGAGGACCTCGACCTGCGCCGGTTCGGCTACGACATCCGCCCGTTCGATCCGCAGTACTTCGTCCCCTTCCCCGACGGTTCGTACTTCATGAGCGCGCTCGACGGGCGGGTGACGCGGGAGCACATCGCCAAGTTCTCGCAAGCCGACGTGGCCGCCTACGACCGCTACTGGGAGATGTGGGACCGCATCCTGGAGCGGATGCGCCCACTGCTGCTGAAGCCGGCCCCGTCCTGGTCGGACATCGAGGCGCGCTTCTCCGGGCCGGAGGGACTGGCCGACTGGCGGCGGCTGACGATGACCTCCATCGCCGACCTGCTCGACGAGTTCTTCGAATCGCCGCAGATCAAGGCCCCGCTCTGCACCGGCGGCGTGATCGGGGTCAACGCCGGGCCGCGCACGCCCGGTACGGCCTATGTGAAGTACCACCACCTGATCGGCTCGGTGGGCGGCACGCAGGGCGCGTGGGGCTACGTGCGCGGCGGCATGGGCAGCATCGCAAACGCGCTCGCCGCATCCGGGGCCGAGCACGGGCTGGAGATCGCCACGAACGCCGAGGTCGCCGAGATCGACATCCTCGACGGGGTGGCGCGCGGCGTCCGCACGGTGGACGGCCGCGCGTTCGAAGCGGACGTGATCCTCTCCGGCGCGGACCCGCAGCGGACGTTCCTCGGCATGGTCGGCGAGGGCCGCCTGCCGCACGAGTTCGCCGCAGGGGTCAAGCAGATCCGGTCGAAGGGCTCCGTCGTGAAAGTCCTGCTCGGGATCGGGGAGTTGCCGAACTTCACCGCGCGGCCGGGAACCGAGATCGGGCCGCAGCATACGGGCGGCATCGTCATCAACCCGTCGGTGGACTACCTCGAAACCGCCTGGGACGACTGCAAGCGCGGCCACCCGAGCCGCCGCCCGTTCATGGACTGCTACATCCAGACCGCCACCGAGGACGGGCTGGCCCCGGCCGGCAAGCACACGCTGTCGATGTTCGTGCAGTACGCGCCCTACGACCTCGCCGAGGGCACGTGGGACGAGCGCCGCGACGAGATCGGGCGCAACATCATCGACACGCTGGCCGAGTTCGCGCCGAACCTGCCGGGCGCGATCGAGCACATGGAGGTGCTGGGGCCGCCGGACATCGAGCGCATCGTCGGCATCACCGGCGGCAACATCTTCCACGGCGAGATCATGCCGGACCAGATGTTCCAGTTCCGCCCCGTCCCCGGCTACACCGACTACCAGACGCCGGTGGAGAATCTCTATCTGTGCGGCTCCGGCGCCTGGCCAGGCGGCGCGGTCTTCGGCGCGCCGGGCCGCAACTGCGCGATGGCGGTGCTGTCGGACCTGGGGGTCGAGGCGGGCGCGGTCGCGGCGGACTAGCGCAGGAGCGCGCTGTCGGCTCCGGGCTGGCCCGCCGTCGCCAACGCCGACAGCGCGTTTCGGCGCCCTCCCCATCGTCATCCCGAGCGTGTCGCCGGATGCTGACCGGGGAGGGCGCCAAACCGCGCTCTACCCGACGCGGACGCGCCGCGTGATGATGCCGTTGGCTTCCCAGAACGTCGCCTTGTCGGCCAGCAGCGGATCGTCGGGCGCCGGCTGGATCGCGCCGTCCGCGGCGACCGCGCGCGAGGCGACGGTGTGCTCGCCGGGGGTCGGGGTGCCCCAGTCGAAGGTCCAGAACGTCCAGGCGAAGTCGCCGCCGTCGTTCGCCACGAGATCTGCCGGCTGCCACGCCTCGCCGTCGATGCTGACCTCGACCCCGGCGATCGGGGCACCCCAGGCCGCGCCCATGACCTCGTACCGGTCGCCCTGCCGCGTGACCTTGGCCGGGGCGGATTTGAGGCGGCCGGGGCCGACCGTGGCGAAGGTCCACACGGTCTCGCCGTCGCGCTCCTCCTCCCGGATCGTCACGTAGTCGCGGGCCATGAAGTGCCCGGCGTATCGGTGGTCCGTCACCTCGATGCGGGTGAGCCACTTGACGTTGGCGACGCCGTACCAGCCCGGCGCGATCAGCCGCACGGGGAACCCGTGCTCCGGCGGCAGCGGTGCGCCGTTCATTTCGTAGGCGAGCAGGTTGTCGGCGCTGGTCGCGTCGGCCAGCGACATGCTGCGGGCGAAGTGCTCCGTGACCGTGACATCCCGCCACGTCTGTTCGCCGGCGTCCGCGCCCCAGAAGACGACTTCGGACCCCGCGTCCTGCACCCCGGCGTCTGCTAGCAGGGCGGCGAGCGGCGTGCCCGCCCATGCGGCGTTGCCCACGAGCCCCTTGTTGAAGGGGAAGGCCGAGTTGCCCGAGCACTCCAGCGTGACGATCTCCTCGCGGCGCGGGCGCGACCGCAGATCGGCGAGCGTCAGGGTCATCGGCCGATCCACCAGGCCGCCGACCGACAGCCGCCACTCCTGCTCGTCGAGAGCCGGCCAATCGAAGTGCTTGATCACGAAGAACTCGTCATTCGGCGTGATCCAGGAATCGAGCGCTTCCCAGTCGAGTTGGCGGACGATCGCCTCCGGGACCGGGTTGGGCTCCGGCCGGTCCATCCAGGGAACGAGTTCGGCGTCCTGCACGCCGGGAAAGGCGGCGGCTGGGCCGGCGAGGCGCAGCACGCCGAGACCGGCGGCCATCATTCCGCCCTTGAGGACCGCGCGGCGAGGAATCGAAGGGGTGGGCATCGGATCCTCCCTGGGACACGCGCAATCGCGGCCGAGCCAGCAGAACGCCCGCGGCGCGGCACGCCTCCCCGACGATCGGGGGAGTCGGCGCTGGCCTTCAACGCCGCCATCACCGTAGCCAGCGATCGTTGCAGAAACGTTCCACGCGCAACCGTCGGCGAAACGCCGGTCAATCAGTTCGCCGACGCTCGCTGGAACGGGACCGGGCCAGATTTCGGCCGGCTCGCGAGAACCTGGGAACGGTTTGGAACCCGCGGCTACGGCGGCGAGGGAGCGTTTCGGAGCCTCCTCGGTCGTCATCCCGAACGCGGAGAGGGATCTCGTCGGCCGCATGAATCCATGAAATCGAGATACCTCGACAGGCTCGGGATGACGACGTGGGGCGCAGGTCAGTCCCGGCGCGTGGCATCCGGGGTAGCGGCAGCACCCTGGTCCCGCCGGGCATCGAAGCCCGTTTCGCGAAGCACCCCAATCAGGGAAGCTGAGATCCCCCGGCACGCCCGGACCCGGCCGGCAGGGCATTCTCTGGAAGTCGCCGAATGAGCGCTGTCCGACGGGTAGGCCGGCGAAACCTCAACGCGCCGTTCTACGACCAGTCGGGGTGCGTCCTCATGCCGTCGAGCGAGAACGCATCCGAGCGGGCGTAGGCGAGCACATCGGCGGTGCGGGCGCGGACGGCGCCGATGGCCTCGGGAAGCGCCGCAAGGGCCGCGCGGGGGACGACGAGCAGGCCGTTGGCGTCGCCGTGCAGCAGGTCGCCGGTGGCGATGGGCTGGCCGGCGATGGCCACCGGTTCGCCGACGTCCTCGTAGCGGAAATCGGCGTGGGAAACACAGACGCCGGCGGCGAAGAAGGCGAACCCGAGCGGCCGGACCTGGTGCAGGTCGCGCACGTGGGCGTCGGTGACGTAGCCGACGCAGCCGAGCCGCTGGCCGAGCACGGCGACCACGTCGCCGGAGCAGGCGAAGCGGCTGGGCGCGCCGGAGCGGTCGCCGGCGACGATGACGCTTGGGCCGGGCATGCGATCCAGCGCCTCGAACACGGACCAGAACCCCCGCCAGTAGTCGCTGGTGGTGCCGTGCGCGTTGGTCAGCGAGACGGTCAGCGCCTGCGCGACCAGCGGCGGCTGCTCGGGGAAGAGGCAGGCCACGCCCGGCCCCAGCGTCGTCGCTTCGGCCGGGTAGCCGAGCAGCGCCAGCGCGTCGGCCACGGTGGCGCTGCCGACGCCGCGCAGCATGGCGATGGCGTCCGCCGAGATCGGCTCGACGAGCGTGGCGTGCGGCATCCTGCCCTCCCTTCCCCGGCGTCGCGCCCGCTAGCGGTAGCCGGACAGTTGCTTCGTGCCGTCCATCGTGAAGGCGTCGGAGCGGATGAACCCCATCAGTTCGCCTTCGCGGGCGCGGACGGATTCGACGGCGTCGGGCAGCCCGGAGAGGACCTCGCGGGGGACGACGACGATGCCGTTGGCGTCGCCGTGCAGCAGGTCGCCGGTGCGGATGACCTCGCCGTCGAGTTCGACGTCGATGCCGACGTCCTCGATCCAGAAGTTGGCGTGGGAAACGCACGCGCCGCTGGCGAAGTACGGCAGGCCGAGGGCGCGGACCTCGTGCAGGTCGCGCACGGTGCCGTCGGTGACGTAGCCGACCGCGCCGAGCCGCTGGGCGAAGGTGGCCATCACCTCGCCGCAGAAGGCGACCCGGTTCGGCCGCCCGCTGACGTCCTTGACGACGACGACCGAGGGCGTCGGCATCGCGGCCAGCGCGTCGAACATGCGCCAGTAGCCGCTCTTGTCCTTCACCGGGCCGTGGGCATCGTTCATGGTCACGGTCAGCGCGTAGCCGACCATCGGCGGCAGGTCGGGGAAGAGGGATTTCACGTTGCCGCCGATGAAGCCGTCGCAGCGGTCGCGGACCTTGAAGGCCTCGATCGCGTTGGCGATGGTCGGGCTGTCCACCCCGCGCAGGAAGTCGAGGTCGGCATCGGAAACGGTCGGGAACGACGGCACGAAGGCCTCAGCCACGGAACACCCCTTTGCTCGTCGGCCGGCGGCGCCGGCCCGGATCGCTGCCGGCCGATTGTCGCCGGGCGGCGCGGATGGCGAAAGGGGGATGCGGAGATGTCGCGTTGTGGTCCCGACGTGGTCCCGGCCCTACGGCCCCGGCCCTAAAGGACCGGGCTGAGAACGGCAAGGACGCTGAAGCGCCCTGACGAAAGGCGCGTCTCTTCGTAGCGTCCTTCAGGGTGCTTTCCTCGTTAGCCCGGCCATTTATGGCCGGGACCCCGGAGCGCACCTTCCGCACGTCGCCTAACCCCTGGCCCGGCGCTGCCCACCGAACGGCTGCGACGGCGCGGCAGGACATCACAACCGCGCCCGGACGCGACGGGGTAAGATGGGACGCGTCCACAACCGAAGACGGCCTGGCGGCTGCACACGAAGGAGTGTGGGGATGATTCCCGGCAAATTTGCATACCACGCGCCGGCGACGGCGCCGGAGGCGATCGCGCTGCTGCAACGCCTCGACGGGGAGGGCAAGGTGCTGGCCGGCGGCCAGAGCCTGATCCCCCTGATGCGGTTCCGCGTCTCCGAACCGGCGCAGATCGTCGATATCAGCCGGGTGCCGGGGCTCTCCCACATCGAGGAGCGCAACGGGCACCTCGCGATCGGCGCGCTGGCGACCGAGCGGATGCTCGAATACAGCCCGCTGGTGCGGGAGCGGTACTCGTTGCTGGCCGACGCCTCGGCGGTGATCGCCGACCCGCTGGTGCGGAACCTGGCGACCGTCGGCGGCAACGTCGCCCACGCCGACCCGGCCAACGACCACCCCGCGGCGATGCTGGCGCTGCGGGCGGAGGCGATCGTCGAAGGGCCGAACGGGCAACGGGCGATCCCGATCGACGAGTTCTTCACCGACTTCTTCACGACGGCGCTGGAGCCGGACGAACTGCTGGTCGAACTGCGGGTGCCGCGCGCCGCGCCGCGCTCGGGCGGGGCCTACCTGAAGTTCGAGCGCAAGGTCGGCGACTACGCCGTCGCCGCCGTCGCCGCGCACCTGGTGCTGGAGGACGACGGCCGCATCGGCAGCGCCGGGCTCGCGCTGACCAACGCCGGGCCGGTGCCGGTCCGCTCGGCGGCGGCGGAAGAAGCGCTGCGCGGCGCGGCGCCGTCGGCCGAACTGTTCGAGCACGCCGCGGCGCTGGCCGCCGCCAACGCCGAACCGTTCGACGATTTGCGCGGCCCGGCGGAGTACAAGCGGTCCGTCATCCGGGCGCTCACCCAGCGGGCGCTGGCGGCCGCGCTGGCGCGGGCCGGCGGCACGCTCTAGCACCGGCGCGGCAATGCCGGCCCGGCGCAGGGCCGGCGGGAGGTTCGCTGTGGACAAGGTTCCCGTCACCATCACGGTCAATGGAGAGCAGCACACCGCCGAGGTCGAACCCCGCGTGCTGCTGGTCCACTTCATCCGCGAAACGCTGGGGATGACCGGCACCCACATCGGCTGCGACACCACCAGTTGCGGCGCCTGCACGCTGCTGCTCGACGGCATGCCGATCAAGTCCTGCACCATGTTCGCGGTGCAGGCCAACGGCCGCTCCGTCACCACGGTCGAGGGGCTGGAAGGACCGGGCGGCAAACTCCACCCGATCCAGGAAGCGTTCTGGCAGGAGCACGGGTTGCAGTGCGGGTTCTGCACCCCCGGCATGATGCTGGTCGCATCCTCGCTGCTGGAACAGAACCCGGACCCGAGCGAACTGGAGATCCGGGAGGCGATCTCCGGCAACCTGTGCCGCTGCACGGGGTACGTCAACATCGTGCGCTCCATCGAGCACGCGGCGAAGGCGATGCGCGCGGAGGAGCCGGTGGGCGACCTCGTCGGGCAGGGAGGCTGAGCGATGGCGACCGAGATTCGCGGCTACGGCCACTCCGTCAAGCGCAAGGAAGACCCACGGTTCCTGCGCGGGCGGGGCAACTACGTCGATGACATCAAGTTGCCGGGCATGCTCCACATGGACATCGTCCGCAGCCCCTACGCCCACGCGAAGATCCTCAACATCGACACCTCGGCGGCGCTGGAAACGCCGGGCGTGCTGGCGGTCATCACCGGCAAGGACCTCGACGCGGCCGGGCTGGCGTGGATGCCCACGCTGATGAGCGACACCCAAATGGTGCTGCCGACCGACCACGTCGTCTACCAGGCGCAGGAGGTCGCCGCCGTCGTCGCCACCGACCGCTACACCGCCGCCGACGGCGTGCTGGCGGTCGATGTCGAATACGAGGCGCTGCCGCCGGTGATCGATCCGTTCAAGGCGCTGGAGCCGGGTTCGACGCTGGTACGCCCGGACAAGGGCAAGGACACCAACCACATCTGGCACTGGGAAGCGGGCGACAAGGGCAAGACCGACGCCGTCTTCGCCGAGGCCGACGTGGTGGTGGAGGAAGACCTCTACATCCCGCGGATTCACGTCGCCTCGATCGAGACCTGCGGCTGCGTGGCGAGCGTGGACCCGGTCAGCGGCAAACTCACGGTCTGGATGACGACCCAGGCGCCGCACGCGATCCGCACGGTTTTCTCGCTGGTCTCCGGCATCCCGGAGCACAAGATCCGGATCATCTCGCCGGACATCGGCGGCGGGTTCGGCGGCAAGGTGCCCGTCTATCCCGGCTACGTCATCGCCGTCGTCGCCGCGCTGACGACCGGCAAGCCGGTCAAGTGGGTGGAGGACCGTTCCGAGAACCTGCAGGCGGACTCCTTCGCCCGCGACTACCACATCACGGCCCAACTGGCGGCGAAGCAGGACGGCACGATCACCGGGCTGCGGGTGAAGACGCTGGCCGACCACGGCGCGGCCGACGCGGCGGCGAACCCCTCGAAGTTCCCGGCCGGGCTCTTCTCGATCGTCACCGGCTCCTACGACCTCGAAGCGGCCCATGTTGAAGTGGACGCGGTCTACACCAACAAGCCGCCGGGCGGGGTCGCCTACCGCTGCTCGTTCCGCGTCACCGAGGCGGTCCACACCATCGAGCGGATGGTGGACCGGCTGGCGGTCGAACTGGACCGGGACGCGGCGGACCTGCGCTTCCAGAACTTCATCCCGAAGGAAGCCTTCCCCTACACCTCGCCCACCGGCTGGGTGTACGACAGCGGCGACTACGAGGGCGCGCTGAAGGTCGCGCTGGAGCGGATCGGCTACGACGACCTGCGCCGGGAGCAGGCCGAGAAGCGCGCCCGCGGCGAACTGATGGGCATCGGCATCTCGACGTTCACCGAGATCGTCGGGGCCGGGCCGTCCAACACGTTCGACATCCTCGGCATCAAGATGTTCGACAGCGCCGAGATCCGCATCCACCCGACCGGCTCGGCGATCGTGCGCATCGGCGTGCAGACGCAGGGGCAGGGGCACGAAACGACCTTCGCCCAGATCGTCGCCGAAGAACTCGGGCTGCCGGTGGAGAACATCGAGGTCGAGCACGGCGACACCGACACCGCGCCCTACGGCCTCGGCACCTACGCCAGCCGCTCCACGCCGACGGCCGGCGCGGCGACGGCGATGGCGGCGCGCAAGATCCGCGAGAAGGCGAAGCACATCGCGGCCCACCTGCTGGAATGCAACCCGGACGACCTCGAATGGGTCGATCACACCTTCCGGGTCAAGGGCGTGCCGGACCGCGCGAAGACGATGCAGGAGATCGCCTTCGCGGCCTACACCAACCACCCGCAGGGGATGGAAGCCGGGCTGGAAGCGGTCAACTACTACGATCCGCCGAACCTGACCTTCCCGTTCGGCGCCTACATCTGCGTGGTGGACATCGACCCCGGCACCGGGCACGTCTCCATTCGGCGGTTCGTGGCGATCGACGACTGCGGCACGGTCATCAACCCGATGATCGTCGAGGGGCAGGTCCACGGCGGTCTCGCGATGGGCATGGCCCCGGCGCTGCTGGAGGAGATCTCCTACGACGAGGACGGCAACGTGCAGGGCGGGACGTTCATGGACTACCTGCTGCCGACCGCGATGGAAACGCCGAAGTGGGAGACCGACCGCACGGTGACGCCGTCGCCGCACCACCCGTTCGGGGCCAAGGGCGTCGGCGAATCGGCCACGGTCGGGGCGCCGCCCGCCATCGTCAACGCGGTGGTGGACGCGCTCGCGCACCTCGGGGTGCGGCACATCGACATCCCGATGACGCCGTGGAAGGTGCACCAATTGTTGGTGGAAGCGGGCGTGGCGAAGTAGCGGTCGATTGCCGGTGGCGCGGGCGGCGGCGCATCGCCCCGTCGTCCGCGCGCCGGGATCGCCGGAATCTACTGGTTGGTCCTGCCGGCAAGTGGCCGAATCGTTGGGGCACCGGAAGCGGGCGGGCGCAGGGAGGCCCGGGGCTTCAGCCCCGGGTTGAAATCACGAAGCCCCTCCGGGGCTGAGACCGACGGTCGCAGCCGCCCTCCGTCATCCCGAGCCCGTCGAGGGATCTCGTAAACGAGTCGAGAAGTCCAGGCGTCGAGGGGCGACGAGATCCCTCGACGGGCTCGGGA
>JAFAEX010000017.1 GCA_023423795.1 Chloroflexota bacterium | reverse complement strand
ATCCCGAGCCTGTCGAGGGATCTCGTATCCGCTCGACTCCTCGACTCGCTCACGAGATCCCTCGACAGGCTCGGGATGACGACGGGAGTGGCTACGAAATGCGCGCTCACGATGCGGCGGGCGGCGGCGGGAACCGGTACGCCACCGAGATCCGGTTCCAGACGTTGATCGTCGCGATCGCCACCGTCAGCGAGGCCAGTTCGCGGTCGTCGAAGACGGCGCGCGCGGCGTCGTAGGCGGCGTCCGGGGCGTGCGTTTCGGCCAGCAGCGTGAGCGTTTCCGCCCAGGAGAGGGCGGCCATCTCGCGCTCGTCGAAGATGCCGGCCTCCTCCCAGACGGCGACCAGGTCCAGTTTGCGGCGCGGCACGCCGTACCCGAGCGCGAGGTTGATGTGGTACTGCACGCAGAAGGCGCAGCCGTTGATCTGCGAGGCGCGCAGCCTCACCAGTTCGAGCAAGCCCGGATCGAGCCCCGCCTGCTCCGCCGACTCCCCGAGCGCGCGGATGGCGGCCTGCGCCTCCGGCACCAGGGCGTAGACATCGGCGCTCGCCATGCGCGGTCCTCGATTGGCTGCCATCATCGTCCTCCGATCGGCGCGTGCTGGTAATATCAGCACTCGAATATTCGAATACTGATACTGTAGCGGAGGACGCGATGACCGGCAAGCCCCCCGATGCTCCCCGCATCCCCGCGCCCGGCGAGGGCAAGCGCGGAGAAGAGGGCTACCTCGGCTACCTGCTGCGGCAGGCGAGCGCGGCGTCGCGGCAGGCGGTCGAGCAGGCGCTGGCCGACCTCGGCGTGACGCAACCGCAGTTCCTGGTGATGACGATGGTCAACGCCTACCCCGGCTCGTCGTCGGCCGACGTGGCGCGGCTGGCGATGCTGACCCCGCAGACGATCAGCGTGATCGTCGCCAACCTGGAGCGCGACGGCCGGCTCGTCCGCACCGTCAGCGCCGACCACCGGCGCATCCAGCGGATGGCGCTCACCGAGGACGGGCGGGCGCTGCTGGCCCGCTGCCGCGATCGCACGCAGGCGGTCGAGGCCCGGCTGGCGTCCACGCTGACGCCGGACCAGGAGCGCATCGTCCGCCGGTGGCTCGTCGAGGTCGCGACCACCGCCCGCGGCGGCGCGGATATCGAACCCGACGCCCCGTGATCCGCCCGGAGGCGGACTTGCCACCAACCTCATTCCGAGGTCCATCGCCAGCCCGAGCCCGTCGAGGGATGTCGTCGCTCCTCGACTCCTCGACTCCTCGACTTCTCGACTTCTCGACTTCTCGACTCGCTCGGGAAGACGATGGCGACCGGTTCCCGAAAAACTCCCGCGAAACTCGTCGCCCGCCGTTGTCGATTTCCGGTCGAGCCGGACGACTACCTGGTGCCACGGGGAAACGGACCGTGGCGGTCGGGGCAGGGCGGAACCGGCGGCAAACCGGCCGGACGCCCGGTCCCTTCGAAGCGGCGAGGAGAACCGGCATGAACCGTCTGCTGTGGGTGATCCAGGGATTGCTGGCGGCCGTCTTCCTGATGTCCGGCCTGTCGAAATTGCTCACCCCGCCGGAGGTGATGGCGGCCCAGATGGCGCTGCCGCTGCCGATCTGGTTCATCCAGTTCATCGGCGCCTGCGAGGTGCTCGGCGCGCTGGGGCTGGTCCTGCCCGGCCTGCTCCACATCCGCACCGGGCTGACGCCGCTGGCCGCCGCCGGCCTCACAATCATCATGGTCGGCGCGGTGGTGACCACGCTGCTCGGCGGCTACGGGATCGCGGTGGCGCTGATGCCGCTGGTGGTGCTGGTGCTGGTCGCCTTCGTCGCGTACGGCCGCACCCGGCTGGCCCCGCTGCCGGATGGCCCGCGCCGCTCCCGCCGGCTGCACCTCGCCCACTGAGGCTTGCAGCATTCCCGAAGGCCCGGCTCGCTGGATGGCGAGCCGGGCCTTTCTTGCGTGTCGATTGGATCGCCCGGTCCCGCTGTCCTGACAGGTGCGGAACTCGCCCGGAATCCGTCGGTCGCAGCCACGTTTCGCGCTCGCGGCGTGCCGTTCGTAGGGGGGGGCCCGTGCCATCTGTTCCGACTAATTCTTCGTAGGTGCCTCGCCGCCGGGGACGCGCGGTGCGTACGTACACCGATGCGGTCGGCGGCACCTCGGTCGGCGCGGACCGCGACGGTCCGGACGTGGGTCGCGGATGCGGTCCGCACCACAACATCCGGTACCGTCGGCGATTTTGTCGGTACAAATGGACCTGTGCCCTCCCGCCGTGATCGCAGGCGAACGAGGGAGGGCACAGGTCCCTCCCCTACGAACGGCTAACGATGTCCCTCATCGGCCGCACTACCGGCGAGCCACCGCCGCCGCGACTTCGGCGGCGAACGCGGACGACGGGGAGCCGTCCCCGGCCAGCACGACGGTTTCCTCCGCGCCGAGGAACGCCGCGAATTCGAGGATGGCGCGGGCGACGGCGTCGCGCAGGCGGACCCCGCCGCGCACGCCCGGCTCCAGGTGCAGCGCCCGGACGGTAAGCACCTTCGCCTTGCGGTCCAGCACCGGGTCGAGTCGGCCGACCAGCACGCCCCGGTGCAGGATCGGCAGCGTGTAGTAGCCGTAGCGCCGCTTCGCCGCCGGGGTGTAACTTTCCAGCCGGTAGTGGAATCCCCAGAGCGCTTCGTCCTTCCCCCGGTGCCAGACGAGGTTGTCGAACGGCGAAAGCAGCGTGGTCAGCGTCGGCCAGCCTTCGCCGGCGTGCAGACCGTCCAGCGCGAATCGCGCGTCCGGGGAGAGCCAGAACGGCCCGCGCACGCCGTCGATGGTTGCGGGCACGGCGCGCCCTTCGGCGGCCATGCGCGTGAGTTCGCTGGCGGCGATCTTCGCCGGGACATAGCCGGTCGAGCCGGCCCGGAAGTAGTCGTTGACCCATTCCGGGGAAGCGACGCCGAGCGCCCGCAGCGCGGTGGCGACGAGGAAGCGGCGATCCTCTTCCGGGGTCGTGCACCGCTCGTGGACGTGCGGCGGCAGCGCCCTGGCCGCCGGGGCGTAGATACGCTCGAAGCCGTCGCGCCGGAGCACGGCGAGGTCGCCGACGGTCCAAAGGTGGTCGAGTGCGCGGCGGTCCGGTTTGCCGCCCCACCACGCCCACGGTTCGGGGCGCGGGCCGTCCGGCCGGTCGAAATCGCGCGCCGATACCTGCCCGGCATCGTGCGCGGCGGCGAGCACCCGGTCCAGCACGTCGCGGTTGTCGTGCGCCCATTGGCCGGGGCGCTCGTCGCGCTGCCGGAAGCGCTCCATGACGTGGCGGAAGTGGGGGAGCGAGGAGACGGGCAGGAACGCCGCCGCGTGCGCCCAGTATTCGCACAGCCAGCCGTCCGGGTGGTGGAGGCGGGCCAGCCGCGCCGGGTCGTAGCGGCCGAGGCGGCTGAAGAGGACGGTTTCGTGCGAGCGGGAGACGACGGAGATGGCGTCGATCTGGACGCAACCGATGCGCTCGATGGTGGCGCGCAGCAGGGCCGCCCACCCGGCGGTGTCGGATGGACGCGGACGCGGCGGGCGGCGGTCCAGCCCCTGCGCGATCGTCGCCAGCGCCCGCGCCTCGGCCAGCGAGAGGGCGACGGGGTCGGGCGTGGCCGCGCCGCTCATGCGCGGCGACCGGCTTCGCTGTTGTGGGCGGGAGCCCGCATGGTCACGCTGACCGCCTGGATCGATGCGGCGCGGTGCGCCTTGCCGCGCGAGACGCCATCGCGAACACGCTGCATGGTGGTGACTGCCTCCGGGTCGAATCTGGAGCGGACGGGCCGCATGCTGGTCGGCGAGCGGCCCTCCCTGGGCATGAAACGCCGCCGGGAGCATACGGTGAAATTGGCCCCGTCCGGTCAGGGTGAATTGTCGGTGAAGGTGTGGATTGACGGGCGCGGTGTCCCGTTCGTCGTGGGGGAGGGACCTGTGCCCTCCTTCATTCGCACCCGCCGACGAGGGAGGGCACAGGTCCCTCCCCTACGACGAACAGGCGAAAATGCGGCAACGTTGGGGCGGGTTTCGCGCCACGCCGTCCTGGGAGGCCAAAGGCACCGGGTTCAATCACCGGGCTGGGCAGCGCGGTCGGCGGCGTGGTCGCGGGCGGGGAAGGCGATAGGCGTGGGCGCTGCCCGGCGGCGGTTGGCGGCCTGCCGCAGCGACGTTGCCGCGAGCACGGCGCAGAAGACCGCCGTCGAGAGCAGGACGATGGATGCACCAGAGGCGACGTCGAACCAGTAGGAGCCGAGCATCCCCAGCGCGCCGCACAGTGCGCCGAGCGCGGTCGAGATCGCGAGCATCCGGCCAAAGGAGTCGGTCAGCAGCCGCGCGGTGGTCGGCGGGATGACGATGGCGGCGGCGATCAGCGTCGCGCCGACGACGTTGAGGCTGGCGACGATGGTGGCGGCCAGCGCCAGCGCGAATCCGGTTTCCACCCACTGCGTCGGCACGCCGTAGATGCTGGCGAGGCCGGGGTCGAAGGTCGCGAACAGCAACTGCTTGTACGCGCCCAGCACCGCCGCGCCGACGACCAGCCCGACGGCGGCGATGACCAGCAGGTCCTGGGTGGTGACGCCGAGGATGTTGCCGAACAGCGCCGCCTCGAAATCGCGGGTGAACGAACGCGTCTTGGAGATCAGCGCCACGCCCAGCGCGAACGAGGCGGTGGTCACGATGCCGATGGCGGCGTCGGCGCCGATGGCGTGCCGGCGGGCGGCGCGGTTGATCAGCACCGCCGAGAGGAACCCCCACAGGCCCGCGCCGAGGTAGAAGTTCCACCCCATCAGGAACGAGACGACCGCGCCGCCGAACACGGAATGCGACAACCCGTGCCCGATGTAGCTCATGCGGCGCAGCACGATGTAGACGCCCATCAGCCCGCACAGCGCGCCGATCATCGTGGCGGCCAGCAACCCGTGGCGGAAGAACTCGTACTGGAACGGTTCGCGGATCAGGTCCATGGCGTCCTCGGGTGTCGGGTGTCGGGTGTCGGGCGCTGGGCATGGCGTGGGATCTGGCGCGGGCGCATCAGGGAATCGTCAGGCCGACGCGACAAAACGGTTCGTGGCCGCGTTTCGGCGTTCGCCGTCCCGTCCCCCGCAACCCGAAATCCAACACCCGACACCCCAGGTTCAGTCCGCCGCCGCCCGCAGCCGCGCCGCGAACGGGCCGTGGTCGTGGCCTTCGGCGACGAGGATGCCGCCGGTTTCGGCGTCCCGCAGGACGCGCAGCGGCGCGCCGAAGGCGTGGGAGAGGATGGGCGCGGTGAAGACATCCTCCGGCGGCCCCTGCGCGATGATGCCGCCGTTCACGCAGACGACCCACGGCAGGTGGGCGGCGACGGCGTTCAGTTCGTGTGTCGTCATCACCACGGTGACGCCGGAGAGGTTGATGTCCACCAGCAGGTGGAGGATCTCGTCGCGCGTCCGCACGTCCACGCTGGCGGTCGGTTCGTCGAGCAGCAGCAGCCGCGGCTGGCCGATCAGCGCGCGGGCGAGGAACACCCGCTGCTGCTGCCCGCCGGAAAGGTCGCGGATGTGGCGCGCGGCGAGGCCGCCGATGCCCAGCCGCTCCAGGGTGTCGGCGACCGCCTGCCGGTCCGCCCTGCTTGGCCAGGGCAGTTTGCCCATCGACCGGATGCGGCCCATCAGCACGACGTTCTCGACCGTGACCGGGAAGGACCAATCCACCGTTTCGGTCTGCGGCACGTAACCGACGCCGGCCGGCGGCGTGCCCGGCCGCACCGGCTTGCCGCCCACCGCGACCGCGCCGCTCACCCGCGGCAGGGTCCCGAGCATCGCCCGCAGCAGGCTCGTCTTGCCCGCGCCGCTCGGGCCGACCAACCCGGCGAACTGCCCCCGCGGGATCGCGAGCGACACCCCGCGCAGCACGTCGGGCCCGCCGTATCCCCCGCTCAGGTTGTCGATCCGGACGGCGTCGGTCTGCGGCATGGGTGTCTCACGTCACGAGTAGAGGAGTCGGGAAGTGCAAGTGCGGGATGCCGACGCCGGGGAGGCCCCGGTGATGATGGCGTTTGCCTCGTCTTGCGGGCGTCGTCCGTTCCCAGCCCCGGATGGGTTTCGTTTCCGTAGCCTGGGGACTATGGCGGTTGCCGAAACACGCCGGCCACACCTGGCGTCAGTCCCGGAGGGACTTCGTTTCCGTAGCCCGGGACTTCGAGTCCCGGGCGCGCATCGCCGGTGGCCGCATCAATTCTGCAACCGCCATCGACCCCGGGCTCGACCTCTCCTCCTCGCGTCCTCGCCCTACGGAACGTACGTATCGTACGGCTCGATGCCGGCGAGGGCATCGACGTTGCCGCCCAGGGCCGGGACCATCAGCTCCATGTTGCGCAGCATCATGCCGACGTAGGTGTGCTCCGGCGCGTTCGGCTCGCCCGGCGGGTCGTCGTCGCGGAGTTGGTCCACGTACTGCGCCCCGGCCTCCTTCGCGATCTGCTCCAGCACGTCGCTCGGGAAGACTTCGGAGCCAAACACGGCCGGCACGCCCTCGGCCCGGATCTGCTCGATCAGGCCGGCGACCTCCCGCGGGGAGGGTTCCGAAAAGTCGCTCGGCTGGGCCGCGCCGATGACGGTCATGCCGACGTGCGGCGCGAAGTAGGCCCACGAATCGTGGTAGGTGAGCAGTTTCCGGTTCTGCTCCGGAATGGTCTGGATCGCCTCGACAATGGCAACGTCCAGCCGGTCGAGCACGGCGGAGAAGCGCGCGAGGTTCTCGGCGTAGTAGCCAGCGTTGGCCGGGTCGCGTTCGGAGAGTGTGTCCGCCACGATCTCGGCGTACCGCTTGGCGTAGGGGACGTTCGTCCACAGGTGCGGGTTGGGGTCGCCGTCCTCCTCCGGAAACGAAAAGTCGAACGCCCACTGGTCGGGCGTGACCGTCTGGTCGCCGAGGAGGATGATTTCCGCGCCGTCCTTCAGGTTGGCCTCGGCCAGTTCCAGCGTCGGCAGTTCGAGGTTGAGTCCGTTGACGAAGATGACGTCGGCGGCGGCGAGGATGCGCGCGTCCGACGGGGCGGGTTCGAAGGTGTGGGAGTTCGTCCCGTCCGGCACGATTCCGCGCAGGTCGATGCGCGTGCCGCCGACGTTGCGGACGATGGAACTGATCGGGGCGACCGTCGTCACCACGTTCAACTTGCCGTCGTCGGCCAACTCGTCGTTCCAGCCGAGCGAGGAAGCAGGCGCCGCCGGAGTGGCGTCCTGCGCGGCGGCCCGGTGGGCGTAGCCGGCGGCGAGCAGGGCGGCCATCCCGGCCGAGGTCAGGACGGCACGACGGGAAAGGGGCATCGCACATTTCCTCCAGCGGCATGCATGCAATCAGGCGTTCGTGCGATTGTTCGCACCTGCGCCGGGTATCATGGTATTGCTGGCGGCGGTGCAGGTCAACGCATCCCCGTCTTGGGTCATACTCTGGCGATGGCGACGGTCAGTGCGGAGGGCAGGACGGGCGGATGACCGAGCGGGACGCGAGGCCGGACAAGGTGGACGAACTGGCCGACCGGCTGCGGCGCGTGGGCCAGCGGGCGACGCCGCAGCGACTGGTCATCCTCGGCGCGCTGCGCCCCGGCGAGCACCTTTCCGCCGACGAGGTCTTCGCGCGGGTGGAAGGCCGCCTGCCGGGGATGAACCGCAGCACCGTCTACCGCGCGCTGGAACTGTTCCGCGACCTCGGGCTGGTCAGCGAAACCGACCTCGGCGAGGGCGTGCGCCAGTTCGAACTCCTTTCCGCCCGCCATCACCACCTGATCTGCCGGGGGTGCGGCCACCAGGCGGAACTGGACGACGATCTGGTCGCCCCGTTGCGCGACGCCATCGCCGTCCGCCACAACTTCGCCGCCACCATCGACCACCTCGCCGTATTCGGCTTCTGCCCGGAGTGCGAACCGGCCGCCGGAGACGACGCGCCGGGCGCACCCGGCGCGGGCGCCCGCCGCTGATCGTGCCCTCCGGGATGCCGGTTTGCGCGTCCCGGTTCGCCACGCCCGATCCGGGCTGCCGGAACAACGCCCGCGTTCGGTTGGCGTGATACGAGATCCGGCCGATCGCACCGGGATTCCCTTCGTCGTCGGGGAGGACCCGTGCCCTCCCCCGGCGGTCTTCGCGAACGAGGGATGCCGCATGGGCGGCCGCCGGGTAATGCGGAAACCGGGCGGTTGCCTCCGCTGCCGCCGGTTGGGGTCCGGAGCGTCCATTCTTTCGGTATTTATTCGGCGTTTATTCGGCATTTTTTCGGTCGTGGGACGCCGCGTACGTACGCGCTCTTTCGACCGAATCGGGATTTATTCGCGGCCCCTCCCAGCCTTGGCGCCCGGAACCACCGCGCCGGGTGCGGCCGCCACCTTGCGCCCGCGCGGCTGTCAGGGGGTCGCCGAAGAAACCCGGTTTCCGCATGTCCATGGGAAAACCGCCGCCGAATAAACGGCGAATCAATACCGAATAAATACCGAACAAACCCGCCCGGCAGCGCGCGGCCGGGCGGGTCGGTGGCGGTGGCCGCGCTACACTGCGCGGCGCTTGCCGAACCCGGACCGAGGAGCCCCGCGATGCCCGCCCAGCCGCCGAATGCCGTCGTCGTCGTCCCGGTCGCCGCGCTGTCCGATGCCGAGCGCGAGGCGTTGGCCGACCTGCTCGTGGCGGTCGTGGCCGAGGGCGCGTCGGTCGGGTTCCTGCCGCCGCTGGACCGCGAGCGGGCGCGCGCCTATTGGGCCGGCAAACCGGGTCCGGGGGAACTGCTGCTGGTGGCGCGCGACGGCGACGCGATCGTAGGCACCGTGCAGGTGCAGCCGGCCGAAAGCGCCAACGGGGCCCACCGGGCGGAGATCGCCAAACTGCTGGTCCACCCCGAGCAGCGCCGGCGGGGCATCGGGCGCGCGCTGCTGGCCGAAGCGGAGATGACCGCCCGCGCCGCCGGCAAAACGTTGCTGGTGCTCGACACGCGGGAGGGCGACCCGTCCAACGACCTGTACCGCGCGGCGGGCTGGATCGAGGCGGGCCGAGTGCCGAAGTGGGCGAAGGCGGCGGACGGCCGGTTGGCCGGCACGGTGTTCTACTTCAAGGACGTGTCTCCCGGGACCTGATCGGCGCGTTGCTCGCCGGTCTGACCGGCACATGCCCGTCCGCGCACGCAGGAGTGCGGGGAGCGAACACTGGCGCGACCGCGCCGCTGCATGCATTTTGCGTATGGATCCGCGCAACCCGGCGGAATCCGCCGGCGCCTTCGAGCCGATCCCGGCGTGCGACGCGACGCGGCCGGGCCCGCGAGGGAGTGGATCCCGATGAACCCGATCTTTGCCCAGGACGACCGCGAGCAGCGCCGGGCCGAGCGCGCCGAGCGGCAGGAGGCCCGCGAGGAGCGGCGCGCCGCCCGCCAGGCGCTGCGCGACGACCCGGAGATGCGCTCCCGAGCCCAGGATTTCGTCAGCCGCTACACCGCCGGCGACCCCGGCGACGGCTACGACGACCGGGAAGCCGTCGAGATGTTCGAGCGGGTGCGCGAGGAGGCGACCCCCGAGGAGATGCAGGCGGCGTTGCGCGAGGCGGTCCGCAACATGCCGCCGGCGCGGCGGCAGCAGGTCGAGCAGTTGCTGCGCGCGGGCGGCGGCAACGACGCCCGGATGGGCATCGGCGGCGGCTCCGGCGGCGGGCTCGACGACCTGCTCGGCGGGCTGCTGGGCGGTGGCGCGATGGCCGGCGGCAGCGGCGGCATGGGCGGCAGCCCGTTCGGCTCGCTGCTCGGCGGGCTGCTCGGCGGCGCCGGCCAACCGATGCCGCCCTACGACCGGTCGTCGTCCGACCCGATCGGCGGCATGCTCGGCTCGCTGATGGGCGGCGGGCAGGCGAACCCGTATGCCGGCCAGGGCGGCGGGCACGTCCAGGCGCAGGCACAGGCGCAACCGTCCGGCGGCGGGCTCGGTGACCTGCTGGGCGGGTTGTTCGGCGGCGGCGAGCCGGAACCCCAGCCGGCGGGCCGGGGCGGCTACGCGCAGGCGCAGGCACAGCCGGCCGGCGGCGACATGAGCGGCCTGATGAAGGTGCTGCTGGGTGGCATCGCCGCCTACGCCATGAAGCAGATGATGGATAAGCGCTAACCGGATCGCTGGCGAACCGGCCAGCCGGGGATCGGACCCGGCGACCGTTGCCGCGCTGACGACCGCGCCGCGCCGTCGCGCGCCGGGACGGACCCGAGCTCTCCCGCGCCGTCATCCCGAGCCTGTCGAGGGATGACGATGGGCTCGGGATGACGATGGGGACGACTTGCGACGACTGGGACGCCCGCCGAAGCGGTGATTCGACCGTGCTGGCGCGTCGCCCTACCCGCGGACCCGGCCGGCGGGTTCGGTTGGAACCTCGGGTCCCGCGCCGTTCGCGCCGCGCTCGGCGGCTGGCCCGGTGAGGCCGAGCGCGGTCTTGCCGATCAGCGTGAGGGCGGCGTCGTCCATCGGCGGCTGGAAGAGACCGGCGCGGACGTCGCGGAACAGGCGCTCCAGCGGCAGGCGGCGGGCGAGCGACGCCGCGCCCACGGTGCGCATCGCCACGTCCGTGACCGCGACCGCGTGGTTGGAGACGGTGTACTTGGCCGCCGCCAGTTCCCAGTCCATGCCGGCGCGGGCGTCCGGTTCGTTCACCCATTTTTCGGCGGTGTTGAACAGGGCCGCCCGCGCCTGCCAGAGCAGCAGTTCCATTTCGGCGACCCGGTGCTGCACCGTCTGCAATCCGGCGATCGAGGAGGCCATGCCGTTCGGTTGCCGCCGGCTCGCCCAGCCGACGGCGACGTCCCGCGCCGCCTGCGCGATGCCGAGGAAGACCGCCGGTCCCAGCAGCGCCCAGCCGCCCACCTTCGCCGGTTCGCTGGACGAATCGGGGAGGATCGGCGCATCGGCCGGCAGGCGCACCCCGTCGAAGATCACGTCGTGGCTCGCGGTCGCGCGCATCCCGAGGTTGTCCCACGTTTCCTCGATCCGGATGCCGGGCGTGCCCGCCGGCAGCAGCACGTTGCCGCGCCGGGGCGGGGCGTCGCCGTCGATGACCGCCGCCATCACCGAGAACCAGCCGAGGCCGGGCGAAAGGCTGCTCCAACTCTTGCGGCCGTCGAGCAGCCAGCCGCCGTCCGGCTGGCGGGCCAGCGTTGTGGAGGGCATGCCACCGCGGCTGGGGCTGCCCATGCCGGGCTCGCTGTTGATGGTGTTGATCAGCGCCCCGCGTTCGACCACCGAGCGGCAGATCTCGGCGAAGACGTCCTCCGGCCAGACCCGGTTCGAGCTCAGCCGGCCGATCATCGCCAGGTGCATCGTCGTCATCAGCGCGGTCGAGCCGGAGGCGCGCCCGAGCCGCTCCTGCGCCAGCGCAACCTCCAGCGGGTCCGCGCCGTGGCCGCCGTACTCCTCGGGCACGGTCAGCGCGAGGTAGCCGATGCGGTGAAGGTCCGCGAAGTCCTCGAAGGGGAACGCGTTGGCGCGGTCGTGGGCCTCGGCCCGCGGCCCGACCAGCGCCGCCGCGTCCTCGGCCAGCGCCAGGATCGCCGCCTGCCGTTCCGTCTTCGGGTACCCCATGCCGTCCGCGCTCCCCGTTGCCACCGGGCCTGCCGCCCGCCGAATCGCTGCCGTGAGGGTAGCCCAGCCGCGCCGCCGCCGCGAGGGTCCACTCGCCGGACAGCGGCGTGCTGGGCGATGATGGCGGCATCGATCCGATCATGAGCGCGTGAAAGGAATGCGCGTGGCAGGCAGCGGCGACATCCCGACGATTCCGGCGAACCTGGACCTGATCGCCAACTACGGCTGCGAGACGACCGAGGGGCCGCTCTGGCACGAGGCCGAGGGCGCGCTGTACTGGGACGACATCCCGCCGGGGCGCATCTACCGCTACGACCCGGCGACGGGCGAGCACCGGCTCTTCTTCGACGCCGGCGAGGCGGTCGGCGGCTACACCATCCAGGAGGATGGGGCGCTGCTGCTTTTCTGCGCGAAGGGCGCGATCCGGCTGCTGCGCGACGGGGAATTGACGACGCTGCGCGACGAGATCGAGGCCGAGCGCGGCAGCCGCTTCAACGACGTCATCGCCGACCCGGAGGGCCGCGTCTTCTGCGGCACCATGCCGGACGGCGACCGCCCGGGCCGCCTCTACCGGCTCGACCCCGACGGCAGCCTGACGGTCGTCATCGAGGACGCCGGCCTCTCCAACGGGATGGGCTTCTCGCCGGACCTGACCCGCTTCTACCACACGGATTCCGCCAAGGGCACGATCACCCGCTTCGCCTACGATCGGGCGACCGGCTCGATCTCGGACCCGGAGGTGATCGTCCGCATCCCCGGCGAGGAGGGCGTGCCGGACGGCATGGCGGTGGACGCCGATGGCACGATCTGGTCGGCCCGCTGGGACGGACACCACCTGTTCCGCTACGCGCCCGACGGCACGCCGACCGGCAAGGTCTGGTTCCCGGCTCCCAAGGTTTCCAGCGTCACCTTCGGCGGCGACGGGTACCGGGAAGCGTTCGTGACCCTCGCCGGCGGCAACGTGCGCGAAACCGACGGGGCCAGTGCCGGCGCAATCTACCGCGTCGATCTCGGCGTCGCCGGGCGCCCGGCGTTCCTCTCCCGCATCACCGTCTGACGAGTGCCGAGTGCCGAGTGGACGGGTCGGCAAGTCGGCAAGCACGGAAACGGCGTGCCGTCGAGCAGGCCTACCATTCTCGGCACTCGGCACTCGGCACTCGGCACTCGGCACTCTACGCCGCGGCGACTTCGATCGTCAGTTGTTCCCCGTCCGCGGCGTGGTCGCCTTCGTCCAGCGGGCAGTAGGCGGTGTAGATGCCCGGCGGCAGGTTGACCGAGAGGGTGCCGGACTCGCCGGGTTGCAGGTCGGCGTCGAGGAAGAAACTGCCGACGAGGTCGTTGGCGAAGACGAAGTTGTGCGGCTCGGTCCCGTCGTTGGTGATGGTGAAGACCACCGGGCCGGCCAGCAGCCGCTCCGGCATCACGATCTCGCCGTCGGAGATGGTCACGTCGATCGCACCGGCGACCGGCGTGGGCGTCGGCGTGGGCGTCGGCGGCGCCGGGGTCGGCGTGCGCTCGACGCGGACGACGACCGGCGTGCCGTCGGACCCCATGACCACGGTTTCCTGCACGATCACCTGCGGGGCCGGGGTGCCCGCCGGGATCGCCTCGCCCGGCGCGCGGGACGGGGCGACGAAGATGCTGGCCAGGGTGGACGGGCTTTCCTCGGCCGGGAAGAGGTAGGCGATGCCGGCGTAGCCCGAGCCTTCCCATTCGCGCAAGCCGAGCGTCAGCGCGCCGTTTTCGTCGATGATGCCGCCGATCTCGCCGCAGGCGACGAGGTCATCAGGCTCGTCCTCGGATGCGGCAACGGCCAGCGCGTGCGGCTCGGCGAGCAGCGCGTCGAGGGTGAGCGGGATCGTGGCGAACGACGTTTCGGCCGGCGCGGCCGCGTCCTGCCCGACCCGGTCCAGCGGCACGTTCTCGGGCAGCGTGGCCGTACCCAGCGCCTCGACCGCCTCCCCGAGGTCGTCGCAGGAACCGAGGCGCAAGGAGATCGGGCGCGGCGGCGCGTCGGCGGCGTCCTGCGCCAGCGCCGCGACCCCGGCGACCGCGGCCCCGAAGACCGCCGCCAACGCCAACCCGGTGATGCCCCGCCGCGCCGTGTCCACCCGCATCCTCCCCGCGCTCCCGTTTCGCGACCCCGCGGCGACGATAGCACAGGGGGATGGGCGGGACCGCCCCGGCGGTCAGGCCTGGGCGGCGACCTTCGGGGCGGCGCGGGCGAACAGGTAGGCGAAGATCACCCCGACCCAGTAGAGCGCCATCAGTGGGATGGCCACGATCATCATGTTGAACGGGTCGGTGCTGGGGGTGATGACCGCCGCCGCGATGAAGATGATGAGCAGGGCGTATTTCCAGAACGAGCGCAGTTTCTGCGGCGTGGCGAGGCCCAGTTTCGCCACCAGGAACATGACGACCGGCAACTGGAACGCGAGCGCCAACCCGATCATCAGCGTCAGGTAGAACGAGATGACCTGGTGCCCTTCCGGCGACCACTCGTAAAGGTCGCTCATGAAACTCGACAGGAAGGCGAGGGCGCGCGGGGCGGCGACGAAGAAGCCGTAGGCCGCGCCGCCGAGGAACAGCGCGGTCACGAACGGCAGCGAGGCGAGGACGATGCGCTTTTCCCGGCGAGTCAGGCCCGGCGCGAGGAACCCGAACACCTGCCACAGGATGACCGGCAGCGCGATGGCGATGGCGATGTAGATGGCGACCTTGAAATAAATCGTGATCGGGTCGGTCGGGGCGATGACGTCGAACCCGGCGTCGGCGTTGGCCTCGCGCCGGAGCAGATCCAGCATCGGGCGGGCGAAGTAGACGCCGGCGATGAAGGCGATGATGACCGCGATGACGGCTTTGACGATGCGGTCGCGCAACTCGATCATGTGTTCGAGCAGCGTCATCTCCTCGAACACGTCGGGTTCGTTCGGGTCCGGCAGTTTCGGGATGCCCGGTTTCGGCAGCGATTTCGGAAGCCGCGCCGCGAACCGCCCGGAGTCGGGCAGCCGGAGCGAGCGGGACATGGGGACACCTCCCTGACGAATGCCGAGGGCGCGCGTCGGCGCGCGCCCGCCGTGGTGCATTCGCCGGGGGATTACGGGTCGGCGCCGCCGTGGGGCAGCAAGCGCGCGCCGCTGGCATCGACACGGGCGATGTCCCAGAGCCGCCGCACGCCGGAGGCGAACGGCAGGTCCTCGGCAACGCCCAGGCCATCGCGGCCGGTGTCGGAGCCGAGCGGGTTGCTGCCGTAGAGGAGGACTTCGTCGCCGTCGGGCAGGCCGTCGCCGTCGGTGTCGCGGTTGTTCGGGTCGGTGCCGTAGCGGTAGATCTCGTCGCGGTCGGTAAGGCCGTCGGCGTCGGCGTCGCCGTCCCCGTCCAGCGGGTCGGTCCCGAGCGTGAACTCCGCCGCGTCGGACAGGCGGTCGCCGTCGCTATCGAGGCCAAAGGCTGATGCGGTGACGGGAGCGTGCGGCGCGGCGCCCTCGGCGGCGGCTGCGCCGAACCCGCCCTGCCAACCGGTGGCGACGAGGATCGCCAGCGCGGCGAGCGCCCGGAGCAGGATCGGCAGCCGGCCGCCGGCAACGGCCCCGAGCGGCGTCCGGCGCGATGCAGCACCACGCGACCGCTGGGACGGATTGGCCCAACGGCACGGCGTGCCGGCGTCGTGCCGACCTGGTGCGGCTCGGTTGTGCGGGGACATTGCGCTGCGCTCCTCGACCACGCCCGGCAAGCGGACGGTGACCTCGAAGCCAATGCTACTCCACCGCGCCGATTCTCCCCACCGTGGGCCGAAAAACGGGCGTGATCGCGCCACTCAGGAACAGACGGGCTCGCCTCTGCCACCGTGCCGCATGGCAGACCTCGGTCGGGCGGCCGAACCTCGCCGTTTCTGCCATCCTCCAGCATGCGCCGTTGGTTCGTGGCCGGGCATTCGAAGACGCCGAATCGTCCCTGCTCCCGGTATCGTGAAACCGATGGAAGGCGGACCAAAGCGCCTGCTTCGGGACCTCGCCGGCATCACGCCGGCGAGGTCCCGAAGCAGGCGCTCAGTCGAACAACGCCGCCGCCCGGACGAGGTCACGCTCGCCTTCCCGCATCCGGTCGGTGGCGGCCCGCACCGCGCCGAAGTCGAGTTTCCGAAAGCCCGCCTGCGCCGCCTCCATCGCATCCCGGACGGCGGTCGCGCCTGCTTCGTAGGCAACGATCGCCTCAGCGGCCTCGGGCGGCAGCGATCCGGAGGCGACGAGCGCGTCGATCTCCTCGAGGAGGGCGTTCATGCGGCGCTGTTCGGCCAAAATTCCGGGCAGGTTGCGCGATTTCGTCTCGCCCAGCCGCACCAGTTCGCCGGCCTGCGCCGCCGCGGCGTCGAGGGCGAGAGCGAATCGGCGTTCCGGCGCGTCGGTCGAGCCAACCGGGATCGATTCGCCCGTGCTCGTCGCGGGCGACGCATCGACCCCGTCCGCGATCGCCGATGGTGTCACGGCCGAGTGCGAGGGAGCGTTGGGCAAGCCGGGCAGGGCGACCTCGCCGCCGAGCCGCGCGAACCCGAACCAGGCGACGGCGCCGACCGCGACGGCGGCGGCCAGCACCCGGACGAATCCCACGGCATCCTCCCCGGCTGGCGGGCGGCATCGATCTGGCGGAATGGCCGGCGGCGGTCGGCAATGATGCCACAGCGGCCGATCCGCCCGTTTGCCCGTTGCCTGCCGTCGATGGACGGCCTACGGTTCGTGCCGAGTGCCGAGTGCCGAGTGCCGAGTGCCGAGTGCCGAGTGCCGAGTGCCACCTGTCGCCTGTCGCCTGGAGGTTGCCGAAGATGCGCAACGCCGCCGTGCCGACCGTTCCCGCCGCCAGCGCCGGGCTGCGCGGGCCGTTCCCGAACGGACGGGAAGGGGCCGAGCCGCCCAGCAGCGTCCTCATCGAGGACGTGCGGCCCCGCGTCGATTGCGGCCGCTACCCGGTCAAGCGGGAAGTGGGCGACGTGCTGGAGGTCTCGGCCGACATCTTCAAGGAAAGCCACGACAAACTGGCCGCCGTCGTCCGCTACCAGCGCTGGCACGACGACCCGGACGACTGGCGCGAAGCCGAGATGCGGTTCGTGGACAACGACCGCTGGGCCGGCGAGTTCCTGCTCGCCGACAACTGCCGCTACCGCTACCAGATCGTGGCCTTCCCCGACCGCTTCACCGCGTGGCGCGAAGGGCTGGAAAAGAAGCACGCCGCCGGGCAGGACGTTTCGCTGGAGCTGCTGGAAGGGCGCATCCTGCTCGCCGAGGCGCTTTCCCGCGCCGAGGGGGACGACCCGGGCGTCCTGAACGCCGCCATCGCCGCCATCGACGGCGGCGGGCCGCAGAACGCAATCGTCCACCAGGTGCTGGCGGACGACCTCGTCGAGGCGATGCGCCGCAGCCGCTCGCGCGCCGGCGCCGCCGCTTCGCCGGTCTACGAGGTCACCGTGGACCGGGTGCGGGCGCGGTTCGCCGCCTGGTACTCGTTCTTCCCACGCTCGGCCGGGACGGTCCCCGGGCGCGGCGCGACCTTCGCCGAGGCGGCCGAGCGGCTGCCGGCCATCGCCGCGATGGGCTTCGACACCGCCTACCTGCTGCCGATCCACCCGATCGGGACGACGTTCCGCAAGGGGCGCAACAACACGCTGGACGCCGGGCCGGACGACCCCGGCGTGCCCTACGCCATCGGGTCGGAGCACGGCGGCCACGACGCGATCGACCCCGCACTCGGCACCCTGGAAGATTTCCGGGCCTTCCGCGAGCGCGCCGAAGACCTGGGCATGGAGGTCGCGCTCGACCTCGCCATCCAGGCCTCGCCGGACCACCCGTGGGTGAAGGAACACCCGGAGTGGTTCACGGTCCGGCCGGACGGGTCGATCCAGTACGCCGAGAACCCGCCGAAGAAGTACCAGGACATCTACCCGATCAACTTCGACAGCACCGACTGGCAGGGGTTGTGGGCCGAGTTGCTGCGGGTCGTTGAATTCTGGATCGAGCAGGGGGTGAAGGTCTTCCGGGTGGACAACCCGCACACCAAGCCGACGGTGTTCTGGGAGTGGCTGATCGGCGAGGTGCAGAAGACGCACCCGGACGTCATCTTCCTGTCGGAGGCGTTCACCCGCCCGAAGGTGATGAAGACGCTGGCCAAGGCGGGGTTCTCCCAGAGTTACACCTACTTCACGTGGCGCAACTTCAAGCGGGAGATCCGCGAATACTTCGAGGAACTGACCCAGTCCGAGGCCGCCGAGTACATGCGCGGCAACCTGTTCCCGAACACGCACGACATCCTGCCGGTCATCCTGCAGGAGGGCGGGCGCCCGGCCTTCCGGATGCGGCTGTGCCTGGCCGCGACCCTTTCGAGCGTGTACGGCATCTACAGCGGGTTCGAACTCTGCGAGAACACCCCCGTGCCGGGCAAGGAGGAGTACCTCAACTCCGAGAAATACGAGCACAAGGTGTGGGACTGGGACCGTCCCGGCAACATCATCGAGGACGTGACCCGGATCAACCGCCTCCGCCGCCAGCACCCCGCCTTGCAGGAGTACGACAACCTGCGCTTCTACGACACCGACGACGACAACCTGCTCTGCTACGGCAAGGCCACGCCGGACCGCAGCGACTTCGTCCTCGTCGTCGTCAACCTCGACCCGTTCGCCCCGCACGAGGGGCACATCCACCTGCCGGTGGACGAGTGGGGGATCGGCTGGCACGACCCTTACCGCATCCGGGACCTCACCTTCGACGAGACGCACCTCTGGACCGGCGGCCGCATCTGGCTGCGCCTGGACCCGCAGGAGTCGCCCTACCGGATCTACAGCATCGAGCCGTGGCGCTTCGTCGAATTCGCGGAGCCGTGCGGCTAGGTCGCCGGGCCGCTGCCGCGATCGGTCAGGCGTGAGGCGCAGCGGTTCCCGAACGTACAATCGTAGGACCGGTGAGTCGTCCTGCACGAACGGAGCCCAGCGATGGCCCTCCCGAGACGTTCTCCCGACGACGAAAACGCAGACGAGCATGGAGGGGCGGTGTCGCCGGACGCCATCCGCCGGGTCCAGCGTGGCGAGCGGGTGACTATCCTGGGCGAAGGCGACCGCCCGGTGGCCGCCCTCGTCCCGCTCGATGACCTGCGCCGGTTGGCCGCCGACGATGCGCGCCGCGAACAGGCGCGGCGAGACATCCTGGATTTCGGCGATCTGTTTGCGGACGGGGATCCAGACGATCTCGAACGCCGCGTTGCCGCCGCCGCTGCCGAAACGCGCGCCCAATTGCGCGCCGAGCGGGACGCTGACGGCGGATGATCGTCGTCCTGGATGCGGGGATCATCGCCTCCGGTCTCGTCCGGGTATCGGACCCCGAAAGCACGACCGGCTCGGTGATGCGCTTGGTGGTCTTCGGCGGCATCTCCAACGTCACGTCCGATTACATCCTCGGTGAAGCCGAACGGGTGCTGGCGAACAAGCGCTATTTCCGGGTTCGCGTCTCCGACGAACGGCGGCGGCTCGTCATCGACGCGGTAGGCGCACTTTCGCTCGTCGTGCCGCTCCCGGACACCGTGCCGCGGGTCGCGCCGCACCGGCATGATGACGCGGTGCTGGCCACCGTCGCCGCCTCGGGCGCGGACTGGTTCGTCACCGGCGATGCGGCGTTGCTCGCCATGCGCTCCTACGACGGGGTGCCGTTCGCCGATCCGGCGCGATTTCTCGATGCGCTGGTGTCGGAAGCCGGCTGACCGGGATCAGCCGCCGCCGACGGCGTGCACGATCTCCAGCCGGTCCCCGGCGGCGAGGAGCGTGTCGCCGTAGGCGGCGCGGGGCAGGATCTCTCCGTTGCGCTCGACGATCGCCATGCCGTCGGAGAGCCGTTTCGACGCGAGGAAATCGTGCACCGTCCAGCCGTCGGGAACGGACACGTCCTTGCCGTTGATCGTCAGCGTGATCGCGTTCGCGTTCATTCCAGTTCGTTCCTCCAGCGCGGCGACCATCGCCGCGCGCAGCCGACGCGCCGCCGCTTCCGGGTCGGGCGCCCACGCGATCGCGGAGATGACCGCGACCCCGGATGCCCCGGCGCGGATCGCGGCGGCGGCGTTCGTCGCGTCGATGCCGCCGATCGCCAGCACCGGGCACGGCGCGGCGGCGACGATGGCGGCGAGACCAGTAAGCCCGATGGGATGCTCGCCCGGATGGCTCGGGGTCGGAAACACGTGCCCCGCCAGCACGTGGTCGGCGCCGGCCGACGCGGCGGCGGCCGCCGGGGAATGCACCGAGCGCCCGACGATCGCCCCGATTCCCAGCGATTCCCGCGCCGCCGCGATGGCCGCCGGACCGGCGCGCTCCGGCAGGTGCAGCCCGGCGCCCAGTTCGGCCGCGAGCGCCGCGTCGCCGTTCACCAGCAGGGTCACGGCGGGGCCGGCGCGCCCGCGGATCGCCAGCGCGGCCTCCCGCACCGCGGCCAGTTCGACGCCGGGCATGCGGACCTGGATCGCGTCCACGCCGCCCGCCAGGGCCGCCGCCGCTAGGTCCGGGAGCGGCAGCGCCGACCGGCCGGAGCCGGCGACCAGCACCAGCCGCGGGGTTGGCCGCGCGTTCGCCACGCCGCTCAGTTCGCCCCGACCACCCCGGCGAGCGGGCTGCTGGCCGAGGCGTAGGGGAGAACCGGCATCCGCCCTGCGAGGAACGCCTTGCGACCGGCGCGGACGCCCTCGGCAATCGCCTCGGCCATGAGCGCCGGGTCCTTCGCCACCGCCACCGCCGTGTTGACGAGGCAGGCGTCCGCGCCCAGTTCCATCGCCTGCGCGGCGTCGGAGGGCACGCCGATGCCGGCATCCACCACGACCGGCACGGTCGCCTGCTCGATGATGATGCCGATCGCCGCCCGGTTCACCAGCCCTTGCCCGGAGCCGATCGGGGAGGCGAGCGGCATGACGGTGGCCGTGCCGATCTCCTGCAGCCGCCGCGCCAGTACCGGGTCGGCCCCGATGTAGGGCAGCACCGCGAACCCTTCGGCGACCAGGGTCTGCGCCGCGTCCAGCGTGCCGACCGGGTCGGGCAGCAGGTAGCGCGGGTCGGGGATGACTTCCAGTTTCACCCAGTCGCCCAGCCCCATCGCGCGGGCCATGCGGGCGATGCGGACCGCCTCCTCGGCGGTCTGGCAGCCAGCCGTGTTGGGCAGGATCGCGTAGCGGGCGGGATCGACGTCTTCGAGGATCGAGCGGCTGGCCGGGTCGTCGAAGTCGATCCGGCGCAGGGCGACGGTGACGATCCCCGTGCCGGATGCCGCCAGCGCGGCGCGCATGTCTTCGCGGGTGCGGTACTTCCCGGTGCCCAGCATCAGGCGGCTGGAGAAGGTGCGCCCGGCGATGGTGAGCGGGGCGTCGGCGGCGACGGGAGCGGAAGCGACCTCGGTCATCGGAAAACCCTCCTCGGGCGGGCCACCGGGGAACGGGTGGCGGCTGAGGAGGGGCGGCATCGGCATCCCCGCGCGGGCATTATCCCGATCGGGTCCGACGGTCGGGAGCGGTTGCGGCTCCCCTCTCAGCCCGGCTCCCCGAGCTCCCGTTGCGGCAATCTGCGGTTGTGGAGGTCAGGCTACGGCGCGCGGCGCGGCCCGTCAAGCGGCGTACACGTGGTTCGACGCAGAGGGTGCGCGATGGCCGGCCAAACCGGGGTCAACGAACGCATCGTGGACCTCGACGCCGCCGGTGACGCGCTGCCCGACCTGGTCGAGGACGCGGCGCGGCGAGCGCCTTGTCGTCAAGCGCGGCGGGATGAGGCTGGCCCGATGGTCGAGTCGAACGACAACCGGCGGGGCGGCGATGAGCGGGACCAGCAAGCGGTTGCCACCTTCCGTTCGGGTTTCTCGGACCTGACCGACGAAGAGATCCAGCGCGAGACCGTTCGGGCGATCGCTGAGGTCCGAACTGGGGCGAGCCCGGTCGGTGACGACGAATTGCGGGCCGTACTCGCTGCCGTGCGGGCGAATTTCGCCGATCAGTCGGACGAGGATATCGAACGCGAAACGGCGAAGGCGCTGGCGGAGGCGCGAGCGGACCTGCGGGCCGAGCGGAGCGGGATGCGAAAGGCGTCGTGAGGGTCGTTCTCGACGCCAACGTGCTGGCGTCCGGGTTCGTCAGTCAGCCGGATCGGCCGCCCGCCGCGATTCTCTTGAGTTGGACCGACCGGGCGTTCGATCTGGTGAGGTCGGTTGCGATCCGGGCCGAGGTCAAGCGCATTGTCACCAAACCGTTTGTCGCGCAGCGGACGACGAACGCGCAGCGGACCGTTTTGCTCAGGGAAATCGACGAGCGAGCCGAGTTCGTCGTGCCGTCGGTCCGGATCGACGGCGTCGCAACCCGCCCGGAAGACGACCGCGTGCTGGAGGCTGCCGTCTCGGCGGGCGTGGATGACCTCGTCACCGGGGACCGCGGCTTGCAGCGCCTCGGGGATTACGCCGGCATCCCGATCCTCGACCCGCGGGCGTTTCGCGACATCCTCAACCGCCTGCCGCCTGACTGATGGCAGCACCGGCAACCTTCCGTGCCGGCCTGCCTGGCCTCCCGCACGGTCTCCCGCGCCGAACACCTTCGTGCCGCCGCACCCGCACTGGCCACACCCGTGCCCGATTCCCACCCCAGCCTCTGCGATACTCGCCCACGTAGCACGTAGCACGTAGCACGTAGCACGTAGCGCCCAGCACCATTGCGGCACTCGGCACTCGGCACTCGGCACTCGGCACTCGGCACTCGGCGGCACCTCGTGGAGGGACGATGAGCGACGGCACCTTCGGCCAGCCCGGGCGGGTCACCGACCACGGCGATGGCCTCTGGCAGATCGACCTCGGGTTCCAGGGGCGGGAAGGCGTGATCTCGGCCTACCTGCTGGCGCAGGGCGGCGACCTCGCGCTGGTCGAAACCGGGCCGTCCAGCACCCTGCCCCACCTGCTCGCGGGCATCCGGACGGCCGGGTTCGAGCCGGCTGCTGTCGGCACGGTCGTCGTCTCCCACATCCACCTCGACCATTCCGGCGGGGCAGGCGTCTTCCTGCGCGACCACGCGCAGGAGGCGGTGGTGCGCGTCCATCCGGTCGGCGCGCCGCACCTGATAGACCCCTCCCGGTTGGTCGCCTCGGCCACCAGGCTCTACACCGACCGCATGGATGCGCTGTGGGGCGAGGTCGCGCCGATCCCGGTCGAGCGGGTGGTCGCGCTGGCCGATGCCGACCCGTTCCAGGTGGGCGGACGGCCGCTGTCGGCGCTGTTCACGCCCGGTCACGCCTCCCACCACGTCGTGGTCTGGGACCCCAGCCGCGGCGTGGCGTTCACCGGCGACGTCGGCGGCGTGCGGATGGCCGGGACCGGGTTCAACCTGCCGCCGGCGCCGCCGCCGGAACTGGACCCGGAGGGGTGGGCCGAAAGCGTGGCGCGGATGCGCCGGCTCGGCGCGCGCCGGCTGTACCTCACCCACGGCGGGCCGTTCGACGACGTGGACGACCACCTCGCCCAGATCCTGCCGAACCTCGATACGCTGATCGCGCTGGCGAAGGACGCGCTGCTGGCCGGGGCGGACCACGAGGCGTTGACCGGGCGCATCCGGGCGTGGGCGTCGGAGCGCGTCGGCCCGGTCGAGCCCGGCGTGTTCACCAACCTCGAATGGGCGTCGCCCAGTTACCTCGCCGCGTCCGGCATCACCCGGCTGCTGACCAAACGCGGCGAGATCCCGCCGCAGGCCTGACCCGACCCGTCATCCCCAGCCCGTCGAGGAATCTCGTTTA
>JAFAEX010000002.1 GCA_023423795.1 Chloroflexota bacterium | reverse complement strand
GCCTGGACCCGTGGATCGGGCTGCGCCATCCGGGCGCGTTCGCCGCCGTCCAGCCGGCCTACACCGCGGTCGATCCGGCCGAGTTCCCACGGCTGGCGCAGCGGGCCGCCGCGCGCGAGTTCCTCTGGGCCGCCGAACTTCCCGCCGTCGCGGACGATCCGTCCGACCTGCGCCTCGCTTACGCCTGGCCCGATGGCGAGGTCGTGCCGTGGACGCCGCCACCGGACCTCGGGGCGCTCCCGGTCGCGCTGGACGGCACGCTCGGGGCCATCGACGGCGCGGTTTCGGCGGGTTCCTCCAATCCGAACGCGATCCGGGTACGGGCCGACGGCATCCTGACGCTGGAGGGGTGGGCGATCGACCGCGCGGCGGGCCAGCCGGCGGGCGGCGTGTTCCTGCTCATCGACGGCGGCGCGCCGATCTGGGCGAAATACGGCGTGCCGCGACCGGACGTGGCCGAACGGCTCAATGATCCGGCGCTGCTTGCGTCGGGGTTCCGGGTCACTGTGCCGCCGGGGATGCTGCCGCCGGGTCGGCATCGGCTCGAACTCGCCGTCGTCGCCGCGGACGGGCGCTCCGTCTACCGGGTTCCGGTCGAGCAGGCGCTCGATGTCCGCGAGACGAGCGCCGAGCCCGCGGCCACGACGCCCGATCGGCGACAACCGGGGCGCGCCGCGACGCCCGTGGCGACCCCGAACGCGGCCGGCGCGTCGCGGCGGGACCGGGAGCGTGCGCCGAACGCCCGCGAGGACAACCGCTCCCGCGAGGGGCGTGAACGCAACCGCACCCGCGAGGAGCGCCCGTCGCGCGAGGATCGGCCGCGCGGGCGGGCGGCGGGCGCGACGCCGACGGTGGCGGAATGACGGCGCAGGTTGGGGTGGACCGGCGCGGCGGCACGCCGCCCGGACGACCGGGGGAAGGGATGACGACGAACGACGAAGCCGGCATCGCCGCCGGTAGCGACCGGCGCGGCGGCTCGTCTTGGGCGTGGGCGCTGGCGGCGCTCGCGCTCGCGTCGGGCGCGCTCATCGCGACGACAGTCGCCCCGGCGTTCGCCCGCTTCTCGCGCTATTCCGGGTTCGCTTACTCGATCTGGAGCGACGCCGACGTACCAGAACAGGCGTCGGTGAACGTCGGCGAACCGGCCGAAGTGGGCGTGCGCTTTGCCGTCAGGGAACACGGCTCCGTCTTCGGCATCCGTTTTTACAAAGGTGAAGAGAACCCAGGTCCCCACGTTGCGAGCCTTTGGACGGCGGACGGCGAGATCCTCGCTTCTGCCACCCACGAGGCGGATACGGCGTCCGGGTGGCAGTCGGTCTGGTTCCCGGAGCCCGTTCCGATCGACGCCGCGACGCTCTACGTGGTCTCGTATTTCGCCCCGCGCGGCGGGTACGCGGTGACGCCGGACATGCTCTCCGGGAACGAGACCCAATCGATCGGGGGAGGACTGTTCCGGGTACCGCCCCAACGCAAGACGGCGGCGAACGGGATGCTTCGTGAAGGTGGGTCGGGCTTCCCCGACGGATCGGGCGATGGACGGAACTACTGGGTCGATGTCCTGTGGGCGCCGGAGGTCGCGTTCGAATGACGCGCCCCTCGCTCGACCGGTTGTGGGCACAGGGGCGCGTCGGCGATCTCCTCGCGGCGCTGGCGTTGACGCTGGCGGTGGTGGTCCTGAACGTGCTGCCCCAGGTCACCGTCATCGAAGACGGTGGCATCGCCATCCTGTCGCACGCGCGGTTCGCCCAGGACCTGCTCGAAACGGGCGTCTTCTTCCCCGGCCACTTCCTCTACCACCTCGCGGTCGCCGTCGCCCACGTGTTCATGCCCGTTTCGTGGCTCCAGGCGCACGTCGTCGTCATCGTGCTGACGCGGATCTGGCTGGCGCTGATCCTGTTCCGGCTCGTGCGCGCGTCGCTGCTGCCGATGGACGAGGGGCAAGCGCGGTGCATCGCGGTCGCCGTCGCGGTGGCGCAGACGTTCGCCTCGTCGGTGTCGTTCTTCACCTGGGGTGCGTCGAACTACTACCTCGGGTACCTCGTCCCGAACCTCTACCACAACCCCACCTACGTGATCATGCAGCCGCTCGCGCTGCTGGTGTTCTACGCCGTGCTTCGCGTCGTCACCGACCCGTCGAAGGGGTTCGGGCTGGAGGGCGCCGGGTGGTTGGCGATCCTGTCGGTGCTCTCGGTCCTCGCCAAGCCGAACATGATGATCGCCCTCATCCCGGCTGCCGGCTGCTACGTCCTGCTGCGCGGGCTCCTCGGAAATTCCCGGATCATCGCCACGCTGGCGGTCGGCATGGTGCTGCCGTCGCTGGCGGTCATGGCGTGGCAGTACACCTCGACCGTGCTCGCGGTGCAGGGGCTGGAGCAAGGCGAGGGCTCCGGTTTCCGGATCGCGCCGTTCTACGTCATGGGCATCCTGTCCGAGGTCGGGCTGCCGGGCGCGCCGGGGTGGGTGCTGCTGCCGAAGTTCGTGGGCGCGGTGCTGTTCCCGGCCGCCGTCGCGCTGGTGTACCGCCGGGCGGCGTGGCGCGACCCGCGGATGGTGCTGGCGTGGCTGCTGTTCGCCTTCGGCGCGGCATTTGCCTATCTGCTTGCCGAGCACCCGCGCCCGAACCCCGGGAACTTCGTCTGGAGCGGCCATATCGCGCTCTTCGTGCTGATGGTCGTCTCCACGCTGTTCTTCATCGAGCAGGGCAGCGCGCAGGGCGGCTGGGGCGTGCGGCGCCTGATCGCGACGCCCGGACGGGCGCTGTGCGTCGTCCTGTTCGTGCTGCACGTCGTGGCCGGCGTCGGGCCGTTCCTGTGGCCGTCCCGGTAGGCATCGGCGTCCCGGATCAGCCGCCGCGAGCGGAGATCAGCAGGCCGACGCAGACGACGAGGACGCCGAGCCACCGCTGCGGCGGGACGACTTCGCCGAAGACGAGCGGGGAGAGCGCGACCACGAGCACGATGGCCAGCGCCATGAACGGGTAGGCCAGGCTCAGCGGGGCGCGGTTGACCGCCAGCGTCCAGCAGGCCGCCGCGATCACCGCGCAGGCAAGGCCGACGGCCACTGCCGGCGTGGTGAACGCGCGCAGCACGTACCGGAGGAGATTGCCGGAGTCGCCGAGGGGCTCGATGCCGCCCAGGCCGAACTTGACGAGGAGTTGGCCGACGACGGTGAACACCACCGTGAGGGCAAGGAACAGCCACGCGATCCCGTTCATGACGATCTCCGGCGCGTCTCGAAGGACGACTGCGATGGGTGGTAGATGTGCATCGAGGGATGACCCGGCCACGATACCCGACCGGCCCGGCTGGCGACGATCGCACCCTGCCGAGTGAGCGTTTCAGTGCCCCTCCTCGGCCATCCGGAGACCGCCGACGGACGACGGGGTACATCTCGCCGCCGGCACCTCCGGCTGGGCGACAATGGGCGGCGACGCCGTTTCGCCCGCGGATGGGATAGGGGATGCCGACAAGCCACGACGGACCCACCTACGATCCGGCGCACTTCGCGCACCTCTTTTCGGTCGAACAGCGGCATGCCTGGTTCCGCGCGCGCAACGAACTCATCGGGGAGATCGCCAGCGGCCTGGTGACCGACGCCGGCGACGGATACCGCGTTTTGGAAGTCGGCTGCGGAACCGGCGGGGTGCTGCGGACGCTGGAGCAGGCATGCGCCCGAGGCCGGGTGATCGGCATGGACAGTTTTGCCGAGGGACTCCGGTTCGCCCGGCAACGCACCGGCTGCCAGTTGGTGGTGGGGGATGCCAACCACCCGCCGTTCGGCCGGGAATTCTCGCTGGTCGGGATGTTCGACGTGCTGGAGCACCTCCCCGACGACCGGGGGGTCCTGGCGCGGATGGGGGAGATCCTGCTGCCCGGCGGCGCGTTGATGCTGACCGTGCCGGCCGATCCGGCGCTCTGGAGTTACTTCGACGAAGCGTCGAACCACCAGCGGCGGTACGACGCCGCCGACCTCCGGGACAAACTCGAGGCGGCGGGGTTCGCGGTCGAGTACGTGACCCATTTCATGACCGCGTTGACCCCGATGCTGCGGACCTACCGGCGGATCGCGGGGCTGAAGAACAGGAGCCCCGAGCAGGCCGTCGCGCGCGACCTTCAAATCGTCCCGGTGGTCAACGACGTGATGTACCGGCTCCTCGTTCGGGAGCAGCGCGCCATCCGGGCGCGCAAGGTGTTGAGCGGCGGGACGTCCATCCTCGCGATCGCGCGCCGAAGGGCGTAGCGATGCGCCAGAGGACCGACCTCGGCGGGACCCCGTGCCGACGCCTGCTCAAGAGGCGACGGGGAACGCCAGCACCGCGTCGATGACGTCCCGCGTTTCGGCCGGCGTCAGCGCGTTGAAGAGCGGGAGCCGGACCAGGCGGTCGCTGACGTCTTCCGTGACGGGACAGGAATCCTCCGCCGCGCCGAGCGCCTGCCCCATGGACGAGCGGTGTAGCGGCACGTAGTGGAACACGCTCAGGATGCCGCGCGAGCGCATGTGGGCGATGAACGCCTGGCGCTGCTCCAGCGACGGCAGCAGCAGGTAGTACAGGTGGTAGGGCTGGCCGCATTCCGGCGGGACGACCGGGCGGCGCACGCCGTGCGCGTCGGCCCACGCGGCGAGGTCGCGGTCGTAGGCGTTCCAGACCGCGCCGCGCGTTGCCTGGATGCGGTCGCGCGCCTCCAGTTGCGCCAGCAGCACCGCGGCCAGCAGGTCCGAGGGCAGGTAACTGGACCCCGGCGAGACCCAGGTGTACTTGTCCACCTGCCCGCGGAAAAAGCGGCTGCGGTCCGTCCCCTTCTCGCGGATGATCTCGGCCGGTTCGACGAACCGCTCGTCGTTGATGAGCAGCGCGCCGCCCTCGCCGCAGGAAAAATTCTTGGTCTCGTGGAAACTCTGGGTGGCGAGCGCGCCGAGGGTGCCCAGCGGGCGACCCTTGTACGACCCGAAGAGGCCGTGGGCGTTGTCCTCGACCACGGGTATGCCGTGGCGGCCGGCGACCTCGAGGATCGTGTCCATCTCGCAGGCGACGCCGGCGTAGTGGACGACGACGATCGCCCTGGTGCGGTCCGTGATCAGCCCGTCGAGCAGGCGCTCGTCGGCGTTGAGGGTGTCGGGCCGGATGTCGATGAAGACCGGCCGCGCCCCGCGCAGGACGAACGCGTTGACGGTCGAGACGAAAGTGAACGACGGGAGGATCACCTCGTCGCCGGGGCCGATATCCAGCAGCAGCGCGGCCATCTCCAGCGCGTGGGTGCAGTTGGTGGTCAGCAGCGCCTTCGGGACCCCGAGTTCGCGCTCCAGCAGGCCCTGGCACCGCTTCGTGAACGGCCCGTCGCCCGCGAGGACGCCGCCGGCGAGGGCTTCGGCGATGTACGCCTGCTCCGCGCCGACGACCGAGGCGCGGTTGAACGGGATGCGGTAGGCGGTCACGGGAGGCCCTCGTCGAAGTCGTGCGTGCGGAACCATTTGTGGAACCAGAGCCGGGAGTCGCTCGGCAGGAAACCGCTGCCGGCGTACAGGTGCTGGGCGGCGAGATTCGCGCCCTGGGTGACGACCGCGACCCGATCCGCGCCCTGCTCGCCGAACCAGTCGAGCGCGGCGGCGACGAGGTGGCGCCCGACGCCGCGGCCCCGCATCGCCGCGTCCACGCCGATCAGGCCGATCCGGCCCGCCGGGTGGGTCTCGTCCGGCAGGTGGCAGGTGACGTAGCCGATCGGGGCATCATCCCACGCGGCGACCAGCACCCGGTCGGCGTACCCCTCGCAACTGCGCTCCAGCCAGGTCGCGTACAGGCGGCGGCATCCCTCGCGGGGGAAGGCGCGGTCGTGGAAGAAGCGCGTGCCGTCGTGGCTCTCGGCGGCGATCTCCCGCAGCGGCGGCACGTCGTCTGCCCGGCTGGGGCGCAGCGCGAGTTCGGGCGGGAGCGGCGCGTGCCGCCGTGCTCCCGGCTGTTCGGTGGCGCGGGCGAAGGTCAGGCGCACGTCGGCGAACCGGAAGCCCCGGTCCTCGGCGAGCGTCGTCGATTCCGGGTCGTCGAGGCGGGCGAGGAAAAAGGCGCAGGCGACGTTCTCGCGGGCGCAGAAGGCATCGACGGCGTCCGCCGTCGCCGGGTCGAGGCGCGGCGGCATCACCTGGGCGATGCGGACGCCCCAGAAGGCCGAATCCCAATCGAGGATGCGGCAGGGCGCGGCGGGCGCGGTCGCCGTCATTCCGGGTCCGGCCCCGCGATCCGCCGGCGCACGGTGTAGGGCGGGCGCTCCATGCTGCGGAAGTGCATGCGGGCAAGGTACTCGCCCATGATGCCGAGGGCGAACATCTGCGCCCCGGAAAAGAGCGCGACGATCGAGGCGAGGAAGGGGAATCCTGCCACGGACGTCCCCTGGATGGCGTAGCGCCCGAGCACGTACAGCAGCACGAGCAGCCCGACCACGGTGAAGGCGAACCCGACGTAGGAGGCGATCTGCAGCGGCAGGGTGCTGAAGCCGGTCAGCATGCTGAAGGTGTGGGTGAGCAGTTTGCGGACCGTGTAGTTGGTCGTGCCGACGCGCCGCGGCTCATGGCGCACGGGCACCGCGCCGAAGCGGGTGGTTCCCCAGGTGAGCAGCACGTCGATGGAGACGAACGGGCTCTGGTAGTCGGCGAACGCCTCGCGGACGTCGGCCCGAAAGATCCGGAAGGCGCTGATGCTGCGGGCCGTCTCGGCGCCCATCGAACTTTGGAGCACAGTTTTGGTGACGGCCGACGCGACGTTGCGCAGGAGGCCGTGCTCCGGCCGCTGGGGAACGCCGTAGACGACGTCGAGGTCCTCGGCCAGCAGTTTGCCCAGCACCACCGGGATTTCCTCGGGCGGGTGCTGCAAGTCGTCGTCCACCGTGACGATCAGGCCATGGCGGGCGGCGCGGATGCCGCACAGCAGCGCGTTGTGCTGGCCGTAGTTGCGCCGCAGGTCGATGCCGACGACGCGCGGTTCGTCCCGCGCCAGGGCGTCGATCTGCTCCCAACTGCCGTCCGGGCTGCCGTCGTTGACGAGGATGACCTCGTACTCGTCGGCCAGGTCGTCCAGCACCGGGACGAGGCGGTCCACCAGCGGCGGCAGCGTTTCGCGGCTCCGGTACACCGGGACGACGACGCTGATCGAGGGGACCGCCGTCCGTGCGCCGTCGCCGCGCGGAATGCCGGCGGGGAGGACGCCGTTGCCGATGGGCGTCCCGTTCCGGTCCCGGACGTGCGGCCCAGCGGCGGTCTGGCCGCGACCGAGCCTCGCTTGTTCGGCCGTGCCCATCCCCGAAACCCTCGCCGCCGTTGCCCGCGGGTCAGTCTATCAGCCGCGACACGGGCGGTGCGACCCGCGTGCCCGGCGCGACGCCGCCGAAAACCGCGGCGGCGCTCGCCCTCTCGCTGGGGAGCGGCGGGTGTGGCGGCGCGGCGGATGGAACCGATTGCGGATTTCGGGCCGGGCGCGGTTGACACCCCGCCCGGGGCATTCATAGAATCCCCGGAATCCACCAACGCGCACACGTTTGCGCCTCGACAATCCAGGCGACGGCCCTTCATCGGCATCGCGCGGGCGGCGTCGCCCGCGCCGGGGTTCCAGTGCAGGACGTGCCCGAGCCGACGGCGGCCGGGCGGCAGTGGCGTCGCCGGTGGCGCGCAACGGCGCGGCGGCGACGGGGGGATCGGTTGTGGTCCAGGCGAAGTCCGGGGTGTCCCCAACGGGCGGGACGGCCCCGGCGCACCCGACGTTGATGACGGTCGATCACGCGACCAAGCTCTACAAGACCCAGACCGGGACGGTTCACGCGCTCGACAACCTGTCGCTTGAGATCGGCAAGGGCGAGTTCGTCTGCATCCTCGGCCCGTCCGGCTGCGGCAAGAGCACGCTGCTGTGGGCGATGTCCGGCCTGCACGAGCTGACCAAGGGCACGGTGACCCTGAACGGCACGCCGGTGACCGGGCCGCGCCCGGAGATCGGCATGATCTTCCAGGACGCCAACCTGCTGCCCTGGCGCAACCTGCGCGACAACATCCGCTTCCCATTCGAGATCAAGAAGATCGACCCGGCGCCCTACGAGGGGCGCATCCAGCAACTCCTCAAGGAGGTCGGGCTGGCCGGGTTCGAAAAGAAGATGCCGCGCGAACTCTCCGGCGGCATGCAGCAGCGCGCCAGCATCGTCCGCTGCCTGTCCTTCGATCCCGACGTGATCCTGATGGACGAGCCGTTCGGCGCGCTCGACGCCTTCACCCGCGACGAGATGAACCTGCTCATCCAGCGCCTCTGGATGGAGACCGGCAAGACCATCGTCTTCGTCACCCACAACGTCTCCGAGGCGATCTTCCTGGCCGACCGCGTGGTCGTGCTGACGCCGCGGCCGGGGCGGCTGGCCCACATCTTCCCGATCGACCTGCCCCGCCCGCGCACGATCGAGATGACCTTCGAACCCGACTTCATCGACTCCGTCATCGAGATCAAGCGGACGATCGAGACCGGGGTCTACACCCCGAACAGCCGGGCCGCCGACTGAGCGAGGCGACAGGCGACAGGCGACAGAGGATTGCGGGTTTCAGGCTCATTTGGGCGACATCACCAACGACTCGTTGCTGTCGCCTGACGCCTGACGCCTGTCGCCTCGTCAAGAGAGGATACCGATGGCGAGCGAACTGCGCGAAACGATCCCGACGTTCGGGGGAACGGAAACCGAGGGCGACGGCGAGGTCGATCTCACCAACTGGTCGGCGCTGACTTCCACCGGCTTCGCCAGCAGCTGGCGCGACGTCGTCCTCATCATCGGGGTGGCCGTCGTGATCCTCGGCGGGGCCGAGTTGTTCATCCGGCTGTCCAACGTCCAGAGCTACATCTTCCCGCTGCCGAGCCAGGTGTTCGTCACCCTGGTGACGCGGTTCCCCGACCTGTTCTGGCCGCACATGCAGGTGACGCTGATCGAGCTGCTGAGCGGGTTCGCCATCGGCGCGACCATCGGCATCGTGCTCGCCGCGGTGATCACCCAATTCCCGCTGGTCGAGAAGATCATCACCCCGTACATCCTCCTGCTGGTCACCACGCCGATGATCGCGCTGGTGCCCCTGCTCATCCTCCAGTTCGGCTTCACGATGACCCCGCGCATCATCGCGGTGGCGCTCGCCTCCGGCCCGATGGTGATGATCAACTCCGCCACCGGCTTCCGCCGCACCGACCTCGCCAAGATTGCGCTGGCGCGATCCTACGGGGCCACGACGTTCCAGATCTTTACCAAGATCCGCTTCCCGCTGGCGCTGCCGATGATCATCGTCGGCCTGATGGTCGGCGCCATCTTCGGGATGCTGACCGCGGTCGGCGCGGAGATGGTCGGCGGCAAGAACGGGCTGGGCAACCAGCTCATGTTCTGGTCGTCGATGGTCAAGATGGAAAACTTCTACGCCATCATCGTGTTGCTCGCCCTCATGGGCGTCAGCATCTACGTCATCTTCTACTGGGTCGGCAAGAAGTGGGCGAGCTGGCAGGCCTAGACCCGCCGCCGCGCCCGCGACGCGCACGAAAGGAGGCAGCGACCGGCGGCGGCGGAGCCGCCGGCCAGTTCGGTCCCGCATCCCGATGACCGGCCCGGCGTGGGCCGGCGCACCGCACGAAGGAGTGACGAGGATGGACCGTTTCGACGCGCTGATCGACCGCTTCGTTTCCGGCCAGATCTCCCGCCGCGGCCTGGTGCGCGGCGCCGCCGCGCTCGGCGTCAGCGGCGCCGCCCTGTCGGCCCTGGAGCGCGCCCACGTGCTGGCCGCCCAGCCGGAGGACAACTCGATCCGCTGGGTTTCCCCGCGCGGCACGGTGGACGTGCTCGACGACTACCCGTACTGGGTGGGCATGCGCTTCGGCTACTTCGGCGACATCCAGACCACGCTGGAACCCGGCCCGATCGAGGCGACCGCCGGCACCAAGGCGGTCGATGTCGGCCAGGCGGACGTGGCCTACCCGTCGCCCGGCGTCTTCACGCTGATGATCGAGCAGGGCAGCCCGCTCGTTTCGGCGTTCCAGATGGGCGCGTACGACGTCTTCGACTTCGCCTTCCGCAAGGGCGAAGCGCTGCCCAGCGTCAAGGACCTCGAAGGCAAGACGATCGTGCTCGGCTCGGCCGGCTGGCAGGGCATCACCAACCCGGAGATCGCCCAGGCCGGCGGCGACCCGAGCACCGTCACCTACGTCGATGCCGGGCAGACCTGGGCGCAGGCGCTGGCGCAGGGGCAGGCCGACTCGGCGCTGAGCTGGGCCGGGTTGCGCGCCCAGTGGGCCGCCACCGGCCTCGACTTCGACTACATCCTCGGCAAGGACTGGTCGAAGTTCCCGGCCAACTCCTTCGTCATCCGCCGGTCCGACCTCGAAAACCCGGACCTGGCCGACATCTACACCCGCTACTTCCGCGGCTGGGCGATGGGGCTGGAGTTCGGCTTCCACAACCCGGTGGCCGCCACCCAGATCACGATGGAAGCGCTGCCGGTCCTGAACGAGGTGTTCGAGGACAAGCAGATCGCCGTCGAGTCGATGTGGCAGCTCGCCGAGGTCTACCGTGGCGACTGGGCGACCCGGCAGGGCTGGGGCTGGCACGACGAGGAGTCGTGGAACACCTTCCTGACCACGACCTTCGACATCGGGCAGCTCACCCAGGAGCTGTCGGCGGCCGACGTGCTCTCCAACGACTACATCGCCGGCGCCAACGACTTCGACCACGACCAGGTCGTGGCCGACGCCGAGGGCTTCGAGCTGTCCGGCGACTTCGCCTCGCTGACCCAGCCGGCAGGCGCGGGCGTCGAGGACGAGGCGTCGTCGGCCACGCCGGCCGCCTAACGATCACGTTGCCGCGATCGCGCCGAACCGCCGGTTCCCGGCCGCCCCGGACGGGACGGCCGGGACCGGTCGCGCGTTCCCCTGGAGGAATGAATGTCCGAGTCGTCCCGCCCGTGGAAGACGTTCCACCACGTCGGGCTGCGCGCCTACGAGGAGCAGCCGAACGAGGACGAGGTGACGGCCAGCAAGTGCTGGGTGACCAGCCCGCTGACCCACCCGAACCGCATCGAGTTCCTGCGCTACGCGGAGGACAGCCCGATCGACCCGGAGTTCATGGACGCCCCGCACATCGCGTGGGAGGTCGAGGCGCTGGAGCCGCACCTGGAGGGCAAGGACGTCTACCTGCAGCCCTTCGAGGTCGGCGACCCGCCGTTCGCCCGCGTCGCCTTCACCCGCGAGGACGGGCTGTTCAACGAATACATGGAGTTCAAGCCGGGGCGGCGCTGGTTCAACGAGTAGGGGCTGTGGTGTGTCTCGGCCGTAGCCGGAGCAGGCATCCGAAACCCGGGGCTTTAGCCCCGGGACCTGCCGCCGGACGACGCCGCACTCCGCACCGCATTGAACCCTGCGCCTCCTCGCACCCCGACCGTCCCGCACGCCGTACGTGAACGGCACGCGAAACGACCACCCGAAAGGAGATCCCATCCCGATGGCCGACCGCCTCGCCGCTTCCACCAACTCCTACCACTCCTACTCGCTCGAAGAGGCCCTCGACGGCATCGCCCGCGCCGGGTTCCGCTCGGTGGAACTGACCAGCGTGCCGGGCTGGACCGAGCACGTCACCCGCGACGCCGACGACGCCGAACTGGACCGCGTGCGCGAACTGCTGGCGAAGCACGGCCTCACCGCGGTCAGCCTCTCCGGCCACTCCGACCTCGTCACCGACGAGGGGATGAACGAGTTCCGCAAGGCGCTGCGCCTGTGCCGCGAACTGGGGATCTCGAAGATCACCACCTCGACCGGCGGCCACGACGCCTCCTCGGCCGGCTCGCTGGACGAGCAGCGCGAGGCGTTCCTGGCCCGCATCGGCACCCTGGCCGACGAGGCCGCCGCCGACGGGATCTCGATCTGCCTCGAAACCCACGGCGGTCTGCTGGCCACCGGCGAGATCTCGGGCGCCCTCGTCGAGCGCATCGGCAAGCCGAACGTCGGCATCAACTACGACGGCGGCAACGTCATCTTCTACGGCGCGACCGACCCGGTCGGCGACCTGCCGAAGGCGGTGGACAAGGTGTTCCACCTCCACGTCAAGGACCAGATCGGCGGCCCCGGCGTCTGGAACTTCCCGACCGTCGGCACCGGCGAGATCGACTACGCCGCGATCTTCAAGACGCTGGACGAGGCGGGGTTCGACGGCCCCTGTTCGGTCGAGGTCGAGTTCGAGGGCGAGCCGATGCCGCCGCTGGCCGAGGTGGACAAGGCGATGGCCGACTCCTACCGGCACGTGCGGCAGTTCATCCCCGAGGTTTAGACGAGAGACGTGAGACGTGAGACGTGACGGAAAGGCGGTCGGCGAAGCGCCGCTCACGTCTCTCGTCTCTCGTCTGCGGAGGAACGACGCGTGGCGAACGACACGATCCGGGTGGCGGTGCTCGGCGCGGGGTTCATGGGCGGCACCCACGGCAAGGCCTATTCGGGAATGGACGGGGTGGAGATCGCGGCCTTCTACGCGCCGCGCCCCGACCGCGCCGAGCCGCTGGCGAAGGAACTCGGCTCCCGCTGGACCGACGACCTCGACGCCCTGCTGGCCGACCCGACGATCGACGCGGTGGACATCTGCCTGCCGACGCCCGAGCATCGCCGCGTTACCGAGGCGGCGCTGGACGCCGGCAAGCACGTGCTGCTGGAAAAGCCGATCGCGATGACGCTGGAGGACGCCGACGCGCTGGTGGCCCGCGCCGCGGCGACCGACCGCACCGTCGGCATCGCGCACGTCCTGCGCTTCTGGCCGGAGTACGTGGAAATCGCCCGGCGCGTGCACGAGGGCGAGGCGGGCGCGCCGCGCTTCGGGTTCGCCTCCCGCCGGCAGCCGTTCCCGGCCTGGTCGCAACTCTTCTCGCAATCCGAACTGACCGGCGGTGCGGTGGTGGACATGATGATCCACGACTACGACGCGCTGAACTGGATCTTCGGGCAGCCGGTGGCAGTGACCGCGCGCGGTTCGGTCAACCCGCGCTCGCGCGGCATCGACCAGGTGCAGGTGCTGATCGACTACGAAGGCGGCGCATCGGCGCTGGTGGACGGCGGGATGACGCTGCCGGAAAGCTACCCGTTCTCCTCGCGCATCGAAGTCCTGTGCGAACGGGAAGCGCTTGAGTACGACTTCCGCGCCGGCGGGCGCAGCGTGGAGATGGGCGCCGGCGTCAACCAGTTGACGCTGTTCCCGGATTCCGGCGACCCGCAACGCCTCCAGGTCGAGCAGGAGGACCCGTACCACGCCGAGTGCGCGTGGTTCATCGACTGCCTGCGCACCGGCAAGCCGGCCGACCGCGCCACCCCGGCCGATGCCCGGCTCGCGCTCGCCGTGGCGCTGGCCGCCCGCCAATCGGTCGAGCAGGGCGGCGCGCGGGTGGCGCTGGCGGATCTGTAGCCTCGGCATGGCCGCTGGGTTGTTGCCGCGCACGCTCCAATATCTGGTCGGGGGTGATGGCGTTTGCCAACATGGTCCGGGCACCGGAGGAGGGGCGCGGTTCATCGCGCCCCTCCTTCCCGCGGTCATCTGGACCGGATGTAGCGGCGGGATAATGGCGGTTGCCGACGTAACGCGGCCATCGCCCACGCGCGCCCGGGGTTGATGGTGTTTGCCAAAATAGTCCAGGCATTGGACGAGCGGGCGCCATGAATCGCGCCCCTACAGCGGGGTAGCGTCGCCGCGGGTCGTAGGGGCGCGATGATGGCGGTTGCCGAAATACGCCGGACACGCCTGCCGTCAGTCCCGGAGGGACTTCGTTCCCGTAGCCCGGGACTTCCAGTCCCGGGCGCGCATCGCCGGTGGCCGCCCTATTTTGGCAACCGCCATCATCGCGCCCGCCGATGGGCCGATGCCCGGTTCAAATAGGCAACCGCCATAAACCCCTGGCTACGGGAACGAAACCCTCCGGGGTTGAGGATGACGGACGGCGCCCCGACGCCCGTGCTCAGTCCCGGAGGGACTTCGTTGGCGTAGCCAGGGGATTCAACCCCGGGCGGACGTCGCCGATGGCCGGGGTGTCTGGGCAATCGCCATTATCCCCGGCCGGCGGTTGACGGTCGCCCCGCCGTCGCTCCGGCACGTGTACCCTGCGCGTATCGATTCGACGAGCACGCGCGGGAGGAGCCGATCATGTGCCAGACCACGTTCTCCAACGCCGCCGAGGCCGCGTCCGGCGAAGAGTGGGTCGTCGATAACCCGCGGTTCCGGCAGTTCATCGGCGAGGTGAACCGCATCCGTCAGGCGGGCGGCGAGCCGGAGGCGATCATCGAGCAGATCCGGCCCCACTTCGCCGCGCTGATGGCCGAGGACGGCTGGCTGCCCGAGCAGTACCAGCAGCCGGCTGCCGAGGGCGGCATGGGCTCCGGCATCGGCACGTGGCTCCTGTACCGGGCGCTGGACGGCAGCCTCGCCCTTTCCGCGCTAGTGGTGCCGCCGGGCGCGCAGACCCCCGTCCACGACCACCTCGCCTGGGGCCTCGTCGGGCTGTACCGGGGCGAGCAGGACGAAGAGGTCTTCCGGCGGCTGGGCGACGGCCCGATCGGCGAGACCGCCGAACTGGAGATCATGGAGCGGCACCACCTGACGCAGGGCGACTTCTATGCGCTGCTGCCGGAGACCGACATCCACCGGGTGAAGACGACGTCCGACATCACCAGCGTGTCGCTCCACCTGCTGGGCATCGACAACGGCTGCATCTGGCGGCACCGCTTCGTGCCGGAGGAGAGCGCCGTGCTGCCGTTCAAGAGCGGCTACGTGAACGCGCCCTGCGACGACGCCGGGCAGGATGCCGCACCGTCGGCCTGACCCTGACCAAGGCGCATCCCACGCCCACTCCCGCCGTCATCCCGAGCCCGTCGAGGGATCTCGTCGCTGATCGACCGCTCCACTTCTCGACTCGGGATGGCGCTATGGGGTTCAGAAACGCTCGCTGGTCCGGCGCGGCCGGTCCGCGCGAGGTTCGGTAAGATGTCCGTACAGCCAGCACGGGCGGACGGCGGCCGAGCCGTTCGCGGTTCGGGTCGTTCCTCGTTCGGTATCCGCCCCGCCCGCCCGGATGCGTGCTGGATGGGACCGGCGCGCCGATCCCGCGGGGTTTCCGGTTGCTCGCTCGGCGCAACGGTGCGCCGGAAGGAGGAGACGGCATGGACGGACAGGCGTTCGACCGATTGGCGCGCGCGGTTGCGGGGGTGCGGTCGCGCCGCTCGCTGGGGCGGCTGGTGGCGGCGGCCGGGCTTGCCGCGGTCGGCGGCCGGGCGCGGCAGGACGTGGCCGAGGCGGCCTGCGCCGGCTACGGCTGCCCGTGCGCCAGCGGCGACCAGTGCGTCGATGGGCTGGTCTGCTGCCCGTACGGGCCGCAGGGCAACATGTGCGCGACCGCCGAGGATTGCGGCCTGTACTGCGCGGCCACCGGCGACGCCTGCCCGCCGGTCTGCGAGTTCGGCGAACCGTGCTCGGCCTGCTGCGAAGGATTCTGCGCCCACTACGGCGGCTGCACCTCGCTCTACTACAGCGACGAAGGAGGACCGTGCAGCCTGGCCGACCCGACCGCCTGCGCGCCCGGCCTGACCTGCTGCCCGAGGCGGCGCCGGCACAACGAGGGCGTCTGCCGCGACTGGTGCTGATTGGCCTCGGGGCGCCGGAGAAGCAAGGGCCGTCGCCGCCCGCGGGCATCCTCATTCGCCCGGCGGCGGGTTCCCGATCGGGAACCCGCCGCCGTTCGGTGTTGCGCGGCGGACCTCGGCCGAAGCCTGCCGCGTGCCCGGCTCGGCGAAGGGGACGGTGACGCGGAAGACGGACCCCGCCCCATCGAGCCGCTCCTCGACCCAGGCGTCGCCGCCGTGCAGGCGGGCGATCTCGCGCACGATCGCCAGCCCGAGCCCCGTTCCGTCGGCCGCCCTCGCGCCGGATTCGAGCCGCCGGTAGCGGTCGAAGATGGCTTCGCGGGCCTCGGGCGGCACCCCGATGCCGCGGTCGGCGACCTCGAGCAGGGCCATGTCGCCGTGCCGGCGGGTGGCGACCACGACCGGTTCCCCGCCCGGCGAATACTTGATCGCGTTGCCGACGAGATTGATCACCACCTGCGCCAGCCGCTCTGGGTCGCCGAGGACGGGCGGCAGCGCGGGGTCGAAATCGAACGCGATCTCGCGGTCCGGCGCCGACCCGCGCATGCGGGCGACGGCGTCGCACGCCACGGCGTTCAGGTCGGTCGGCTCGCGCTCGGCGGGCAGCCCGGCGCCGTCCAGCCGCTCCAGCGTCAGCAGGTCGGAGACCATCCGGGCCAGCCGCTGGCCCTCCTTGCGGATGGTCGCGGCGAACTCGACGGTCTGGTCCGCGTCGCCGGGGTCCAGCGTCAGCAGGTCGGCAAACCCGACGATGGCCGTCAGCGGCGTCTTGAACTCGTGGCTCAGCAGGGCGGCGAGGTGGACCCGGGCCTGGTTCGAGCGCTCGAGGTCGGCGTTGGCGACCCGCTGGGTCTGCAGCGCCTGCGCCGTGGCGAGCGCCGCCTCGGTGCGGGCGGTGACGTCGCGGAGGTTGCAGACGATGCCGGCGATCCCGGGATCGTCGAGCAGGTTGGTGGCGATGACCTCCATCCTTCGCCAGCCGCCGCCAGCGTGCCGCAACCGCACTTCGGTCATGGCCGGGTAGCCGGGCGCGGCGGCGGCCGCCGCCAGCATCGCCGAGGCGGCGGGCAGGTCATCGGGGTGGTGGAGGGGGATGACGTCCTGGCCGAGCACCGCCGCCGGCGGGTAGCCGAGCCATGTGTGCAGCGCCGGGTTGGCGAAACGGCAACGGTGGTCGGCCGTCAGCACGAGGATGATGTCGGCCGAGTGCTCGACGAGCGACCGCCCCAGGGCCTCGGTCCAGCGCAGCGGCGCGGTTTCGGCGGTCGGGTCGCCATCGGGCATGCGTGTACCTCCAGTCGGGCGGCTGGGCGGTGAGGGAACGGCGAACGGCGCGCCCGCCGCGGGGGAATCTACCGCGACAGACGCAATCATGGTGCCAGACGGCTGATTCGTTCCCCGGGTCGCGGAGAGGCGTGACGAGAACGGTGCGGTCGTCCCATTGCCGGTCGAAGACACGTGCTGCCCGGTCGGCGAGGCCCGTATCGCGCCTGCCGCCGGGCGGGATGCCGGTCAGTCAGGAGCCGAACGACTGCTTGCGCCGCCTCGGCGACCCGACGTTTTTTCGGTATTTATTCGGTATTTATTCGGCGTTTTTTCGGTCACGCAGTCTCGCGTACGTTCGCGGTATTGTGGCCGATGCGGGGTTTATTCGCACCCCCTCCCAGCCGCAGCGGCCGGAACCCATGCCGCGCGCACGCCGCGACCGTGAGCCGTCTGGCTCGATGCCGTCTCTGGCACTGGCCGATGGATCACCGGTGCGTTCTCCGGCTCCGACTGCTTCCCCCGATTGTCGAACGGGATTCCGCGGATCGTGGCGAGTCGTTCGGGTTGCGAGATTGGCGCGCCCGCGGCCGAGGGTGCGGGAGGCGAGCCGAAAGAACCCGATTTCCGCATGGCCATGGGAAAAGTGCCACCGAACAAATGGCGAATAAATACCGAACAAACTCGGGAGCGTCTCGATGTCCGGCCACGCCGCGCCAATCCGGTGCGGGGCGATGGACACCGCCGCGGGAACCGCCCGATCGGCGCCGACTCGCCCGCCTGCGTCATCTCGCCGGAGGCAGGGACGGGACCCGTGCCCTCGTTCTTCGGCGGTTGTGGATCAGGGAGCGCACAGGTTCGTTCCCCTCCAACGACGAGCGAGGAGGCGCGCCGTTCGGCCGGGTTCCGCATCACCAGTCCGGGCGCGCCACCGGCAGCAGGGCGAACCCGTCATCTCGTGGGTCGTAACCGAGCAGGCGGCGGGTGGCGCGCAGGTCGAAGCGGTTGGGGTGGTTGTCCGACACGCCAGCGACGACCGCGTAATCGATGCCGTCCGCGTCGAGGCAGCGGGCGAACAACGCGTTGAGGTCGCGCGGGCTTACGTAGGCCCTCACGGCGTCCGGGTCCGGCGATTCGTGGAGCCACGGCGCCTCGTACGCCCCGATGCGGACGGCGATGCAGGAGAGGCCGCGGGCGGCGAAGACCGCGCAGAACGATTCGGCGAGCGCTTTGCTCGCGCCGTAGAGGTTGACCGGGCGCGGCGGGGCATCGTCGGCCAACGGCTCGCCGAGCGGCCAGCCAAAGACCGCGTGCACGCTGGAGGCGACGACCACGCGGCGGCAGCCGGCGGCCTCGGCTGCCCGCAACACGTTGAGCGTGCCGGCCACGTTGTTCGACAGGAGCGAAGTTTCCCAGTCCGCCTCCGGCGAGGGATCAGCGGCGAGGTGGAGGACGGCGTCGATGCCCGCGCAGGCGGCCCGGACGGCGGCATCGTCGGCGATGTCGAGCGCGACGACCTCATGGCCCTCGCCGGGCGTGCCGGTGAGCCCAGCGATCTCGCGGTCGGCGAAGCGGAAGCGGTAGCGCCCTCCCATCTCCCGCCGGAACGCCGTGCCGATGCGCCCGGCCGCGCCGGTGAGCAGCACGAAAGGCCGATGGTCGGTGGCATCGCTCATGAAACGCACTCCTCCGCTCGCGGATCGTTCGCTGGCCGCCCGGAATGATGCCGTATGCCGTGACGATACGGTGACCGCTCGTGCCCAGTCCCGGACGGGCTTCGTGATTGCAGCCCGGGGACGATGGCGTTTGCCCATCTGCACCGGCCATCGTCCGTGCCGCCCGCCCGGGGTTGATGGCGTTTGCTCATTTGATCCGGACACCGGCCCAGCGGTGGGCGCGATGATGGCGGTTGCCAAAATTCACCGGCCGCCGGGACGCCTGGGGTTTCAACCCCGGGCGGGCGTGGGCGATGGCCGCGTTATTCAGGCAACCGCCATCATCGTTCCCCTGCGTTCGGCAATGCGCCGCGCGCTGTAAGGGCGCGATTCATCGCGCCCGCCTCGCCGATGCCCGGACTATTTCGGCAACCGCCACCGGCCCCGGGCGGCTCCCGTGGGCGCACCGTGCGTGCCAGACCCGGCGGCGCGGCGGTGCGGCGCATGCGACACTTCGCGCCGGATGCAGCCAGGTTCGATGGCGGAAACCGGCGGGAGCGGGCCGAAACGGCTGCCGTCTGGCGACGTGGGGGCGCACATGTGCACGCGCGTGCTCTGGAACGACAGCGGGCGGGCGGTCTACGTGGGCCGCAACATGGACTGGTTCGAGGACATGCACACCAACCTCTGGTCGCTGCCCCGCGGCATGGACCGCGAGGGGATGACCGAGGTGAACCCGCTGCGCTGGACGAGCCGCTTCGGCAGCCTGATCGCCACCGCCTACGACGCCGGGACCGCGGACGGCATCAACGAGGCCGGGCTGGCGGCGCACATGCTCTACCTGCCGGAAACGTCGGTCGGCGAGCGCGATCCGGCCGTTCCCGGGCTGTCGATGAGCATGTGGCCGCAGTGGTACCTCGATCAGTGCGCGACCGTGGCCGAGGCGGTCGAGCGCACCCGGCAGGCGCCGTTCCAACTTCGGATGGCCGTGTATCCGGCCAACGGCAAGGCCGCGACCGTGCACCTCGCGCTCGACGACGCCTCCGGCGATTCGGCCATCATCGAGTGCATCGGCGGCGAGGTGCGGATCTTCCACGACCGCCGCTACCTCGTGATGACCAACCAGCCGCGGTTCGAGCAGCAACTCGCCAACCTGCGGCGCTACCGCGGGTTCGGCGGCGACGAGCGCCTGCCGGGCACCAACGAACCGGCCGACCGCTTCGTGCGCTCCGCCTACTACGTGACGCACCTGCCGACGCCGGACAGCGAGCGCGAGGCCGTCGCGGCGTTGATGAGCGTGATGCGCAACGTGGCCGCCCCGTTCGGCATCTCCGACCCGGAGCGCCCGAACGTCTCGACGACGATCTGGCGGACGATCGAGAACCTCTCGGACATGGTGCTGTACTACGACGGGGTGCTCAGCCCGCACCTGTTCTGGGTCGAGGGTCGCCGGCTCGATTTCGCCGAGGGCGCGGCGACGCTCCGGCTGCTCGTCGATGGCAACTTCAGCCTGACGAACGACGTGACCGACCGCTTCGAGCCGACCCCGATGTTCCGCTTCCTGCCGGCCATCGAAGGGTGGGACTGACCGGTCCGGCGACCGCGCGGGTCGAGGCTCGGGTCAGTCCTCGCCGAGGTAGGCCTTGCGGACCATGTCGTTGCGCAGCAGGGCCGGGGCGTCGTCGGTGAGCACGATCTTGCCGGTCTGGATGACGTAGCCGCGGTTGGCGATGGAGAGCGCCTGCAGCGCGTTCTGTTCCACCAGCAGCACGGTGGTGCCCTGCGCGTTGATCTCCCGGACGATGCCGAAGATGGTGTCCACCAGCATCGGGGCCAGCCCCATCGAGGGCTCGTCCAGCAGCAGCAGGCTCGGGCGGGCCATCAGGGCGCGGCCCATCGCCAGCATTTGCTGCTCGCCGCCGGACATCGTGCCGGCCTTCTGGTTGATGCGCTCCTTGAGCCGCGGGAAGAGGGTGAAGACGCGCTCGAGGTCGTCCGGGTCCACCTTCCCGTGGGAAAAGGCGCCCATCTCGAGGTTTTCCTGCACCGACATCCGCGGGAAGATCCGCCGGCCTTCGGGCGATTGCGCCACGCCCATGGCGGCGACCTTGTGGGCGGGGGTGCCGGAGATCTTCTGCCCGTTGAGCGTGATGGTGCCCGAGCGCGGGCTGAGCAGGCCGGAGATGGTCTTCAGGGTGGTGCTCTTGCCGGCGCCGTTGGAACCGATGAGGGCGACGATCTCCCCCTGCTCGACGTCGAGCGTGATCCCCTTCAGGGCGTGGATGTGCCCGTAGTAGGTGTTCAGGTCGCGGATCTCGAGCATCGGCATCGCGGGCTTGGCCTCGTCGGTCGGCGGCTCCGGGCGGCGCGCTGGCCCGGAACCGGGTGTCGGGTCAGGGAGCGGTCGGGGCGTCCGTGGCGCGTTCGGCCGCCAGCGCGGCGGCGCCGGAGCCGAGGTAGGCCTCGATGACCTTCGGGTCCCGCTGGACCTGCGCCGGGGTGCCGTCGGCGATCTTGACCCCGTGGTCGAGCACGGCGACCTGGTCGGAGATGCCCATGACCACCTTCATGTCGTGCTCGATCAGCAGGATGGTGATGCCCAGTTCCCGCCGCATGCCGTCGATGAAGCGGGTGAGTTGCGCCGTCTCCTGCGGGTTCATGCCGGCGGTCGGTTCGTCCAGCAGCAGCAGGCGCGGTTCGCTGGCCAGCGCGCGGGCGATCTCCAGCCGCCGCTGGTCGCCGTAGGCGAGGTTCTTGGCGATCTCCGGCCCCTTGCCGCGCAGGCCGACGTAGGCCAGCAGGTCGGCCGCCTTCAGCCGCGCGGTGCGTTCTTCCTCGCGTACCGCCTTCGTCCGCAGGATCGCGCCGAGCGGCGAGGAGGTGAGGCGGGTGTGCATGCCGATCAGGACGTTGTCCAGCGCGGTCATGTTGGCGAAGAGGCGCACGTTCTGGAACGTGCGGGCGATGCCGCGGCTGGTGACCTGGTCGGGCCGGGTCGAGGCTTCGCGGCCGTTTTCGCCGGCGAAGATCGGCTTCCCTTCGAAGATGATGGAGCCGCGGGTGGGTACGTAGATGCCGGCCACCATGTTGAAGAAGGTGGTCTTGCCGGCCCCGTTCGGGCCGATCAGCCCGGCGATGGCCCCGCGCGGGATGGAGAGATCGACGCCATCGACGGCGACGAGGCCGCCGAACTGCTTGGTGACGCCCTGCGCCACCAGCACCGGTTCGTTGGCCAGCACGGAGGCGGCGTCGGAGGTGGGGCGGTCGGTCGGCCGCGCGGCGCTCATGCCCGTTCCCCCAGCGCCGGTTCGTTCTCGACCCGGACGTCGTACATGGTTTGCTGCTCGGCGACGCTGACGTCCTCGTCCTCCGGCGTCATTTCGGCCTTGCGCTGGGCGCTCGGGAACAGGCCGCCCGGCCGCAGCAGCATCATCAGCACGAGGGCGAGCCCGAAGACCAGCAGGCGGTCCTGGGTGATGTCGTGCTCGGCGAGCGCGTTCCAGCCGATCGTCTCGCCGATCTGCTGGACGGGTTCCTTGAGCACTTCGGTCAGGATGCGGTCGAAGACCGCCAGCAGCAGGGCGCCGGCGATGACGCCGTAGACGTTGCCGATGCCGCCGAGGATGACCATCGAGAGGACCATCACCGAGATGGCGAACTCGAACTGGCTCGGGTGCACGTACTGGAACGCCGAGGCGTAGACCGAACCGGCGAAGCCGGAGAAGGACGCGCCGAGGGCGAACGCCCACAGTTTGGTGCGGACGAGGTTGACGCCCATGCTGGAGGCGGCGATCTCGTCTTCGCGCACGGCCTGCCACGCGCGCCCGAGGCGGGAGGCGTAGAGCCGGTTGATGAGGAACAGCGACAGGAGGCCGATCAGCAGGATCAGCCAGTACCAGTTGCGCTGGTCGGTCGGGCCGAAGGAGAGCGACAGTCCGAACAGGTCGAGCGTCGGCGGGCGGCCGATCGGGTAGATGCCGCGCGCGCCGTTGGTGATGCCGTCGGCGTTGAGGAAGAAGTTGGGGACGATTTCGCCGAAGCCGAGGGTGACGATGGCGAGGTAGTCGCCGCGCAGCCGCAGGGTCGGCGCGCCGAGCAGGACGCCGAAGATGGCGGCCATGAACCACGAGATGACGAGCGCGACCCAGAAGTTCTGCATCCACTCCGGCACCATGCCGTTGAGGACGAAGACGCTGCCGGGTGAGGTGATGAACGCCATCGTGTAGGCGCCGATGGCGAAGAAGGCGGCGTAGCCGAGGTCGAGCAGGCCGGCGTAGCCGACGACGACGTTCAGGCCCATCGCGAGGATGACGAAGACGAAGATGGACATGAACGACCCGACGCGGCCCCAGCCGAGCGCCTGGTCGATGAACGGGTAGGCGAACGCCACGACGAGGCAGACGACGAACAGCGCGACCTGCCGCGGGTTGAGGTTGCCGCCTTCGGAGGCTGGCCGCCGGCGCATCCGGCGCACCGGCGGGGAGATCGCAGTCTCGGTCATCGGCTCTTCCTACACCTTGTCGGGCGTCTGCTCGCCCAGCAGGCCGCTCGGCTTGAAGACCATCACGATGACCAGCACCCCGAAGATGACGGCCGGCGTCCACTGCGCGCCCCAGGCGGGGATGTACTCCTTCATGAAGCCGTCGCTGAGCGCCCAGACGAGCCCGATGCAGACGCCGCCGAGGACGGCGCCGGAGAGGTTGCCGATCCCCCCGAGCACGGCCGCGGTGAAGGCGAACAGGCCGTAGCGGAAGCCCATCTGGAAGCGGGCGGCGTTGTTGTAGAAGAGGGCGATCATGCCGGCCGCGCCGGCCAGCGACCCGCCCAGCAGGAAGGCGATCGAGATGGTGCGGTTGATGTCGATGCCCATCAGCGCGGCGGCTTCGCGGTCCTGCGCGACGGCGCGCATGGCCTTGCCGGTGCGGGTTTTGTAGACGAACCAACTGAGGCCGATCAGCAGCGGGATGGTGATCGCGAACACGGCGAGGTCGATGATCCGCAACCGAATCCGGGTGTCGAACCCGAACCACTCGGTGAGGATGTTCAGCGCGCGGTACTGGTTCGGCAGCAGCGTCGGCGCGGAGACCGGGTTGGAGCCGAGCCAGTAGATGCCGATGTTTTGCAGGATGAAACTGAAGCCGATCGCGGTGATCAGCGGCGCCAGCCGGGGCGCGTTGCGCAGCCGGCGGTAGGCGAGCCGGTCGATCCCGGCGTTGATGGCGGCGCTGAAGATCATGGAGGCGGCCAGCGCCAGCAGCGCCACCCCGATGATGGTTCCCCAGGAGGAATCGGCGGTGATGCCGGCGAACCCGACGAGCGTCAACGCCAGGAACGCGCCCATCATGAACACTTCGCCGTGGGCGAAGTTGATGAGTTCGACGATGCCGTAGACGAGGGTGTATCCGAGCGCGATCAGCGCGATCAGCCCGCCGCTGGCGAGGCCGATGATCACGTACTGGACGAACAGGCTTCCGTTGAAATCCATCGGGTCACCACGGCCGCGTTGGTGGCGTCGGCGCCGCCGCGCGGGGCGCGGCGGGCGCGCCCGGGGCGGGTTCGGTCGGGGGACGAAGGGGCGGGAGGGAGGGCCGCGGCCCTCCCTCCCGGTTGGGGCCGACTACGCCGTCGGCGGGTTGATGAACCCGATCTGGACGAACTTGCCGTCCTGGACCTGGCTCAGGAAGACGCTCGGCTTGTCCGGGTCGCCGGTTTCGGTGAAGCCGTAGGTGCCGGAGAGGCCCTCGAAGCCCTGGGTCGCCAGCATCGCGTCCATGATCTTGACCCGGTCCTTCTCCTGGACCTGGTCGATCGCCTGGAGGGCGATGATGGCGGCTTCGTAGGAGTAGGTGGCGTAGGCGTCGGGCATGTGGCCGACGCGCTCCTGCATCCGGGCCACCCAGCTCTTGCCGACCTCGCTCTCGAGGTACGCCGGCGGCACGCCGCCGAAGGTGACGTAGCAGCCCTCGGCGGAATCGGCGGCGGCCTCGACGAAGGACTCGTTGAAGCAGCCGTCCGGCAGGACGATGGTGACGTCGCTCGCCGGCATCACCGAGCGCAGGTCCTGCACCAGCTTGCCGGGGTTGTTGGTGGCGACGGTGCCGACGTAGACGACGGCCGGGCCGCGGTCGGCGATGGACGTGGCCAGCGCCTGGTAGTCCGGCGCGTCGCGCTGGTAGGCCTCGAAGCCGAGGATTTCGCCGCCGAGCTGCTCGAAGTAGAGCCGGAAGGCGGTCGCCACGCCCTTGCCGTACAGCTCGTTGTCGTGGAGCACGTAGGCGGAGGGGAAGCCCTGCTCGCGGGACCAGTTGGCCTGGGCGCCGCCCTGCAGGTGGTCGGGCACGGCGTTGCGGGCGTAGTTGCGCTTGCCGGTCGGGTAGAACTTGTCCGGCTCGCCCTCTTCGGTGACGCCCTCGACCGCCTGGGTGAGGCCCGGGTAGGTGTTGGCGGGCGAGATCATGCCCATCGGGACTTCGTTCAGGATCGGGATCGCGATGGCGGCGGCGCCGGAGTTGTAGGTGCCGATGTAGATCATCGCGTCGGCGTCGTTGACGGCGGTGTTGGCGTTCTCGGACTCCTTGCCGGCGTCCCAGTTGCCGGTGGAGGCGAGGGCGTCGTCGAGGGCTTCGTATTCGATGGCGAAGCCGCCGGCGGCGTGCCCGTAGTCCTCGAGCGCGAGTTCGACGGCGGCGCGCATGTCCTGCCCGATCTGCTCGTTGCCGGCGATCATCGGCCAGGAGGAGTAGAACTTGATGGTGCCCTTGTCGGTGGTGGTGATGTGCGGGATGTTCGGGTTGCCGACCAGCGTGGCTTCCCCGGCCGCCGGGGTGGCGTCCTGCGCCGCGGCGGAACCACCGCGGAGGAGCGTGCCGAGCGCCCCGGCGGACAGGCCGAGGGCGGCGGCGCGGGCCATGAAGGCGCGGCGGTCGATCGCTCCGGAGTTGATCTGCTCGACGAGTTTGGCGACGCGCGGGTCCATTCGTTACCTCCAACGACTGTCGGCCGGCGCCATCGCCAGGCCGCGATCCAACCGAATGCCTCGGTCCGTCGTCCGCACCCGGACGGCCCCGTTGCCCGTCCGGCGACCCGCCCCACCCGTGGGTGGATCCGCCCGGCTGTCGCCGAACGTCGGATCGCCCCTTGGCCCGTGGCCAGGCCCGCGTGCTTCGTTGAACCCGTAGTTGTTCCCGCTTCCGCGGCGATGGCGCAGGGTAGCCCACGGCCGTTTTGGGTGTCAACGCATGGCGCTGGCGGCACGATGCCCGCCGTGCGGGGTTGCCCCATACTCCGCGCATGGTGGACACGGACGGACAAAGCGCCGCCGCGGCGCCGCTCCTGGCGACCAAGGGCTACGTCCCCCGGCGCCGCCCCCGGGTGGTGCCTCGCCCGCGGCTGGTCGCGCGGCTGGACGACCGGATCGGGTGCGCGCTGACCCTCGTCGCCGCGCCGGCGGGGTCCGGCAAGACCACGCTGCTCGCCGATTGGCTGGCGGCGACCCCGGCGGGCGAACGGACCGCCGCCTGGGTCTCGCTCGACCCTGGCGACAACGATCCGGCGCTCTTCTGGGCCTACGTCGTCACCGCGCTGCAGGGGTTGCCGTCCGGGATCGGCGGCACCGCGCTCGCCCTCCTGCGGTCGCCGCAGCCGCCGCCGATCGCGTCCGTCCTGGCGTCCCTGATCAACGAGGTCGCCGCGCTCGACGACGTCGTGCTCGTGCTCGACGACTACCACGTGATCCAGAGCCGTCCGATCCACGACGCGCTGGCGTTCCTGCTCGACCACCTGCCGCCCAACCTGCACCTGGTCATCGCCACCCGCGAAGATCCGCCGCTCCCGTTGCCCCGGTTGCGCGCGCGCGGGCAGTTGGTCGAGCTTCGGGCGGCCGACTTGCGGTTCACGCCCGACGAGGCGGCCGCGTTCCTCAACGGCGCGATGGGGTTGGGACTCGCGGCGGATGACGTCGCGGCGCTGGAGGCTCGCACCGAAGGCTGGATCGCCGGGCTCCAGTTGGCGGCGCTTTCGGTGCGCGGGCGACCCGACGTTCCCGCGTTCATCCGGGCGTTCGCCGGCGACGACCGCTATGTCGTGGACTATCTCGCCGAAGAGGTGCTGGAGCGCCAACCCGAGGCGATCCGCGCGTTTCTGCTGGATACCGCCATTCTCGACCGATTGAGCGGACCCCTCTGCAATGCCGTCACCGGCCACGACGATGGCGCGGCGGTGCTGGAGGCCCTGGAGCGGGGCAACCTGTTCGTCGTGCCACTGGACGACGCGCGGCACTGGTACCGCTACCACCACCTGTTCGCCGACGTCCTACGCGCGCGGCTGGCGGCGGATCGGCCCGACCGTGCCGCAACGCTGCACCGCAACGCGAGCGCGTGGCACGAGCGCCACGGTTCACTGGCCGACGCCATCCGCCACGCGCTCGCCGGCGGGGATGCCGCCCGGGCGGCGGACCTGGTCGAACGGGCGGCGCCGGCGATGCGCCGTGGCCGTCGGGAGGCCACCCTGCTCGGCTGGTACCGGGCGCTCCCCGACGCCGTCTTCCGCCATCGGCCCGTGCTCAGCGCGGGGTACGCCACGGCGCTGCTGGGCAACGGCCAACTCGACGGCGTCGAGGACCGGTTGCGCGATGCCGAACGGTGGCTGGATCCGGCGGTGGGCGGGACCGGTCAGCCGGACGGCCAATCGACCGCGATGGTCGTCCTCGACGACGAGGAGTTCCGCCGCCTCCCGGGCGTGATCGCCGTTTCGCGGGCCGGGCGGGCGCTCGCGCTGGGCGACCTGGCGACCGCCGTGGCCCGCGCCCGGGAGGCGCTCGACCTCGTCCCCGCCGACGACCTCGTGTGGCGCGGGGCGGCGTCGGCCATCCTCGGGCTTGCGTCCTGGGCGAACGGGGATCTCGCCGGGGCGTACCGGTCGTATGCCGCCGGGATGGGGGATCTGCGGCGGGCCGGCAACGTCGCCGACGCCATCGCGGGCGCGGTCACCCTGGCCGACATCCGGATCGCGCAGGGCCGCCTCCGCGAGGCGCGGCGCACCTACGAGGATGCGCTGGCCCTGGCGACGGGGACGGGCGGGCCGGTCCTGCGAGGCGCGGCGGACATGCACGTGGGGCTGGCCGCCCTCCAGCGGGAACGCGGCGACCTGGATGCGGCCGCCGCGCACCTGCGGGCCAGCGCGGACCTGGGCGAGCACATGGGGTTCCCCCAGAACCCGTATCGCTGGTGCGTGGCGATGGCCCGCATCCGGGAATCACGGGGCGACCTGGACGGCGCGCTCGAGCTGCTCCACGAGGCCGAGCGCCGCTACGCGGGCGACTTCTCCCCGAACGTGCGCCCGGTCGCGGCGCTGGTGGCCCGGGTCTGGCTCGCCCAGGGCCGGGTGGGCGACGCCCTCGCCTGGGCGCGGGAGCACGACCTTTCCGCCGACGACGAGGTCGGCTACCTGCGGGAATTCGCCCACATCACCCTCGCCCGGGTGCTCATGGCCAAGGCCGTCGCCGACCGCGACGAGCGCGCCCTCGACCAGGCCACCGGGCTCCTCGACCGCCTCCTGCACGCGGCGGAGGTGGGCGAGCGGGCGGGGAGCGCGATCGACATCCTCGTGGTGCGGGCGCTCGCCCACCAGCAGCGCGGCGACGTCCCGGTTGCGGCTGCCTCGCTGGAACGCGCCCTGTCGCTGGCCGAGCCGGAGGGCTACCTGCGGACCTTCGTGGACGAGGGCGAGCCGATGCGGCGCCTCCTGCGCCGCGCCGCCGATGGCCCGGTCGCGAGCGCCTACGCTCGACGGTTGGCGCGGGTCTTCGACGAGCCGGCGCAACCGTCCGCCCACCCGGCCCGGTTCGCAGCGGCGGAGCTTGCCGAGCCGCTCACGGCCCGGGAGGTCGAAGTGCTGCGCCTCATCGCGGCGGGCCTGCGGAACCAGGAAATCGCCGACCGGCTCTTCATCAGCCTGCCGACAGTCAAGCGCCACGTCGCGAACGCCTACGGCAAGCTGGGCGTCGGCCACCGCACTGAAGCGGTCGCCAAGGCCACCGCACTGCACCTGCTGTAAGGGCGCGGATCACGACCCGGCGGCTCGCGCTACCCCGTTGCCCTGACCGCGTACCCCGTCATGCCGACCGCACCACCCCGTCATCCCGAGCTTGTCGAGGGAT
>JAFAEX010000306.1 GCA_023423795.1 Chloroflexota bacterium | reverse complement strand
GCTCGGCCACGGTGACGTAGCCGGTGGCCTTCACGAAGCGGCGGAAGGCGGCGTTGGTGACCTGGGTGCGGTCCATCCAGAAGCCGGAGACGCTCGCCTCGTGGGCGGGCGCTTCCTCCGGGTAGTGCTCGTCCGAGCCCATCCGGAACGTGCCGCCCGGAATCCAGACCATGTCCTTCGGCGGCGCCCCGGCGGCGCGCGGTACTGGCTGCTGCGTGATGGTGGCCACGATCGTTCTCTCCTGGGCGGACCCGGACGAGCGCCGCCGCTGCCCCGATGATAGACGACCGTACGGCAAGACCCGCGGCCGGATGCGTGGGCGCCGCCCGCCGTCGTCCGGTGGACCCCGTGCTCCTCGTGGCTCGCGACGATGGTGCATGGAGCAAGACCGCCCGGGGACCGATGGTCCCCGGGCGGTCTGCGGTCGTGGCGGGTTCGTCCGGCGGGCGGGGCGCATGCCCCGGCCGCGTCACCGGGTTACTTGCGCGTGCACTTCCGGTTCTGGCACTTCAGGCTGCCCTTGCAGTCCTTGTTCTTGCAGCAGGTGTCGTTCTTCTTGCCCCGCTTGCCCTTCTTGTACTCGCACTCGCCGTCGGCGTTGCAGATCAGGCCCTTGCCGCAGTTCTTGTCGCGGACGCACGGCCGGCCCTTGCACTTGTTGGCCTCGGTTTCGACCGGCGCGGCGCTGGCGATGCCGGCCCGACCGAGCATGAGCGCGCCGACGGCGGCGGCGGTCCCGAGGGCACGGCGGCGGGTCGCGCCGGCGGCCAGCCGCCGGGTCATGTCGTCAAACGTCTTCGAGTCCATACCAGGGCCCCTCCGTGAAACTGGCGCTGCGGTCGCCCGCGCGCAAACGAATAACGGCGTCCCGGAAGCCGAACCGAGGACCGTCCCCGATCCATTTCGCCCGCTCGCGGCCCGCGTTGCAGGCCGCTCGGAACAACCGGGCGACGGCTCGCAAGGAGAGTGCCAACCGAACCCGCACCGGCGATCGAGTCAAGTCCTTAACCGACTCCCGCCGGGGAGTGTACTCCCCGCCAGCCCGTCTCGCCAACCGGTCTACGCGCATCGTCGGGAATCTGTTCCCGACCTCGCCCTCCCAAAGGGCGCACCGCCCGCCGCGGGGCAATCGCCGGCACGGGGCAGGCTGCGCCGCATCACGCGGAGCGCCCCGGCATTGCCGTCGGAACGGCGGCGCAGGCGTCGTCCGTGCCCGGTCCAGGCAGGGGTTTCGTTCCCGCATCCCCGGGGCGCCCCCCGTGACGGCCGGCAATTGGGGCGGAGTCACGCCGAAAGGCTACCCCGCGCCGAGCACGCGCCGCACCTCGCTCGCAGCCGCGAACCGCTCCCGCATCGCCCCGTCCGGCAACGCTGCCGCGATCGTGGCGGCGGCGGCGCGCGCCTCGGTCGCGAGGGCGTCGTCGCCATCCAGCCCCAGCAACGCGGAAGCGGGCCGCAGCAGCAGCGCCGGGTCGCCGACGGCGCGGGCGAGGGCCACGGCCGTCCGCAGATCGGCGGCGGCCGTGCGGGATTCCCCGGCCACGATCCGCCGGGCGGCACGCGCGGTCAGGCCGTAGATCTCGTACTTTGGCCGGCCGCGGGCGCGCGCCTGCGCGATCGTCTCCTCGGCGAAGGCGAGCGCCGCCTCTCGGTCGTCGCGAACGAGCGCAATCTCGGCCTGCACGGCGACCAACCGCATCCGCCACTGCCAGCCGTGGAACCCGCCGGTTTCTTCGATGGCCGCCGCCACCTCTTCGACCAGCCGCTCCGTCTGGCCGATCTCGCCGCGCCGCGTCAGGCTCACCAGCAGGTCGATGCCGGCGCTGACCGCCGGCGGCAGGAACCCGGCCGCGCGGGCGAGGTCGCGCGCCTCCCGCGCCAGCATCTCCGCGCCGTCGGCGTCGAACAGTTCGTTGCGGAACCCGGTCGAAATGGCAACGGCCCGCGCCAGCAGGGAGTCCTGCCCGTACTCGCGTCCCACCCGGCGCGCTTCCGCGAACGCCGGCTCCGCCTCCGCGTAGCGGCCGACCGCCGCCAGCGCCAACCCGAGGTTCGGCAGCGCCGTCATCAGCCAGGGGACGTCGTTGCGCTCCCGCGCCAGCGCCGCCGCCTCCTGGGCGAGGGGCACGGCTTCGAGCGGCCGGCCCAGCCAGTAGAGCGTCAGCGGATGGTAATGCCCGGCGATGGCGGGCGCCGGCAGCGCCAATTCGTTCGCCCGCCGCCGGGACAGCGCGATCAGCTCGCCGCAGCGCGGCAGGTTCCCCAACGCGCCCTCGGCTGCGGCCCGCCAGGCGATGGCCCGCGTTTCGAGGTCGCCGCGGCCGACCCTTTCGGCCAGCGCCTCGGCATCGGTCGCCTGCCGCAGCACCGCCGGGATGTCGAGGTCCCACCAGGCCGCCTCGGCGGCGTCGGTCAGCGCTTCGGCGCGCCGTTCGGCGGCTTCCGGAGGGAACCCGGCCAGCGCCGCCTCCAGTTCCGTCCGCGCCTCGGCCCAGGCGGCCATCATCACGAGCGCGCGGCCTCGCTTCATCCGCAGGTCGGGTACGAGATCGTCCCGGCCAAGCGTTTCGGCCGCGGCAAGCGTCAGCCCGAACTGCTCCGCCGCGTCGCGCGCGGCCAGCAGCCGCGCCGCCTCGTCGCCCGCGGCGACGCCGAAGCGCAACGCCTCTTCGTGCATGCACGCGGCGCGGGCGTGACCGGCGATGGCCGCCGCCGGCGCCCCGGTTCCCTCCAGCACCGCCACCGCCCGCCGGTGGTAGACGAGGCGCCGCGCCGCGCCGGCGCCGGCGTAAACCACCTCGCGGATGGTGTCGTGGGCGAAGGCGTAGGCCGCACCGCCGGGGTCGCCCTCTTCGCGGAGCAGGGCCGCGCCGAGCGCCGCGTCGAGCGCCGGGAGCGCGGCGTCCTCCGCCATCCCGGCCGCCCGCCGCACGACGTCGAACGCCGATCCGTGTCCGAGGACCGCCGCTGCCGCCAGCAACTCCCGCGCCGCCGGCGGCAGCGGCGCCAGCCGCGATTCGATCAGCCGCTGGACACCGGGCAGGGCGGCGAGCCGGTCCCCGCGCTCCGGCAGGGCCGGTTCCGCGCCCGGGTGGGCCAGCAGCGCCCGCACGGTCTCCACCACGTAGAAGGGCTGTCCCGCCGTCTCGGCGAAAACCCGCGGCGCGACCGCCTCGGCCCACCCGTCCGCCGCATGACCTTGCCCCAAACCACGGACCAGCGCGGCCGTGTCTTCGCCGCCGAGCGGACCAAGGCCGATCCGGTCGCACGGGACCGCCCGGCCGAGCGCGGCCACCCATCCGCCCAGGACCGGGTCGCCCGCCAGCGCCTCGACCCGGGTGCAGCACAGCAGGAGGGCCGGCGCGCCGTCCTGGCCCCAGCGCCGTACGGCGTACTCCAGCACGTCGAGCGACGCCGCGTCGGCCCACTGCGCGTCGTCCACGACGAAAACCAGCGGCGCGCGGGCCGCCAGTTCCCGGCCGAAACGGGCGACGGTTTCGAACAGCCGGATGCGGGCGGCGGCCTCGTCGCCGACCGGGTCCGGCAGGGTCGGGCAACGGTCCCGCAGGTCCGGCAGCAGCCGCGTCAGTTCGCCCAGCCAGGCCCGGCCGAGCAGGGCGCCCGGGTCGGGTTCGCGCTCCAGCCGGGGCCGCAGGGCATCGACCAGTGGCTGGTAGGGCGCGCGCATCCCCGCCTCGAACGCGCGGCCGTGGAGGACGTCGGCGCCGTGCGCGGCGGCCCAGCCAGCGAACGCCGTGGCCAGCCTCGTCTTGCCGATCCCGGCCTCACCGTGGAGGACGACCGCCCGCGGCCGACCCCGGGCCGCGTCGTGGAACCCGGCCACCAGCGCCGCGAATTCGTCGGCGCGGCCGACCAGCGGCGGTTCCGCCGGCCCGGTCGGCGGCGTTTGCCGCGGGGAACGCCGGGAAGCCGCATCCGGCGCGGCGGCCATCCGGATGCGCGCGGCGAGGGCGACGGTGGCCGGGTCCGGTTCGACGCCCAGTTCGTCGGCGAGCAGCAGCCGGCAGCGCTCGAACGCGGCC
>JAFAEX010000243.1 GCA_023423795.1 Chloroflexota bacterium | reverse complement strand
CCCCTGCACACCGACCACGACGGCCGCGCCGGCGGCCAGCGCCCGCGTCGCGGCGTTCGCCGGCCGGCTCCAGGCCCGCCACGCGACGACCGCGGCCACGGCAGCCGAAGCGAGCGCGGTCAACTGGAACCCGGCCCCGGAGCTGGGCACGGCGGCGACGGCCACGCCCAGTCCCGAATCCGGGCAGAGCGGCCACGAGGTGCAGGCGACGGCCACCCCGGCCGCGTTCGACGCCGCGCCGGAGAGGATCAACAGGAAGACGACCGCCGCGCCGCACAGGGCGGCCCGCCGGACGCCGAACCCGGCATCGCGCGCCGCGACCGGCGCGAACACGGCAACGCCGCTGTCCTCGGCGGCCGAGCCGACGGCGAACAACGCGACGGCCAGCATCACCAGCGCCAGCGCGAGGTGCAGCGTGCCCGCCCAGGCCGGGGTCGGCCCGACGGTGAACGCGCCGACCGCGCTCTGCACGGCGACGAGCGCCACCCCGGCCCAGGCCGCCCGCCGGGTGCGCTTCGAGACGCCCGCGGTCAGCGACGCCACGACCGCGGTCGCCAGCAGCAGCAACCCGATCGAGGCCGACACGGCACGGTGCAGCCAGTCCACGAACAACCCGGCGTCCATCGGCGGCAGCCACTGCCCCTGGCACAGCGGCCAGTCGGCGCAGCCGGGACCGGTCTGGATCCGCGACAGGCCGCCCAGCACGATCAGCGCAAAGATGGCGGCGGCGGAAACGGCGGCGAGCCGGGACAACCGGGTCATGGATCCTCCGGAACGGGCCGGGAACGCTACGGGCGAGGCCGACCGGCGGCGCGCGGCACGCCGATCCTCCGCCGGTGCGGAGACAACCAACCGATTCTACCGCGAGCATGCCCGGCGGATGAGCGCCTGCCGTGACGCCGTGCCGGTTCGGGCCGGCGTGGGTCGATCCCGGCCGGGCGTCCGGTGTTCGGCGGGCCGGTCATGAGGATCGATCCGCGTTCGTGAACGGCGGTTGTGATAACGATTCGGGCAGCACGGATCGCCCGGGTTGAAAACCCCGGGCTACGTGAACGAAGCCCCTCCGGGAATGGGAGCGCGTGTTACGACGTCCGTTGTCGATCCCTGCCCCGACCCGGCTTCGTTCTCGGAGATGGGTCGTCAGCCTTGGACGGCATGGGCCGGCGTTCGCCTCAATGGAATTCGGCCATCGCGCAGGTGACTGGAGCATGTGGATCAAACTGGATGCCGACGCCAACGCCCTGTACATCACGTTTCGGGGCGGCGCGGTCACCCGGACCATCGCGATCGCCGACATGGTCTTCGCGGACCTCGACGAAAACGGCGATCCGATCGGTCTGGACTTCGTCAGGACCAACGACTTCGACCCTACATGCGCGACCACGCCGGCGACGCCAGGTACCGCCGAAGATCCGGGAAATGCTCGGGGCCGCGGCGTTGAGCTGCCTTCCGGCGCCCACCCCGCCATCCCGAGCTTGTCGAGGGATCTCGTTTCCCGCGGTTTCGTGCAGACGACGAGATCTCTCGACAAGCTCGGGATGACGACGAAGGCCGTTCTGAAACGCGCTCTTGCCCCGTGCTACCAGTCCGCGACCGAGCCGTCCACGTGCCAGAGCGAGGGCTGGTAGGTGCGGGTGTAGGGGAGTTGCTCGTGGGCGCGCACGGCGTCCCAGTCCAGCTCGACGCCGAGGCCGGGCGCGGTCGGCGGCTCCACCCAGCCGCCGGGCAGCCATTCGAACCGTTTCGCGAAGAGCGCTTCGACTTCCGGCGGGTGGTCGATCAGGAACTCCTGGATCAGGAAGTTCGGGGTGGCGAAATCGAGCTGAATGCTGGCCATCGTCAGCAGCCACGAATAGGGATTGTGCGGCGCGATGCCGACGTAGGAGACCTCAGCGGCGGCGGCGATCTTGCGCCCTTCCCAGATGCCGCCGCAGTGGGCAAGGTCCGGTTGCAGCACGTCGGCCGCGCCGAGTGCCAGCACGTCACGGAAGCCCCATTTCGTGAACAACCGCTCGCCGGTCGCCACCGGGATGGTGATGGCGGCGGCGACCTCGGCCAGCGCCCGCGGGTCCTCCGGCAGCACTGGCTCCTCGAAGAAGAAGATGTCGAACTCGTCCAGCGCCTCGGCCATCTGCACCGCCGAGGTGGGCGACAGGCGGCCGTGGCAGTCGATCAGCACGTCCACGTCCCAGCCGACCGCGTCCCGGATCATTTGCATTTGGCGGCGGGCCTCGTTCAGTTCGCGCCGGCCGGCGACGCCGGGCACCGCCTGGAACGGCACCAGCTTGAGCGCGCCCCAGCCGGCCTCGACGATGCGGACGCAGGATTCGGCGATCTCCTCGATGCTGTTGCCGCGCGGACCGTTGGCGTAGAGGCGGACCCTGTCGCGCACCCGGCCGCCGAGCAGGTCGTAAACCGGCACGCCGAGCGCCTTGCCGAGGATGTCCCACAGCGCCTGCTCGATGCCGGAGATGGCGCTGCCGATGACGACCCCGCCCCGCCAGAACGAATGGCGGTAGATCGTCTGCCAGTGGTGCTCGATCCGGGTCGGGTCCTGCCCGATCAGGTACTCCGCCACGTCGTTGATCGCGCCGACGACGGCCTCCGTCTTGCCTTCGAGGCTGGCCTCGCCGAGCCCGGTGATGCCGGCGTCGGTGCGGACTTCGACGAAGACCAGGTTCGTGCGCCCGGCGAACAGGACGTGCGGGATGACCTCGGTGATCCTCAGGGTCAGGTCCGGGCGGCCGGCGGCGGATTCGGCGCCACCCGCGCCCGCGTCTGCAATCGCGTTCATCGGTGCTGCTCCCCTACCAGTCGGCGACCGACCCGTCCTCGTGCCAGAGCGCCGGCGGGCGTCCCTCGACCGGCGGGAATTGCCGCGCGGCGTCGAGGTCCAGTGAGATGCCGAGTCCGGGCGCGTCCGGCAGCGCGAAGCAACCGTCCGCGTCCATCATCGGCGGGTTGACGACGACGGCGTCCTTCCACGGCTCGTGTTCGGTGATGACCTCCTGGATCAGGAAGTTCGGCAGCACCGCGTCGAGGTGGAGCGAGGCGACGGTGTTGACCCAGCTCCACGGGTTGTGCGGCGCGACGGCCACGAAGTGCATCTCGGCCATCGCCGCGATCTTGCGCGCTTCCCCCAACCCGCCGGTCTGGATGATGTCCGGCTGGAGCACGCCGACGCTGCGCGAGGCGAGGATCTCCGGGTACGCCCAGCGGGACAGGTGCCGCTCGCCGACCGCGATCGGGATCGTGGACTTGCGGGCGATGCGGACCAGCGCCGGCGCGTGCTCGGGCCGGCAAGGCTCTTCGAGGAACATCAGCCCGAGCGGGGCCAGCATTTCGGCGGCCCGCACGGCGACCGGCGGCGACAGCCGGCCGTGCGCATCGACCATGATCTCGACGTCCGGCCCGACCGCTTCCCGCACCGCGCGGACCTTGGCGACCCCGGCTTCGATGTGGCCGCGGCCGGCGAGGATCGGCGTGGCATCCCACGGAGCCATCTTGAGGCCGGTGAAGCCGCGGGCGACCAGGTCGGCGGCGGAGCGGGCCATCTCCTCCGGGGTGTCGCCGCGCGGACCGTTGGCGTAGGCGCGGATGCGGTCGCGGACCTGGCCGCCGAGCAGCTTGTAGATGGGGACGCCGAGGGCCTGCCCCTTGATGTCCCAGAGGGCGACCTCCACCCCCGCCAGCGCGCTGAGGAACGTGACGCCGCCGTGCCAGAAGGCGTGGCGGTACGCCTGCTGCCAGATGTGCTCGATCCGCCCGGGGTCGGCCCCGATCAACAGCGGCTCGAGGTCCTTGATCATGCCGATGACGGCGTTGGTCTGCCCGCCGAGCGAGGCCTCGCCAAGCCCGGTGAGGCCGTCGCTGGTGTCGATCAGCACGTAGACGTAGTTGCGCCACCCGGCCCCGACCGCGACGGTGCGGACGCCGGTGATCGTTCGCTTGTTCGCCAATGCGCAGTCTCCTGTGCAACGCCTGGAGGACGCGGCGAGCCGCCCATCAGGGATGTCCCGCCGTTGGGAGGATCGCATGACGCGGGATCGATTTCACCAGCGGGATGGTTTCTCGATGGTCCCGTATGCGTCGGTGAGCGTGGGAGGAAACTGGGATTCGCGAACGACCCACTCCCGGATGCTCGTGTTGCCGTCGGTTAGTGAGTTGGGGCGACCAAGGCGAGGAGGCGAGGGAGCATGAGTCACGCTAAGAGCGACCGGCAACTGGGAGCACCCGTCGGTCGCCGGAGGGCAGTCTGTCCGGTACCCGTGACCGGTTGATGCCGTACCGAACGACGGTCGGTAGTAGGCCGTTTCCTATTGCCGGTCGCTCTAAGCTAACGTGAGATACTTGAGAACCCTCTTGTGGTTTGCTACACCCGCCGGCGTTGCATCTGTCGTCGGGCGCCGTCTAGGTCCGACAGCTTTGGGGGACAAACACTTTGCTCAACCCGTGGCTTTCTGTCCAGGCCAGAGAATCTTGGGCCACCCCCTTTTCCGCATGGGATGCAACAGAATTGAACGGGTCTGGGTCGCAGGCGGCTGATGTTCTGGCACCGGCGATACAGGACCATTTGATCAGCGACGAGTTACTGGACAAAGCCGCAAAATTACTACCCGCCAGCAAGCTACAGGCGTTCGTGCAGAAGCGACTGCCCAGCACCAAGATTCTGCGAAGAGGTGTCTTCGGTGAAATTCTGTCCGTCTGCTTACTGGAAGAATTCCATGGTCACGTTGTTCCAATCAAGAAGCTTCGCTACAGGACGGCAAGCTATGATTCTCCAAAGGCAACTGATGTACTGGCTGTCAAGGTGGACGGTGAAGGTGGCATTACTGAGGTCGCGTACGTTGAGGCAAAGCTGCGCACCACGCGGGACCGCCTTGACCAACTAGCGGTGATGGCGCACGACCAACTGCAGAAGGACTGCAAAGCCGAGATCCCAGAGATTATGGCATTTGCGGCTGAGGTGCTGTGCAGTCGCGACGACCCTCTCCTCGAGTCCATCATGGCGTACCTTCGACGACGGGACGAAGAAGAGTTGGATTCCCACCACATATTCATCGTTGTGGACAAGGTCTGCTGGCGCGAGTCAGACCTAGAGGGTTTGGTTCAGCACGAGTCTCGGCTAGATCCCTTGGACGTTCACATCGTGGCAATCGATTCACTAGCGGGAAAGATCGAGCGCGTTTATGGCCTAATCGGATGTCGGGCGATGCCCAATGACGAATAACAGCTTCAGGGAAATCTCCGGCCATCTAAACATAATGTCCGACCCTGCCTTCCAGCGGGAAGTTGCACAAATCCGTGCTCACGCGGCTCTGGATGCGCTACCTGGAGACCCACCTGTTATCCACTGGGCCTACCGTCTCCCCCGAATGCTCCGGAATGCAACTGCGGCACTTATTGATGTCGAGTCCATTATTGATGACGGTAATGGATCCTCGCTTGACCTCGTCGCTATTGCTCGCCGGCTCGGTCAACTTTGGGAGAGTATCTCGCGCATATCCGATGGCAAAGCCAAATCGATCGCCCAAACTAACGCGATCCTTGCCTACGAGCTCGCCGGGTATCAGGCGAACTCAGTATGTATTGCCCGTGAACTCTTAGCGTCCAAGTCAGCCGATTCCACGGACTCCTTGACCACATTGATCGCAACCTTCTTTCGTCGACAGTTTTTTCGGTCGTTGAATCTGGCCGAGCGTATCCTCAACACGGTCCCTAACGATGTTGAGGAGATATCCGAACTGGTCAGCTTGACATCGCAGGGCTTAGTTGCGGGAGCTTTGGTCGAGGTGTCGCGCTACTTCCTCAGCGGGGACTCTTCGCGCATCGATCGCGCGATTCAAATGCTACAAGCCGCATCATCAGGATTCGCTTCTATCGGCGCTGTTTCTCAGCATAGTCTGGTGCGACTGCTCCTTAAATCTCTGCCAAGAATGCGTCATCGTTCAACATGGGAACGCCTCGGACCTATTCATGAATCCGACCCAACTTGGCAACGTTATCTGCTCTTACTTGCCCGCGGCCTTGGGCAGCGAGTAGACATGAACTCTGGGATCGTCGAGCTCTGGCCGTCACAAATTTCTGCGCTGGATCGGGGGCTCTTCGACCTGGACAGCAGCACCATGGTGCGAATGCCTACCAGCGCTGGGAAGACACGTATCGCCGAGATGGCGATTGTCCACCATCTCGTATCCACGCCAGGGCGTCGCTGCCTATACATCGCACCATTCAGGGCCTTAGCAGGTGAGATCGAGGGGGCCCTCGCTGGACTGTTCTCAGACCTAGGATTCCGACTCTCGACAACTCTCGGGAGCTTCGAAACGGACGAGGCTGAGCAGGAGATCCTCTCGACGGCCGATGTCATCATCTCGACGCCGGAAAAGTTGGATCTCTTACTGCGGTCCAATCGGGAGTTCTTCGACAGCGTGGGGCTTATCGTTATCGACGAAGGTCAGCTCATTGAAGACGACTCGCGGGGTCCTCACTTCGAAATCCTGTTAAGTCGGATCAGGCTCGGTTGGCCCAGCATTCGATTCATTTCCCTTTCAGCCGTCATCCCCGAGTCCACTCTTGAGGAATTCTCCGCATGGCTGGGATCGAACGGCTCCACTATCAGTCAGTCCGACTGGCGTCCCGCTATCCAGCGACATGCCAAGTTCTATTGGAAGGGAGCGCGCGGATTCGTTCAGTTTCTGCCTGACCCCGAAGTTCCAGGGCTTGAGGGATTCTTGCCCAGCATGACCCAAGTGAGAACTTTCCCTTTTGTCAACCCTGAATCAGGCCGAGTTAACAATCCCAAGTTCCCAGATGCCAGCGTCAAGGCGCAAACCGCCGCTGAACTCGCCTATACGCTTGCTCCGACTGGTGCTGTCCTCGTCTTCTGCCCCACACCCGGGTATGCCGACTCAGTGAGCGAAGCCATCATGCGGAGGATTCAGCTCGCAGAGCAGTCAGGCCAGAGCGTCTTACCAGAGTTCAGGGACCGATCAACGCGCGCCTCCGCAATTTGTGCTGACTGGCTCGGTGAAAGCCACCGACTCACGGTCAAATTACGCCGAGGTGTGGCTGTTCACCACGGCGACGTTCCGGATGTCGTCAAGAAGGCGATTGAGCGCGATTTCAGGGATCGGCAGTATCAAATCATTGTCGCTACCAGCACACTTGCCCAAGGGGTAAATCTCCCGATCAAAACTGTAATCATCCATTCGACCCACCGCCGCATTGACGGTGAGAATGTTCCCCTGTCAGCCAGAGAATACTGGAATATCGCAGGACGCGCCGGTAGGGCCGGCGTTGAGACAGAAGGGTTGATCATCCACCTCTGTCAGAACGTCAACGACGAGGCAGCGCTTTGGTCATATGCTCGCCGGAAGAACGATACCGAACCCTTAGAGAGCGCTCTCCTCAAGGCACTTCGCCGCTTTGCCTCGGAGCGTATTAATGATCCCGAGGTTTTTCAGTATCTTGACTCAGATCTCTTGGCGGTACTGGTCGAGGAAGCGGTGACCGAAGTCACCGACGAATGGATAGAAAGAGTTTTTGGGAGTACGCTTGCGGCGCTGGAGTCCCGTCGCAATGACGCAAATTACGAGGCGATTCAGTCGTCATTCGGCAGACTGCTGAGAGACATCGTTCGGCGCGTACCAGAACCTGAAGAAAGGGCAGTTTTCGCCACCACGGGTTTGAGCGTGCAGAGTTGCGAGTCGATGTTGGGACACATTCGGTCTCATGCAGACGAGCTAAGGGAACTTCTGCCGACTGCAACGCTTGCCGAGCGGCGCCAGTTAGTCGAAATTTTTCTCGATGGCTGTTTCATGGCAGAGGAAATTCGGCCGAAAACTGACCCAGTCTTTGAGGTGGCCGAACTGGCAGAGGCGTGGCTTTCCGGTGAAGACTATCCGCAGATCAGGAGACAGTTTTCAAGTCCAGAAGCGACTCCCCAGTCCATCTCAGCATACGTCGAGGACACCTTTGGCTATCGCCTGCCCTGGGGTATTGCTGCATACCTTCGCCTAGCTTTGAAGGAACTCGAGATTGACGACGCATCCCTGTCGCCGATCGCTCGGTTCTTCTCGTCAATGGTCAAGTACGGGGTGCCCACTCCGTACGCTGTCTGGGCTATTGCTGCTGGGGTTAGCTATCGGAGTGTTGCAATCCAACTCGGACAAGAGTACGTAACCTCACATTCAGCAAGTTTGTTTCCGTCGTTCATGGATTGGGCGTCAAAGTGGAATCTTGAGCGGCTCAACTTGGAGTTGGGCCTGTCCGGCTCGGTCCTAGAAGATGTTGCACACGCGCTTCAGCAAGCGAGTCCGAGCCCGCTGATTCGACGCTCAGTGACGGCAGAAGAGCCACTATTCCCTCTTTCCGCCCAAGTGATTACTGGGTCCCGCGTTGCCATCCTGACCGTAGATCTCTTGACATCCGGAACCGAAGTTCAGTTCTCTAGAGACTACAGCCAGACATTCAACCGCAATGCGGTGAGTTGTTATTTCAACAACGAACCCATTGGAACGCTGGACAATGACGTGGCACAACTCATCGCTCCCACGATGGACGCAGGAACTCAGTACATGGGTATTGTGACATCGATATCATCGGAGGCCTACATCAGGAGGGTCTTTGTTGATGTTTCTCCATCTTAGCCTATCTCGCAAGGTCCACGATACGCGCTAGGCAAATCTGATCTGTAGATACGCGGTTCATCGTGACGGTGGCGGACGATAGCGGCATGGATCCCGTAGCGGACCTTGAACGCTCCCGTGTGATCGCGACGGCAACAGCCACCAGTTTCAGGTTGCGATGATCGCACCTAAATGTCGCCTTCTCGCTACCCCTTCACCGCGCCGCCGGTGAGCCCGTGCATGAGCTGCTTCTGGAAGAAGAGGAAGACGATCACCACCGGGATGGTGCCGACCGCGGCGGCGGCCATCACCTGGTTCCACTCGGTCGTGAACTCGCCGATGAACGAGGCGATCGCCACCGAGATGGTGCGGACGTTCTCGGTGCTGGTGAGCACCAGCGCGAATTCGTACTCGTTCCAGGCGGTCAGGAAGCCGATGATCGCGGTCGCGCCGAGGGCGGGGCGGGCCAGCGGCAGGATGATGTCCCAGAAGGCGCGGTAAGGGGAGGCGCCGTCCACCAGCGCCGCCTCGTCGAGTTCGCGCGGGATCTGCTCGAAGTACTCCTTCATGATCCACAGGCAGAGCGGCTGGATGAAGGTCGAATACGCGAGGATCAGGCCGAGGTAGGTGTCCTTCAGGCCGAACCGGTTCGCCATGTCGAAGTACGGAATCACCAGCAGGATGCGCGGGAACGACTGCGCGATCAGCACGAACGCCATCAGCGCCGCCTTGAAGCGGAAGTTGTAGCGGGCGAATCCGTACCCCGACCACGCGGCGACGAAGACCCCCCACAGGGTCGTCGCCACCGAGACGATCAGGGCGTTGTTCATGTAGTGGCCGAAGTCGCGCCGCTGGAAGATCTCGCGGTAGGCGTCCAGCGACCACACCTGCGGCAGGAAGGTGACCGGCACGGAGTGGGTTTCGAGGTTCGTCTTGAACGAGGAGATGACGATCCAGTACATCGGGAACAGCGTCACCAGCAGCAGCGCCAGCGCGATCGCCACCCGCAGCCAGTAGGCCGAGCGTTCGCGGGTGGCGCGGCTGCGTGCGCGGGGTGGGGTGAGGACGTTGGTGGCCACGAACGGAACTCCTCCTGGCGGCGTCAGGCGTTGCCGGAGCGCATGGTGGCGCGCACGTAGAGCCCGCCGGGGATCATCAGCAGCGCGAGCATGATGATGCCGAGCGTGGCGGCGTAGTTGGCGTCGGCATACAGGAAGGCGTTCTTGTAGACGAGGGTGGCGAAGACCTCGGAGGAGTTGGCCGGGCCGCCGGCCGTCATCACCTGCACGATGGCGAAGTTCATGAAACTGCCGATCCAGGCCAGCAGGATCGCCACGAAGGAGATGCCCTGCATCGAGGGCAGGGTGATGTCCCAGAACCGGCGGAGCGCGTTCGCCCCGTCCACCGACGCGGCCTCGTACATCTCGCTGTTGATCGACTGCAACCCGGCCAGCAGCAGCACCATCATGAAGGGGAACCCGCGCCAGATGTTGGCGACGATGGTCGCCCCGAGTGCGGTGCTGGTCTGCCCGAGCCAGGCGATGGGGATGTCGGTCTCGGCGTACCAGCCGACCCGGTAGAGGATCTCGTTGAAGACGCCGAACAGGCCGTCGAAGATCCAGCGCCAGGTGATGCCGGGGACCACCGCCGGGAACATCCACGGCAGCAGGAACAGCACCCGGAACACCGGCCGCAGCGGAAGGTTCCCGCTCAGCAGCAGCGCGACCGCGAAGCCGAGGATGTACTGACCGACGACCGAGAAGAAGGCGAAGGCGAAGGTGTGGCGCATCGCCAGCCGCGCGAGGTGGTCGTTTGTGGCGGCCCGCACGTAGTTGTCGAGCCCGATCCCGGCATCCGTCTGGAACGTCCGGAGGAACGCCTGCCCGATCGGCAGCGCCAGCAGCACGAGCAGCATCAGCACCGAGGGCGCGACGAACAGGAACGGGTGGATGCGGGCGACCGGGCGCGACCGCCGCGCGCCCATCGGCTGCGATATGCGGTCGGCGCGGCTCGTTGCCGACATGGGGCGTGCTCCAGTGGGAACGAGGCGGAGGATGGTGCGATGGATGACGTGTGCTGGATCGTTGCGGGATGTGCAGCGGTCTGGCCGGAATCGGTGGCGGTTGCCGAACAGTCCCGGCAATCGCCGCCCGCGCGGGGTTGAAACCCCGCGCTACGCCAACGAAACCCCTCCGGGGTTGAGACCGACGACCGACGCCGCCGCGTTCGTGCCCAGCCCCGGAGGGGCTTCGTTCGCGTAGCCCGGGGATGAATCCCCGGGCGAACGCCGCCTTCGGCCGAATCGATGCGGCCGCTTTGATCCGTCTCGGAGGTCGGCCGGGCGACGGACCGCCCGGCCTCCCGCTCCGCGTCAGGACGTCGGGTACTTCAGCTCGGCGCGGTCGCCGAGGATGTCCTTGAAACGGCCGGCGGCGATGTTGAGCGCCGTCGGCACGTCCTTCGAGCCGATCAGGGCCGCCTGCCATTCGGGGTCGAACTGGTCCTTGAGCTGGTTCCACTCGCCCAGCTCGACCTCGTAGGGCTCGACCACCGCGCTGAGCGACTGCTCGAGGAAGACCGACAGGAACGGGTCCTCGGCGATCGCCGGGTCCTCCAGCGCGGCCTTGGTCGTCGGGCCGTACTTGGCCTTGGCCGCGAAGTAGGGCTGGCGGTCGTGGGTGAACCAGCGGAGGAACCGGAACGCCTCCTCGGGGTGCTTGGTGGTCTTGCCGATGGCGTAGATCAGCGAGCCCTGGCGCAGCGTCGGGGTGTCGCCGGTCGGCGTCGGGTGGACGGCGACGCCGAACTTACCCTCGATGTCGGGGTTGGTGCCGATGAAGGTCTGGGCGCCCCACGGGCCCGTCGTCAGCATCGAGATGTTGCCGCCGGCGAACGCCGCGACGTTGGCCGGGTAGTCCATCTCGACGACGTTGGGCGGCACGACCTTGTGCTCGCGGGCCAGCGAGACCATGTACTCGATGGCGCCGATCGAATCCGGGCTGTTGACGAGGATCGTCCAGATGCCGCTGTCGCGGTCGAGCCGCAGCATCTCGCCGTCCGGCCCGTTGTTCTGCATGAAGTGGATGCAGCGGACGGTGTGCGTCTTGCCGTACATGCCGAAGCCGTAGCGACCGGCGCGCGGGTTGGTGAGCGCCTTCGCCATTTCGGCCAGTTCGTCCCACGTCTTCGGCGGCGCGTTGGGGTCGAGCCCGGCCTCCTCGAAGTGGTCGAGCCGGTAGTAGAGGGCGTCGGTGCCGGTGTAGAAGGGCAGGCCGAGGAGGCGCCCTTCGCTGTCGGTGCCGGCCTGCAGCGCGACCGGGATGAACGAGTCGCGCAGCCCCTGCTCGTCCACCATGTCGGAGATGTCGAGCGCGGCGTCGAGGTTGACGAACGACGCCAGCCCGAACTGGCCGTCGAGGATGTCGGGCAGGTCGCCGCCCTCGGCGTAGGCGGTCAGCTTGGTGAGGATGTCCGCGTTGGGGACCTCCTCGATCTGGATCTTGATGTCCGGGTTTTCCTGCTCGAACTCGGCGACGATCTCCTTGAGGACGGTGCCGGCCGGCTCTTCGAGCGTGTTGTGGGTCATGAACCGCAGCGTCACCGGCCCGCCCTGGAGGACGGCCGGGGCGGCGAACGTGGAACGCTTGCTGGCCAGCGTCCCGGTCCCGGCGGCAACGCCGGCGGCGGCCCCGGTTTGCAACAACCGGCGGCGCGAGATGACACCGTGCGACATAGGTGGCTCTCCTTCTTTTGCGGCGGCGTCTTCGGAGACGCGCGTCGTGCAACGGCCGGGGAGGCCGCCGCTCCTTCGTCGGAGTCCCGCCACCTTATCGGCAGCCGGGCCGGGCTGTCAACGATGTCACGAACGCTTGCCTGGATCGTCGTCAGGAGCCCGCGGCGGGGCGTCGGCGCGCCGTCACATCGCGCGATTGGGAGGTGACGGACCGCGATCGTCGCGGCCGGGGTCGAGCCGGAATCCGCCACGGCGGGAGGTTTTCCCAGCGCCGCCGACCGTCGTCTGGAGTCGGCGGGACGGCGTCGTCCTTCGCATGGATCGATGTCGCGGCGGGCACGCCGACGCCACGAACCGCGCGGCCGCTTCGCCGATGGTTCAAGAAACCGTTCGGGAAATCCGGGCGGCATTTCATGGCGGGCAGGCCGGCCGCGGCGCCGGCAACGCGGACGCCACGTGGGGTCTCCGCTCGACGCGCTCCGTCAACCTCCGGTCGGGCCGAAGCGCTCGGTGCGGACCCGATCCGGCGGGTAGCCCAGCATCACCAGGTCGGTTGCGGCGCGCTCCACCAACGCGGTCGGGCCGCAAACGAACGCGAGCGCGCCCGGCTCCGGCGCGCCGACGACCTCGGCCAGCATCGCGGCGTCGATCCGGCGGCGGAGCCCGGTCCAGCCCTCGGATTGGATGCGGGTCAGGGTGTGGACGACGCGCAGGGCGGGGTCGGCGGCGGCCATGCGCGCCAGTTCGTCGCGGAAGATGATCTCCTCCCACGAGCGCGAGGAATACAGGAGCGTCGCCGGGACGTCGCTGCCGGCGGCGGCACGGTGGCGCAGCATCGCCATCAGCGGCGCGACGCCGGAGCCGCCGGCGACGAGGACGAGCGGGCCACCGTCGGCCGTCGTCCAGGTGAAGGCGCCGCCGATCGGGCCGCGCAGCTCAACGGCGTCGCCCGGGCGAAGCTCCTCGGTCAGGTAGGGCGAGACCTCGCCCTCCTCCAGCCGCTCGACCGTCAGCGCCAGCCGGGGCTCCTCCGGCGCGGAGGCGATCGAGTAGGAACGCCGGGCCTGGTAGCCGTCCTCGGCGGTGAGGCGGACATCGACGTGCTGGCCGGGCCGGTGCCCCGGCCAGCCGGGAACGTCGAACAACAGGGTGCGGGTGCGCGGCGTCTCGTCGATGGTTTCGGCGAGGGTGGCCTCGCGCCAGGGCATGCGGCCACCGATGAGGCTTGCCGTCGGCCGCTCGGTCGCGGCCACCTCAGTCCCCCTGGTAGCGCTGCTCGCGCCACGGGTCGCCGTAGTCGTGGTAGCCGAGGGATTCCCAGAAACCGGGGCGGTCGTCGCGCATGAGGTCCAGCCCGCGGATCCACTTCGCGCTCTTCCAGAAATAGAGGTGCGGCACCAGCAGCCGCGCCGGGCCGCCGTGCTCGGGCTCCAGCGGCTGCCCGTCGAAGGCGTAGGCGATCCACGCCTTGCCGCCGCGCAGGTCGGCCAGCGGGAGATTGGTGGTGTAGCCGCCGTCGCAGAAGGCGGTCACGAACCGCGCGTCGGTCTCGATGCCGTCCAGCAGCGTATCGAGCGAGACGCCCTCCCAGGTCGTGTCCAACTTCGACCACTGGGTGACGCAGTGGATGTCCTTCGTCACCGTCTCGCTCGGCAACGCGCGGAACTCCTGCCACGTCCAGCGGCGGGGCGCATCGACGAGGCCGCGGATCGCGAAGTCCCAGCTGGCGAGATCGACCGTGGGCGTCGGTCCGGCCGAAAGGACCGGGAAGTCGCGGGTCAGGTATTGCCCCGGCGGGATGCGCGCGGCGGTCTCGGGGTCCAGCCGCCGGCCGCGGAAGCCGCGGGAGATGATGCCGCCCATGCTCGAATGCCTCCTCGTCGCCGCCCGCGCAGGCCGGATGGCGCGCAACCGCCGGGAATTCGGTCGGCGGTGGGGATGGACGCGCACATCGTGCGCCGCCGGGCGGGGAGTATCGCCGGAATGCCCTTGAGCTTGCCGATCCATCCGGCGCGTCGCCGTTTGTGCCAGGGTGGCGTGACCCGCCACCCCCATCGTCATCCCGAGAACCCCGCTGACCGTCATCCCGAGCTTGTCGAGGGATCTCGTTCGGCGTCATGACGCACTTGCGACGAGATCCCTCGACAAGCTCGGGATGACCAGGGTGGAGATCTGGGCAAGAAATCCGTGGCTTACCAGCGAATCACCGAGCCGTCCAGCCGCCGGTGGGCCGGGAACGAACCGTTGAGCGGGAACTCAGGGTAGGGGAACCTCGCCGCCAGCGCTTCGTCGATGTCGATTCCGAGGCCGGGGCGGTCGTTCGCCCACATCATGCCGTCGCGGATCTCCGGCGTGCCCGGAAAAACTTCGCGGGCGGCCGGTCCGAACAGGAACGCTTCCTGGATGCCGAAGTTCGAACTTGCCAGATCGAGGTGCAGGTTCGCCGCGTGCCCGACCGGCGAAACGTCGCCGGGGCCGTGCCACGCCGTGCGGACGCCGAACCACTCGCACAGGATCGCCAGCTTGCGCGCCGGGGTGATGCCGCCGATGGCCGAGACGTGCGCCCGCATGAAGTCGATCAACCGCTCCCGGACCAGCGTCTCCCACTCGGCCGGGTTGACGAACAGTTCGCCCATCGCGATCGGGATCGGGGTCGCCTCGCGCAGCCGGACGAACCAGCCGACGTCCTCCGGCGCGAACGGGTCTTCGAGGAAGAAGAGCCGGTACTGCTCCAGTTCTTTCGCGAGGTTGAGCGCAAGGATCGGCTGCACCCGCTCGTGGATGTCGTGCAGCAGTTCGACCTCGTCGCCGACCGTCGCCCGCAGGTGCTCGAACAGCTTCGGCACCACCCGGACGTAGGCCGCCTCGTTCCACGGCCCCTGAACCGGGCTCATGTTGTACCAGTGGCGGTAGTCGTACGGCCCGAAGTCTTCGCGGTGCTTCGCCAGATCCTCGGCCGAGAACGCGCCGTAGGTCGCGTACCCCGGCACGTTGACCTGCGCGCGGACGTGGGTGAACCGCTGCTCCACCAGCGCGCGAACCCGCTCCTCGACCTCCCGCGGCTCCGCCCCGGAGGCGTGGGTGTAGACGGTGGCCGCCTTGCGCGTGCGCCCGCCGAAGAGCTGGTACAGCGGCATCCCGGCCAACTTGCCCTTGATGTCCCACAGCGCCTGGTCGATGCCGGAGAGGGCGTTGTTCAGGATCGGGCCGCTGCGCCAGTAGGAACTGAGGTGGCCGGCCTGGAAGATGTCCTCGATGTCGTGCGGGTTCCGCCCGACCACCAGCGGCGCGAGGTAATGCTCGATCGCGAACGCCACCGCCTCGGCCCGCGTCGTGAACGAGGCGCAGCCGACGCCGTACAGCTCCGGTTCGGTCGTCTCTACCTTGACCACGACCAGCCGGATGCCCTCCGGCGCCGTCCGGATCACGCGAACCCGCCGGATACGCACGCCCGACGGCGACGCCTCCCACGGGTCGGGGGCCAGCGGGACGACTGCTCCATCGAGGTCCACGCGCATTCCTTTCGCACGACGGGGCTGCCCGAGTCGCCAGGGATGCTGCCGGTTGCCCGGTTCGGCAGCCTAGCATGGGCCGCGCGGTCCGGCGCATCCGTCCGGGTGCACAAGCAACCCGGCGTGATCCGCAATTGACGGGCGGCAGCGGCGGTGCTAGCGTGCACGGACGCTGCGGCACGCGGCTGGGGGACAGGCAGGGCTCGACGGTGCGCCCGCCGGTCACGCCCTCGAAAGCGCGCCGCGCCGCGCCGGCCGGGGGCGATGTTGCCTGCCCGGCGGGGCCTCGGATCGGTCCGATGCGCAGGAGGGAGCTCGATGACGAGCAACGGCAACCTCACGTGTCTCGAACGCATGATGCGCCGGGCGAAGTCGGCCAACGTCTCCCGGCGCGGCGTCCTCAAGGGCGCGGCGGCGGCCGGCGTCGCCACCGTCCTGCCGGGCAGCCGCTACGGCCTGCCGGGCGACGTCGTCGGAGCCCAGAGCGAGGTGGACCTCAACGGCATCACCCTGCGGGTCTTCACCCAGACCGGCCCGTTCATCTCCGGCCCGGTGAAATACCACGCGCCCGAGTTCCAGACCCTCACCGGCGCGGTGGTCGAGGCGATCGAAGCGCCGAACGCCGACCTCTTCGCCCGCGCCCAGCAGGTCGCCCAGACCGGCTCCGGCGATTTCGACATCCTGCTGCTGGCCAACACCTGGATGCCGGACTTCGTCAACCTCGGCTACGTCATCCCGCTGCAGCCGTACATCGACGCGGACGTGGCGGCCAACGACGAACTGCTGGCGTGGGACGACATCCCCGACGGCATCAAGCGCAAGAACTCCTGGGCCGGCCAGACCCAGACCTTCGTGGTGGACAACGACAACCAGACGATGTTCTACCGCAAGGACATCCTCGACGACCCGGCCCACCAGGAAGCGTACAAGGCGGCCACCGGCAAGGACCTGCCCAACCCGCCGCAAACGCTGACCGAGCTGATCGAGGTCGCCACCTTCTTCTCGCCCAACGGCGGCGGCGCCGGCTGGAGCGACGCCGGCGAGGGCTACGGCTTCATCACCTGCGTGCTGCGCGGCCAGCAGTCCTACTGGTACTCCTACCCGTGGACGGCGCCCTACTCGGTCGTGCCGACCGACAAGGCCCCGGGCAACACCCCCGGAATCTACCTGTTCGACCCGGACATGAACCCGCTGATCAACACCGCCGGCTACGTCCGCGGCCTGGCCGAGTTCGCCCAGATCATCAACCAGGCGATGAAGCCGGGCCTCGACGCCGACCGCGCCACCGTCATCGAGGACATGATCAACGGCACGACCATGTTCGCCCTCGACTGGGGCGACATCGGACCGGCCTCGGTCTCCGAGCGCTCGGTGGTCAAGAACAAGATCGGTTTCGCCCAGACCCCGGGCACCACCGAGTACTACGACTGGCAGACCGACACCTGGGTGACGATGCCCGAGGGCGAGATCCACCAGACCCCGGCCCACGCCTACAACGGCTGGAGCTACTACATCACCAACCAGACCCCGAACCCGGACGCTGCCTGGCACTGGATCAAGTGGCACGCCAGCCCCGGCATCTCCTCGCAGGACGTGGCCTCGCCCGACTCCGGCTACCAGCCGTGGCGCAACAGCCACTCCACCAACCTCGATTCGTGGCTGTCGGCCGGCTGGGACGAGGCGGAGGCCAAGTCGTTCATCGACACCATCCTCGCCGCCACCGACCACCCGAACGCGGTCTTCGACCCGCGCATCCCGGGCGCGGCGCGCTACCAGGAGACGCTGGAGCTCTACACCAACCAGGTCATCGCCGGCGAACTGCAACCGCAGGAAGCGATGGACCAGTGCGCCGCCGACTTCAACGCCATCACCGACGAACTGGGCCGCGATGCCCAGATCGCCGCCTACAAGGCGCATCTCGGCATGGAGTAGGTGTCGGGCATCGGGTGTCGGGTTCGGGGGAACGTTGAGCTGCAAGCTATCGTCCCCGACACCCGACACCCGACACCCGACACCCCCGAAGGGAACCGCCCATGGCTGCTTCGATCCCGGCCGCGGCGCCCGGCGCGGCCGTGCCCGCCCGGCGCGGGCGCGGCGTGGACGGGAACGCGAAGTACGTGTTCCTCCTGCCCGCGATGCTGTACCTGCTGCTGCTGGGCATCTTCCCGCTGCTGTTCTCGCTCTACCTCGTCTTCGCGAGCTGGAACGCCGGGCGCGGCATCGAGTTCGTCGGCCTCGCCAACCTCCAGCGGCTGATGGTCGATAACCGCTTCTGGGGGTCGATGCAAACGACCCTGTTCTACGTGGCGGTCGTCGCCTTCGTGGAACTGTTCCTCGGTTTCCTCATCGCGCTGGCGCTCCAGAACGTCACCCGGGGCAAGAACGGGCTGCGCGGGTTGCTCGCGCTGCCGATGCTGCTGACCCCCATCGCGGTCTCGTTCACCTGGAAGATGCTGTTCGACTACAACAAGGGGCCGCTCAACTTCTTCCTCGACGGGCTGGGCCTCGAACGGGTCAAGTGGCTGGCCGGGCAGACCAGCGCCGTCCTCTCGCTCGCGCTGGTGGACGTCTGGCAGTGGACGCCGTTCATCATCGTCGCCGCGCTGGCCGCCCTCGAGTCGCTGCCGGTCGAGCTGTACGAAGCCGCGACGATCGACGGCGCGTCGCCGCTGCAGATGCTGCTGCACATCACGCTGCCGCTGATCAAGCCCTACCTGGTGGCCATCGTGCTGCTGCGCGCGATCGACGCCTTCAAGGTCTTCGACACCATCTACATCCTCACCGGCGGCGGCCCCGGCACCGCCACCGAGATGCTGTCGTTCTACGCCTACGTCGCCGGGTTCCGTCCCTTCAACATGGGTTTCACCTCCACCGTCTCGTGGGCGCTGGTGATCCTGATGACGGTGCTGTTCCTGCTCTACCTGCGCGTGTTCCGCCGGATCGACGACGAGGCGGAAGCGGAAGGAGCGGCCCGATGAGCGCACTCCGCGGCCGGGCGATGCAGATCGTCCTCTGGGCGGTGCTGGCGGTGTGGACGCTGTTCGCCCTGTTCCCGATCTACTGGACCATCGTCACCTCGGTGAAGCCGCAGCAGGCGGTCAGCGGACCCCGCCCGACCTTCATCCCGTGGGTGGATTTCCAGCCGACGCTGCAACCGTTCATCGACATCTTCGGCACCGGCGAGGGGTACGGCGTCAGCGGCATGGGCAACCTCGGCCGGCTGATGGGCAATTCCTTCGGCGCGGCGTTCTTCTCGGCCACGTTGTCGGTGATCCTCGGCGCGATGGCCGCCTACGCCCTCAGCCGGTTCAAGTACCGCCGCTGGGGCAACCGCAACATCGCGTTCTGGTTCATCTCCCAGCGGATGCTGCCGCCGATCGCGCTGGTCGTCCCCTACTTCATCCTCTTCGGCCGCGTCGGCATGCTGGATACCCTGCCGACGCTGATCCTCGTCTACACCGCGATGAACCTGCCGCTGGTGATCTGGCTGCTGCAGGACTACTTCGCCGACCTCCCCTACGAGATCGAGGAGGCGGCGATGGTGGACGGCGAGAGCCGCTACGGCGCGTTCCTGCGGATCGCGCTGCCGCTGGCGGTGCCGGGACTGATGGTGGCGTTCCTGTTCGCCTTCGTCTTTTCCTGGAACGAGTTCCTGCTGGCGCTCACCCTCACCATCGACAAGGCGAAGACGCTGCCGGTGCAGGTGGCGGGCAACGTGACGCTGCGCGGCCCGCGCTACTGGGACATCGCCGCGCAGGGGCTGGTCGTCATGCTGCCGCCGCTGGTGATCGCGTTGCTGGCCGGCCGCTACATCGTGCGCGGCCTGACGCTGGGCGCGGTGAAGTAGCGGACGACGCGCACGCGCTGCCGGCGGTCGCAGCGTGTCCGCGAGCGCCGGCAACCGGCCGACGAAGCGGGCGCGTTGATGGCGGTTGTGTTTTCGGTCCGACCGCCGGCCGCGCCCGCCCGGGGTTTGTGGCGGTCGCCCAAATACCCCGGCCACGAGGATGCGCCCGAGGTTGATGGCGGTTGCTTGTTCGATCCGGATACCGGCCCAGCGGCGGGCGCGATGACGGTGGTTGCCGAAACAATGCGGCCATCGCCCGCGCCCGCCCGGGGGTTTCAACCCCGGGCGTCTCGGTGGCTAGGCTATGTTGGCGAACGCCATCTTCCCCGGGCGGTTCGTGGCCGGTGGCCGGATCGATAGCGCAACCGTCCCCATCCGCGGGCAGGCGAGGCCGACGATCGCATCGATACTCCCGGCGTCCCTTTGGCCGTTATCTCGGCCAGCCAGTATCGGCTACCGCTTGCGCCCGGCGGGCCGGAACCCGGCCGCCTCGGCGGCCGCTGCATTCCGGAAGCAGAACTCGGGCACCGTCCGCTCGTAACTGCCCTGGTGCGGCTGGTGGTAGATGCCCGAATCGGCGTTGCCCTTGATCGGGTAGCCGGCCGGGCAATGGTGCGAGCCGTCCCCGGCTACCGCACCGGCGTACGGGACGCCGGCGGCGCTCTCGCCGTGACCGGCCGCGCGTCCGCCGACCCGGCTGAATCCGGCCGCCTCCGCCGCCTCCGGCGTCTTGAAGCAGAACTCCGGCACGGTCTGCTCGTAACTGCCGTGGTGCGGCAGGTGGTAGAGGTGCGATTTCGCGTTGCCCTTCACCGGGTAGCCGGGCGGGCAGAAGCGCGACCCGTTGCCGGGCACCGCGTCGGCCGGGGTGTCGGCAGCGGTTGCCGTCCCGGCGGCAAGCGCATCGGCGACGTCCGCGCCGTGCTCGACCCGCGCGGCGGCCGGATCGACCCCGGCCGGGGCGGTCTCCGCGGCCGTCCCGGCATCCAGCCCCACCGGCTGCGCCGCGCCGAAGGACGCGCCGTCCTCGGCCAGGCCGCCGCCGGTGCGCGGGGCGTCGCCGCGGGCCGTCTCGACCGGGGCGGCGGTAACGGACGGCGCGGGCACGGGCGCGGGCGGCTCCCGCCGGCCGGTCGTGCCGCCGATGCCTTCGATCTCCATCTCGAGCGTCACCGTATCGATGCCCGCCTCGCCGGGAACGCCGCTCGGCGCGCCCTGATCGCCCGCGTACAGGTCGGCAACCATGTCGGCGTCGTCCGGCATCGCCGGCGTTTCGACAGGCGGCATCGCGGGCGCGACGAACGCCGGCCCACCTCCCGTCTCTTCCAGCGCCTGCGGCGCGGCGGGCCGGGCGCGCACGGCGCCGGCGGCGCCACCCGGCGCGCCCGCCTCCGGCGTCTCGGCCAGCACCCCGACCCGGCGAGGCGGCGGCGGCAGCACCTGTGCCAGCGGCTGGGGTGCGATTTCGGATGGGCTATCGGCCCCGATTGCGCTCGCGTCCGGAGCGCCGCCGAGGCCGGCCGCTTTTCCCTCGGCGTTCACTCCCGACGCCGTCTCGCCGCTCGGCGCTGGCGCGGATGATGGCGGTTCGGCCGGTCCTGGGTCGGCATCGCGCGTCACGCCGGCGACGGGCACCGCCTCCGCCAGCGGGGCATCCGCCGGCCGCGCAGCAGCCGGGGCGGCATGCGCCTCGCCCGCCGCCGCGCCGAGG
>JAFAEX010000173.1 GCA_023423795.1 Chloroflexota bacterium | reverse complement strand
ATGTCGCACCCATCACCCGGATTCCGTATCACGGGCTCCGAAACGGCAGCGAACGGCCGGATTCCGGATCAGTCCCGGAGAGGCCGGGAACGGGCCATGTCCGGATCACGAGGGCAACCGCCATCATCCCGGCCGATTCCCGTCGCCCGGTGGCCGGACCGACGACCCAACCGGGCCAGTTTATTCGGTATTGATTCGGTATTATTCGGTGGCGATTTTCCCATATCCATGCGGAAATCGGGTTTCTTCGGCACCCCTCCCACCCACACGGGAAACGGTCAATCGACGCGGCCTCCGTATCGCGCGGGCGCACCATGGCGAACGCCTCCGGCACGGGGTTCCGGTCCCTGAGGGTCGGAGGGTGTGCCGAAGAAACCCGGATGCGGTCGTTTTGGCGCGTACGTACGCGGCGTTCCATGACCGAATAAATGCCGAATCAATACCGAAAAAATACCGAATAAACTAACGGAGGTCGCCGGATGGGTGCCCGTCGGCCGGCGCCAGCGGCCGTGGGCAACCTCCCGGATTCCGCGTCGAGCGGCCGCGTTTCGCGCGGTCCGGTCCGCAGCGGGCCGTGGCCGTTACCGGTTTCGCTTCTTGCCCTTCTTGCCCTTCTTGCCCTTCTTGCACGAGATCGCATCGCCCACGTCGAGCCGGCCCTTGCCCATGCCCGTGGCGGATGGGGTGATCGGGTCGGCGGACGCCGCAAGTTTCCGAGCGATCTTCGCCGGGGCCAGCCTCGGCTGCTGGTCCAGCATCAGCGCCGCCGCCGCCGAGACCCACGGCGCGGCCATGCTCGTCCCGCTCCAGGTGGCGTAGGGGGTTGCGAGCCCCTGCGCGCCCGCCGGGAATGCGCTGGCGATGTCCACGCCCGGCGCGGACACGTCCACCGCCCCGTAGCGGCTGCTGAACGCCGCCGGCGCATCGGCCGCGTCGGTCGCCCCGACCGCGATCACGCCCGGCAGCGCCGCCGGATACTCCGGCACGGCATCCGTTCCCGCGTTGCCCGCTGCCGCGACGACGACCACCTTGCGCTTCACGGCGGCGGCGACCGCTTCCCGCACCGCCCGCGAATCGCCTTCGGAGCCGAGCGAGAGGTTGATCACGTCCGCCCCGGCGCTTGTGGCGTAGGCGATCGCGCTGGCGAGGTAGAACGCCTGCCCCGCGCCGTCGCTGTCCAGCGCCTTGACCGGCATGACGGTCGCGCGCGGCGCGGCCCGCAGCACGATGCCGGCCACGTGCGTGCCGTGCCCGACCGCCTCGTCGATCAGGATGACCGGGTTGCCGTTCTCGTCGAAGTCGGCCCCGGGGTCGTCGTCCGTCCCGTTGCCCACGTCGCGCACCGCCGCCGGACCGGACGCGCCGGTGAAGGCGTTCCACGGTTTGGTGATCTTCCCGGCAAGACTCGGGTGGGCGGCGTCGATGCCGGTGTCGATGACGGCCACCGTGACGCCCTTGCCGTTCACGCAGCGCAACCGGTTGGCGCCGATCCGGCCCGCGCCGTAGCCGCCGGCGACGTCGGCCGCCGTGGCCGGTTCCGGATCGAACCCGGCATCCCGCCCGCGCGGGAAGAACCGGCTCGGATTGCCCTGCGGCGCGTTGCCGACGAAGTTCAGTTCCGCCCACGCCACGTCGTTGTCCGACGCGAGGTCCTGGATGAACTCCCGCTCCTGGTCGATGCGGTCGGCCGGCACCGTGATCAGGTGCGTGTTGGTCGCCTGGATCGAGTCGATGCCCACGGCGTCCCATTTGCCCGACAGGTCGTCCACCGTCGCGCCGCGCGCCAGCCGCACGATCACCTCGCCGGCGCAGAACGGTGCGGAGGTGACTTCGTCCTCCGAAACTTCGCAACTGTCGGCGTCGTCGGCGTCGTCGCTGTCGTCGTCGCTGGCGTCCTGGAGCAGCGCGATCCCGCGCCGGTCCTCGCGCGGGGAGTCGGCGAGGGCGGGGACGACCGCCGGCGTCGCCAGCGCCAGCGCCAGCAGCGCGGCCGAGATGCGCGGCGCGGCCGGTCGGGACGGGTTCATGGCATGCCTCCGAGCACGAACGGCGCCCAGAAGGCCGGGTGGGGCAATCGTGCCATCACCGCGCGCTGGGCGTCGCGGAGCGCGGCCGAGGGCGGCGCTCCGTCAAGATAGGCGGCGTAGAACCGCTCCATCAGGTCGGTGGCGGCCTCGTCGTCCACCAACCATTGGCCGATCACCAAGGCCGACGCGCCGGCGGCGAGCAGCCCGCGCACCAGCCCGAGCACCTCGTCGCCGGCTTCCACGGCAGCCCGCCCGGTTTCGCAACCGGACAGCGTCACCAGCGCCGCGCGCAGCCGCATCCGGTAGACGTCGCGCACGGTCAACCAGCGGTCGGCCAGTTTCAGGCCGGACCCGAGCGGGTCGCCCGGCAGGAAGCGGCCGTGGCAGGCGAGGTGGACCAGCCCGGCCTCGCTCGCCGCCGCCGCGACGCGCTCCGCCGTCGCCTCGCCGCCGAGCAGCAGCCGCGATCCGGGCAGCGTGGCCGCGAGCCGGGCGGCCTCGTCGGCGA
>JAFAEX010000142.1 GCA_023423795.1 Chloroflexota bacterium | reverse complement strand
GTGTCGCCCTTCGCGCCCGCCGGCCCCTGCGGGCCCACGCCGCCGGTCTCCCCGCGCAGCCCTTGCGGACCAGTGGCGCCCTCGGCTCCTCGCGGACCCTGCGGTCCGGTGTCGCCCTTCGCGCCGGCCAATCCTTGCGGCCCCACGCTGCCCGTTTCGCCGCGAAGCCCCTGCGGGCCGGTCGGCCCTTCGACGCCGCGCGGCCCCTGCGGACCGGTGGCACCGTCGGCTCCGGCCGGCCCGGCAACGCCCTGCTCACCGCGCGGGCCGTGCGGCCCGGTCGCACCGTCCGCGCCCTGCAGGCCGCGAGGCCCGGTCGCGCCCTCGGCTCCGCGCGGTCCTTCCGGTCCGGTTTCGCCCTGGATGCCCTGCGGCCCGGCGGAGCCGGTCGCGCCATCCGTGCCGGCAACGCCGCGCTGCCCCTGTGGACCGGTGGCCCCGTCGGCTCCAGCCGGCCCGGCAAGCCCTTGTTCTCCACGAGGACCCTGCGGCCCGGTCGAACCGTCCACACCGCGCAGCCCCTGCGGGCCAGTCGGGCCTTCGGCTCCGGCGGGCCCAGCGGCGCCCTGCTCACCACGCGGGCCTTGCGGTCCCGTTGCGCCGTCCGCGCCCTGTTCGCCACGCGGCCCGGCCGGGCCGGTGTCGCCCTTCGCGCCGTCAGCGCCCTGCGGCCCGCGCGGCCCCGTTTCGCCCGGCGCTCCCTGCGCGCCGCGCGGCCCGGTTTCGCCGGCCGGCCCCTGAAGACCAGTCTCCCCCTGTGCGCCGCGCGGACCTTCCGGGCCCGGAGCCCCGGATTCGCCGGCTTCGCCCTTCGGCCCGCGCTCGCCCTGCGGCCCCTCCGGGCCGGGCGCGCCGTCCTCACCCTTCGGACCCCGTGGCCCCTCCGGGCCGACTGCTCCGTCCTCGCCCTTCTGGCCGCGCGGACCTTCCGGGCCCTGCGGCCCCGTATCGCCCTTCGGCCCGGGCTCGCCGGGCTGCGCGTTGCCCGGCTCGCCCTTCGGCCCCTCCGGGCCGGTCGGCCCGGTCGGGCCGGGAGGGCCGCTCTGGCCGCCGGTGCCGCTGTCGGCCGGCGGGCGATTCGGCTGGTTGATGGCCTTGTTCTTCTTCTTGTTCTTGTTCTTCTTGGTCGTCTTCTTCTTGGACGCGCTGGCGTTGTTCTTGCCGCTGGCCGCGTCCGCGCCGCTGGCAAAACCCGCCCCGGCCAGCGCCAACAACCCGAGCGCGGCGGAGGCAAGCGAGCGCACCGCCGTCCGCCGCGGCGCCATGACCTCCGCCGGGTCGGCCGGGACGACCCCATCGCTGGGCAGCGTGGCGGGCGCGACATTCCGATCAGTCATACCTGTACCCCCCCGGCGCCAATGACCCTGGGCAGCGACAAATGGCCGCATCGTCCATTGATTGATGTGCACATGGTCGCAGATACGGATGAGCGTCGGCTAACGCCAACCTGAGCATTTAGTTAGGAAACGATGAGTCCGCCGTGATCACCCGGCGCAGGCGAGGTCCACACGGGGCACACCGGCCCCGGCGCCTTCGACGAACCGATGCCTGCCCGCTTGCCCCGCCGTTCGGAAGAGCATCGAATCCCGCACCGTCCGGCCGGGTTTCGCCGTGCCGGCGGGCGCGCCGGGCATCGCAACCAATCTCGTGCCGGACGCGACCTGCCGCCGGCACGCTCGCCGCTGGCTGCCTTCCCGGCGTCACCGCTGCGGCCGGACCTGGAAGAACCCGATCCGGCGGCGCAGCAGCAACGCCCCGCCGAGAAGCGTCACCACGACGACCGCAACGACGGCCGGCCCGGCCGCGCCCGCGAACGCATCCTCCAGCCGCTGCAGGTCCGCGCGGAAGACCCAGCCGAGCCCGAGCGGGATGCCGATCCACAGGCAGGCGGCCGGCATCGCGCCGAGCGCGACGTCCCGCCCGCGGATGCCGAACGCGCCGGCGCCGACGGTTACGCCGAAGCGAACCACCGGGATCAGCCGCAGCACGAACATCGCGGCGGCGTCGCGGTTGCCCAGCCGGGCGCGCCAATCGGCCAGCGCGGTCCGGGCACGCGATTCGGCCACCGCGAACTGCCGGGGCAGGCGGGTTCCGGCCGCGCGGCCACCGAAGAAGATCGCGGCGATCCCCGCCCATTCCGCGGCCACGAGAACGGCGAACGCCGCCGCCAGGTCCGCCGGCGTGCGCACGATCGCGCTGCCGACGACGAGCAGCACCACCTTGATCGGTATCCCGGTGGGGATGCCGACCGCGCTGACGAAGACGAGGACGGCCGCCAGCGGGATGCCGTAGTCGAGCAGCGCCGATTCCATGCGCGCCTCCTGCGGCGGCCGGTCAGGCCGCGGAACGATCGCGACCCCGCCCGCCGGTCGCTGCCGCTTCGCGCACCGGCCGTTCGGCGCGGGCGACCCCGGCCGGACGGGCGCGAACCCCGCCGGCGGCCCATTTCGCCCGCCGTTGCAGGTCGAGCCGGATCTGGGAAACGCCCGGCCGACCCTCGAACGGCAGCAGCCACGCATACAGCGATTGCAGCAGGTAGACCCGGCGCGGCACCTCGACCGCGCCGGGCAACGTGGCGGCGCGGGTGCGACTGGCGCGGATCGCGGCGATCAGGTCGTCGCGGGTGCGGCCCGGAAAGAGCGTGACGTGCCGCCCGAGTTGCCCGGCGGCGAGGTGGGCATCGCTGCCGCCGAGGACGGCCAGCCCGTAGCGGGCGGCAGCGCGCTCCAGCGCCTTCCCCTGCCAGCCGACGAGCGGGTAGCGGGTCTCGATCGCGTCCGGCAGCAGCCCCAGCGTCGCCAGCCCACGCAACTGCCGCTTCCACAACCCGGCGTGCGGGTGGACCAGCACGACGATGCTGCCGGGGATGCCCCGCGCCCAGCGCACGAGGTCGGGCAGCGGCGCGTCGCGCGGTGGCAGCGCCGCCGGGACCTCCTCGGTAAACAGGACGCCGAGGTGGACGATGCGCCCGCGGGCGGTCAATTCGACACCCGGGATGACGGCGACCTCCGGATCGTCGTCCTGTGGATGCGCGGCGACCCAGCGACGGACGGTGTCGATGTGGTCGTGGTCGGTGATGGCGATGACGCGGATGCCGGCGGCGCGGGCGGCTTCCCGCCATTCGTCAACGGCGCAGAGGCCGTCGCTGCCGGGCGTGTGCAAATGCAACTCGGCCATCGACCAGCCGGCCGGTTGCGGCGGCGCGGCGTCGGCCCATACCGGGGTGAGCATCGACCATTGGGCCAAACGCGGGGCGATCAGCCGTTCCAGCGCGCGGGCAGCCTGGGCGAGGGTGACGACCGGATCGGCCGCCGGCTCGATCGGTTCGGCGACGTGGATCACTTGCCGCCCGCCGCGGGCGTAACTGGCGACGACCGGCAGCACAACGGCGCCGGTGGCGCGGGCCAGCCGGGCCGGGCCGATCGGCAACTGGATCGCGCTGTCGAAGAACGGCACCCACGCCGAGGGGGTGGGAGTCGGTTCATCCACCAGCAGGACGACGATGCCCTTGTTCTCCAGCGTTTTGCGCAACCGGGCGGCCAGTTTCTGCGGTTGCTCGTCCACGGGGATGATCGTCACGTCGGCCTTGGCGAGGCAACCGATGAACCATTCCAGGACGGCTCGCGAACGAAACGGCTGGAACATCCGGGCGACGATCACCAGTTCGCCGGTGAACCCCTGCCGCGCCAGCCACAATCGGCCCATGATGCCAAGCGTCGTGTACGGGCCCGCGTGCGGCGCGACGAGGACGATGCCGCGCTCGTTGAGCAACGGTTTCAGGTTCTGCAGCCCGACGACGCCGAAGCGGTCCGGGTCCGGCAGGCGGACGCTGGCGCGCAGGGTGCCGACGACGGTGAGGACGTGGTTGGCGACCTGCCGCGCCGCGATCCACCACGCCATGGGCGCGGGCGGCGGCGACCCGTAGGAGCCGTGGCGAACGTTGGCTTCCACGACATGGCGACGCGCGGTAAACATCGTTGCCACGCCGGCCAGCAGCGCGATCGCCCGCCACACCGGCCACGGCACGGCGACGGCGAACCACGCCATCGCCTTCATCGCCGCCAGGATCGGCCGGTCCATCCACGACGCCGCCGCGGCGCCGTTCCCGCCCGCGCCGCTCCCGTTTCCCGTGCCCTCGGGCCGCCCCACGCTCCGCTCCTGCCGCATCCGTCCGCCGCGAGTATAGGCGGGCGGACCGAAGTGCCGAGCGCCGAGCGCCGAGCGCCGAGCGCCGAGCGCCGAGCGCCGAGCGCCGAGCGCCGAGTGCCGAGTGCCGAGTGCCGAGTGCCGAGTGCCGAGTGCCGAGTGCCGAGTGCCGAGTGCCGAGTGCCGAGTGCCGAGAATGGTAGGCCCGCTCGACGGCACGCCGTTTCCGTGCTTGCCGACTCGCCGACTTGCCGACTTGCCGACTACGACCACTCGGCACTCCGTCCGTCAGGCAGGCAGGCAGACCGCGTAGACGGAGATGATCCCGGTGAGGGCGGCCGGGTTGTCGTAGGTGACGAACCAGCGGTGCTGGCCGAACCCGAGGTCCTGCGGCTGGCTGGCGCGGACAATGACGTTGCTCGCGTTGACCGAAAAGCCGCCGCCGGTCAGCCGTTCGCCGGGCAGGCAGGCTGCTGCTACCGCGTTGCCGACCCCGGCCACCAGCAGCGCCTGGGTTTGCCGGAACAGCGGCTCTCCCACCAGCCCGCGCGGCCCGGTCGGCCCGGTGACGGCGGCTCCCGTCGGCCCTGCCGGACCGGTCGGCGCTATCGGGCCG
>JAFAEX010000112.1 GCA_023423795.1 Chloroflexota bacterium | reverse complement strand
CGGGAGGGCACGGGTCCCTCCCCTACGAACGACGAACGAATTCGCGCACCAATCAATCGGATCTCATCTTTTCGGCATTCATTCGTTCGCGGAATGTCGCATACGAACGCGGTAGATCGTCCAGATTCGGGTTTATTCGCGCCCCTTCCCACCCCTAGCGGCCGGAATTCGGCGCCGGACGCGTCGGACGACGACCCCACGGCGACGGAGCGCCGCCCGGGCTGGACCGGGCGGCGCTCCACATTCGTTCCCGGTCGATCCGCGGATCAGCGGGGTTGCAGGTTCACCTCGACCAGTTCGCCGGTGGCCGAGAAGATGACCCGCTCGCAGATGTTCGTCACCCGGTCGCCGATGCGCTCCATGTTGTGCGCCACCCAGAGCAGGTGGGTCGCCCGGTTGATCGTCGAAGGGTCGGCCATCATGTAGGTCAGCAGTTCGCGGTAGATCTGGTTGTAGAGCACGTCCAGTTCGTCGTCGCGATGGGCGACCGCCTGCGCGCTCGCGGCATCGAGCGCGATGTAGGCCGAGATCGCGTCGGAGAGCATCTGGCGGGCGACATCCGCCATCCGCGGCAGGTCCACCAACGGCTTGAGCGGCGGCTGGTGCGCGATCTCGATGACGATCTTGCCGATCCCGGCGCAATGGTCGGCCATCCGCTCCAGGTCGGTCGCGATCGCCATCGCCGACACGATGCGGCGCAGGTCCTTCGCCATCGGCGCTTGCGTCGCGATCAGCAGCAGCGCCTGCTCCTCCACCGACCAGCGCTGCTGATTGATGACGGCATCGCCGGCGACCACGTCGCGCGCCAGTTGCAGGTCCTGCTTGGTCAGCGCCTCGACCGCCCGCGCCAGCGCCTTGTCCACCATGCTGGACATGGTGACGACCGCTGCCTGGAGTTCGTCCAATTGCTGGGTGTAATCCGTCCTCGTCATGCCGACGCTCCCTTGCACCCGGCGGCGCCTAACCGAACCGGCCGGTGATGTAATCCTCGGTGCGCTGGTCGCGCGGGTTGGTGAACAGCTCGCGGGTCGGCGAGGCTTCGACCAGCATCCCCTGCCGCTTCTCGTTCAGCGAGAAGAAGACCGTCTGGTCGGAAACGCGGGCCGCCTGCTGCATGTTATGCGTCACGATGACGATCGTGAACTGCTGCTGGAGGTCGCGCATCAGGTCCTCGATCTTCAGCGTGGAGATCGGGTCCAGAGCCGAGCACGGCTCGTCCATCAGGATCACGTCCGGGTTCACCGCCAGCGCCCGCGCGATGCAGAGGCGCTGCTGCTGGCCGCCGGAAAGGGCCAGCCCGCTTTCCCGCAACTTGTCCTTCACGTCGTCCCACAGCGCGGCGCGGCGCAGCGAGTTCTCCACCAGTTCGTCGGTGTCGCCGCGGAACCCGTTGATCTTCGCGCCCCAGGTGATGTTCTCGTAGATCGACTTCGGGAACGGGTTCGGCTTCTGGAACACCATCCCGATGCGGCGGCGCACCTCCACCGGGTCGATGTGCGGGTCGTTCAGGTTCTGCCCGTGGTACACGATCTGCCCGACGACGCGCGCGCCGGGCACGAGGTCGTTCATCCGGTTGATCGAGCGCAGCACCGTCGATTTCCCGCAGCCCGACGGCCCGATCAACGCGGTAATCTGGTTCTTCGGGATGTCGAACGACACCCCGGCCACGGCGTGGAACGCGCCGTAGTACACGTCGAGGTCGCGGACGTTGATGATCGTCCGCTCGTCCTTGCCGACCTCGGCCAGCGCCCCGGCGCCGGCCACGGCGGCCGACCCGCCGGTGATGGTCGCGGTTCCCGTCGTCATGCCTTTACCACCTCACCCGGCGCGCGGCCCGCACGCGCAACCAGATCGAAACCGCGTTCAGCAGCAGCAACACCACGAGCAGCACGACGATCGCCGCCGCCGCCAGCCCTTCGAAATCGTCGCCCGGCCGCCGCGACCACTCGTAGATTTGCATCGGCAGCACGGTGTACTTGTCCAGCAGGTTCTCCGGCAGGAATGTCACGTAGGCCGCCGCGCCGACGACGATGAGCGGCGCGGTCTCGCCGATCGCCCGCGAGATCGACAGGATGATCCCGGTCATGATGCCCGGCAGCGCCACCGGCAGCACGTGGGAGCGCGCCACCTGCCAGCGCGTCGCGCCCAGCCCGTAGGCCGCCTCCCGCAAGGACGACGGCACGGCACGGATGGCCTCCCGCGAGGAGATGATGACCACCGGCAGGATCAGCAGCGCCATCGTCAGCGCGCCGGCGAGCAACGAGCGCCCGAGCCCGAAGAATCCCACGAAAACGCCGAGGCCGAGCAGGCCGTAAACGACCGACGGCACCCCGGCGAGGTTGGCGATGTTGGTTTCGAGGATCTTCGACCAGCGGTTCTTCGGCGCGTATTCCTCGAGGTAGATCGCGGCCATCACCCCGATCGGGAAGGCCGCCACGGCGGTGATGACGATCAGCCAGAGGCTGCCGACGAGGGCAGGATAGATGCCGGCCCGCTCCGCCTTGCGCGACGGCATGTTGGTCAGGAACTCTGGCCGCAGCCACGGCAGCGCGTCGGTGAGGACCGACAGGACCAGCACCACCAGGGCGACGACCGCGAAGGCCGTGGCGCCGAACAGCACCCACGCCATCGCGGCGGAGGTGCGCTTGCGCCGCGCGAGGTTGTCGTTCCGGTCGATCGCCTCGGCGCCGTCAACGCGCCCGAGTTCGGCGTGCGCGCTCAATCGTATACCTCCCGGAACCGGCCCACGATCCACTGGCTGAAGATGTTCAGGAGCAGCGTGATCAGGAACAGCAGCAACCCCACCGCGAAGAGCGACAGGTACGGCGTCGAGCCGGCCACGATGTCGCCGGAGAAGGTCTGGACGATGAACCCGGTCATCGTCTGCATCGGTTCCAGCGGATTGCCGGTCAGTTGCGCCTTGGACCCCGCGGCCAGCGCCACGATCATCGTTTCGCCGACGGCCCGCGACATCGCGAGGATGAAGGAGGCGACGATGCCGGAGAACGCGGCCGGCACCACGATCTGCCACGACACCTCGTGCTTGGTCGCGCCCATCGCGTAGCCGCCCTCGCGCAGCGAGCGCGGCACCGAGCGCATCGCGTCCTCGGACAGGGAGGCGACCAGAGGGATGATCAGCACGCCGACCGCCAGTCCCGCCGCCAGCGCGCTGAACGGGCCGATGCCGGGAAAGATCGGCTTGAGGATCTCAGGCCGGATGAAGGTGACCGCGAAGAACCCGTACACGATCGTCGGCACCCCGGCCAGCAGTTCGAGCACGGGCTTGAGCACGTCGCGCACGCGGGTCGAGGCGTACTCGCTCAGGTAGATCGCGCTCAGCAGCCCCAGCGGCAACGCCACCAGCAGTGCGATGAAGGTGATCCAGAGCGTGCCGCCGACCAGTGGCAGCACGCCGTACTGGGGCGACTTGAACAACGCCGTCCAGGTCGTTCCGAACAGGAACTCCGTCACCGGCACCCGCAGGAAGAACTCGAAGGCCTGCTCGACGAGGATCGCGATGATGCCGATCGTCGTCAGCACCGAGACCGTCGCGCTCAGGAAGAGCAGCACGCCGATGACCCGCTCCGATGCGGAGCGGGACGTGCTTTTCGTCAAGTCCAGCGGCGGCCGGTTGCCGCCGGCCATCGACGGTTGCTGGATGGCCACGCATACCTCCGGGCGCGGATCGTCCGCGCCGAACGGGGAACGGACCGGGCGCGATGCCCGGTCCGTCCGCGGCGGTCCACCCGCCGCTCATCGGTCCGTCAGGCGCCCGGGGTCGCCTCGGTCGACGCCCCGCCGTTGCCGGCGATGGCGTCCTCGAGCTGCGTCGCCGCCGCCTCGTAGGTCGCATCCGGGGAAGCGATGAACCCGACGTCGGCCGCCAGCTCCGCCGCGTTCGCGACGTAGAAGCGCATGAACTCCTGGACCTCCGGCCGCTGGAGGGCGGCATCGGTCACGTAGATGAAGAGCGGCCGGGACAGCGGCGCGTAGGTGCCATCCTGGATCGTCTCCGGGGACGGCTCGACGCACCCGTCGCCGCCGTCGATCGGGACCACCCGCAGGGAATCCTGGTTCTCGGCGTAGTAGGCGTAGCCGAAGTACCCGAGCGCGTTGGCGTCGCCGGCCACGCCCTCGACCAGCACGTTGTCGTCTTCCGACGGGGTGAAGTCCTCGCGGATGTCGTCCTCGCCGAGGACGGCCTCGACGAAGTAATCGAACGTGCCCGAGTCGGTCCCCGGTCCGTAGAGGTTGACCGTATCGGCCGGCCACTCCGGGTTGAGGTCGGCCCAGGTCATCGCCGGGGCGTCCTTCTTCCAGAGCTGGTGGAGCTGCTCGATCGAGAGGCACTCGACGAAGTCGGCCGCCGGGTTGACCACGATCGAAAGGCCGTCGTAGGCGACCTCGACCTGGTGGAACTCGACGCCGGCGTCGGCGCAGGCCTGGATCTCCTCGTCCTTGATCGGGCGCGAGGCATTCTGGATGTCGATCTCGCCGGCGCAGAAGCGCTTGAAACCGCCGCCGGTGCCGGAGATATCGACGCTGGAGCGGACGCGCGGGGCTTCGAACGAGAACTCTTCGGCGACGGCCTGGGTGATCGGCCCGACCGTCGAAGAACCGTCGGAGGTGATGTCGCCGGTGAGCGCGGAAAGGTCGGTGTCCTGAGCGAAGGCGGGCGCCACCGCGCCCGCGGCCACGGTCGCCATCACTGCCAGCGCGACCGCGCCGCGCTTGAGCATTGAACGCCGAGGGATCATTCGCAATTCCTCCCGTACCGTTTCGCCGCCGGCGCGCCGCGCGCCGGCCCCGTTTCGGCGACGGCCCGAGCCGCCGCGTGAAACCAGATCAGGACCCGCCGTCCGCGTCGGCGGGCGTCGCCTCGGCTTCCCCGGGCACCACGAAGCGGTACCCGATGCCGTAGACGGTGCGGATCGCGCCGGCGTCGAGGCCGGCTTCGGTGAGCTTGCCCCGCAGCCACGAAATGTGGACATCGACCGTGCGCTCATCGACGATCACGTCCTGTCCCCAGACGGCGTCAAGCAGGTCTTGCCGGGCGAACACCTTGCCTGGTTCCATGGCGAGCGCGACGACGAGGCCGTATTCCTTCGGCCGCAGGGGTATTTCGGTGTCGTTGACGAGGACGCGCCGCCGCTCCAGCTCGATCCGTAGCGGACCGCGGTAGAGCACGGACGGCGGCTGCGCGGCGGGCACCGCGCGGCGGCGAACGCCGGCCCGCACGCGGGCCAGCAGTTCGCGCAGGGCAAAGGGTTTGGTGACGTAATCGTCGGCGCCGAGTTCCAGCCCGTCGATGCGGTCCTGCTCCTCGCCGCGGGCGGAGAGCATCAGGATTGGGATGTCAGATTCCATCCGCAGTTGCCGCAGCACCTGGAACCCGCTGATGCCGGGCAGCATGACATCGAGCAGGACGAGATCGAGGTCGTCGCCCTGCCGCCGGGCGGTCGCCAGCCCGGCCTCGCCGTCGGCGGCCGTGAGCACCCGGTAGCCTTCGCGCCCGAGGTTGTAGGCGAGGGTGCTCAGCAGCGTCGGGTCGTCCTCGACGACCAGCACCGTGGCCCCTTCGGTCCCCATCCGTTGCGCGTCAGCGCCCATCCTGTCCTCGGAGGTTCGTGCGATCGTACCCACGATCCGAAGGATAGGTCGTCCGGTTTAACAAGTTGTCACGAGATTGTTAAATCCTGCTGGGGTTGCCGGTCAGCCCCCCACCGGGGTCGCTTCGGGTTCCGCAACAGGAGTTGCTTCGGGCGTCGCGGCCAGCGGGGTGGCTCCGGGCGTGGCCGCGGGCGCGACCGGCGTCGCGGGCGGCAGCTCGGCCTCAGCCAGCACGGCATTGACCGCCGCGGCCAATTGCGGATCGGTTCCGTCCGGCGGGTCCGGCCACGCGACCGCGACGTCCGGCGCGATCCCTTCCTCCGGGATCGGCAGCAGGTTCGGCGTCAGCCAGCGGGCGAAGGTGATCCGCGCCGACGATCCGTCCGGGAAGTTGTGGACCCGCTGCACGAGCCCTTTGCCAAAGGTCGGCTGCCCGACCAGCACGGCCCGGTCGTAATCGCGCAGCGCGCCGGCCACGATCTCCGAGGCGCTGGCGCTGCCGCCATCGACGAGCACCGCGAGCGGGCGGTCGAACCACTCCGCGCCGCCGCCGAGGATTGACTCCGCCGCCGGCTCGTCGTCGTCGCCGGCCGTTTCGTCCTCGTAGAGCGCCGGCCCGCGGTCCTCCGGCACGAAACGGCCGACCATCTCGCGGGCGCTCGTCACCCAGCCGCCGCCGTTGCCGCGAAGGTCCAGCACGACCCCGGCGACGCCCTCCTCCTCGGCCCGGCGCAGCGCCTCGTCGAGTTGGGCGGTCGTCTTGTCGCCGAAGACCGCAACGCTGATCCACGCCACCTGGCCGTCGGCCTGCGGTTCGTAGATCACGCTGGGGATCGCGATCGCCTGCCGCTCGACCTCGACCGGGAACGGCTCTTCCCCCTCCCGACCGATCAACAGCGTCACCGTGGACCCGGCCGGGCCGCGGATCAGTTTCAGGCCTTCCTCGTTGGAAAGCCCGGTCAGTTCGACCCCGTCCGCTTCCAGCATCACGTCGCCGGGTTGCAGCCCGGCGGCGGCGGCCGGCGATCCGGGGATGGGCGCGACGATGACGAACCGGCCCTCCGGGTGCTCGACCCAGACGCCGATGCCTTCGTACTCGCCTTCCAGCGCTTCCGCTAACGGCGCCTGCTCGACCGGTTCGAGGAAGACGGTGTACGGATCATCGAGGACCCCGGCCGCGCCACGGGCCGCGCCGTAGTCCAGTTGCCGCTGCATCTCGTCGAGCGACGCCACCGGCGTTGCCGCGGCAACCGCGATCCCCTCGATCGCGCCCTGCTCCAGTTCGGCGGCGAAGGTCGCGGCGGCGTCGGGATCGGTCGGCCGGAACAGGAACTCGTCCTCGATCAGGTCGCGCGTCTCGGCGTAGCGCGGGTACAACTCGGCCATCTCGACGACCGAGCCGCTGGACGGCCCGCCCAACCCGCGCGCCCGCTCGAACAGGCCGCCGCCGGCGAAGAGGATGCGCTCGGAGATCATCCCCGCGCCGAACGCGACGACGACGACGAGGGCGGCCAGCGAGCCGACGAACATCCAGCGCCAGAAGGCGGCGCCCTGCCGCCTCCCGGTGGCCGCGACGGGTTCCGGCGTACCGGGTTCTTGGGCGTGGTCGGGAATTTCGGGATCGGACGTCACCGGGCGCATCGCCTCCAGCGAGCGGCTCGTGGATTGGGGAGCATACCCCGCCGCCGGCTACCAGGCCCGTGTCCAAACCCGAGCACGGACGCGCGGCAACCTCGGCGACGGGACTCGCGCTCCCGCGAGAAGGGCAGCCGAGGGTCCTGATCCCGTCATCCCGAGTCTGTCGAGGGATCTCGTGTTTCCGTGATTCGCGCGACCGACGAGATCCCTCGACACGCTCGGGATGACGGAAGTGAGCCGGCGGTTGCGCCGCGAAACGAGCGCTACGGGTATATGCCCCGGAGCCGGGTGAACTCGGCCACCCGCGAGACGGCACGGACGAGCGCGGCGGTGCGCATGTGGACCCCGTGCCGTTCGGCCGTTTCATGGACGGCGCAGAACGACCGGCCCATGATCTGCCGCAGCCGCTCGTTGACTTCCTTCTCGGTCCACGGGAACGCCTGCAGCGCCTGCACCCACTCGAAGTACGAGACGGTCACGCCGCCGGCGTTGGCGAGGATGTCCGGCAGCACGAAGACGCCCTTGTCGTAGAGGATGGCGTCGGCCTCGGGCGTGGACGGGCCGTTGGCGGCTTCGGCGACCAGTTTGGCCTGGATGCGCCCGGCGTTCTCTTCCGTGAGTTGGTTTTCCATCGCGGCTGGAATCAGGATCTCGCAGGGGAGTTCCAGCAACTCCGCGTTGGTGACGATGTCGGCCCCGGCGAATCCGACCACCGATCCGGTCCGCTCCTTGTGGGCGGCCACCGCCGCGAGGTCGAGTCCCTTCGGGTTGTAGATGCCGCCGCGCGAATCCGACACGCCGACGACCGGCGATCCGATCTCCGCCATCAGGCGGGCGGCGACCGAGCCGGCGTTGCCGAACCCCTGGACGACGGTGCGCGAGGCGGTGAGGTCCATGCCGAGCGTCCGCGCCGCTTCCTCGATGGCGTAGACGCAGCCGCGACCGGTGGCCTCGTGACGGCCAGCCGATCCGCCAAGCACCAGGGGCTTGCCGGTGACGACGGCAGGAACCGAATAGCCCACGCTCATCGAATAGGTGTCCATCAACCACGCCATGATCTGCGGGTTGGTGTTGACGTCCGGCGCCGGGATGTCCTTGTTCGGGCCGATCATCATCGAGATTTCGGCCGTGAAGCGCCGCGTCAGGTTTTGCAGTTCGGGCTGGGACAGCAGTTTCGGAT
>JAFAEX010000059.1 GCA_023423795.1 Chloroflexota bacterium | reverse complement strand
GCTCGGGATGACGACATCGGCAAATCCCCAAATGCCGTCGTGCCGCAACGTGTGCCCGCCGGTGGCGTCCGACTCATTCTCCCCAAGGCACCGTCGGACGCCGCCGTTTCGGAGCGGGGCCCTCGGCGTGCGCAGGCAGCGCTCCTGCCCTACCCCTGACCGGCGCGGTCCTTCGCCCGGTACCGCCGCATCTTGGCCTGGCTGCCGCAGCCTTCCATGCTGCACCACCGTCGGCGGCCGTTGCGGCTGTCGTCGTAGAACAGCCAGCCGCAGCCGCCGTCCGGGCCCGGGCAGCGGCGAATCCGGCCCGGTTCGGCCGTCCGCAGCAGTTCGATCGCCGAGCGCGCCGCCTCCCACGCCAGCCGGTCCGGCGAGCCGTCCCCGGCAGGCCAGCGCCAATCGAACCCATCACCGGCGGGCGCGAGTTCGGCGCGATCCAACCCAGCGGCGAACACCGTCGCGATCGCCGCGAGGTCGGCCGCCGCCGGCTCGATGCCGTCGGCGATGGCGTCGAAGGCGCGGGTGAGCGCGGCGCGCAGGGCCAGCGCCCGGCCGAATGCCGCCGCCGCATCGTCCGGCCGTGCCGCCGCGAGCGCGCGCACGGCATCGGACTCGGCTGGAGACAGGATGCCGGCGTGCCGTCCCCAGCCGGCGAGGTCGCGAGCATCGAGCAGGAACTCCTGCGGGGCGGCGCTGCGCAGATCTTCCAGCGTGTTGACGAAATCGAGGCACAACCGGCCGCCCAGCAGCCGGGGGTACTCCCCGCTGCCCGGCGTCGGGGTGAAGGCTGCGCGTCTCGCGGCGGCGGTCGTCGTTGCCATGCTCGATGTTACCACTCTGCCGCAGATGAATGGTGGCACTCCCTATGCGCAAGAGTTACCGTTTGTATGGTCCATATTGGTAACGTACCTGGAGGGCGCGACATGGGAACCACGACGCTGGCGGCCGGTCGCGCGGAAACGGACGTTGCGGGCGATGCTGCCGCCGGCCGCTTCCGCCGCCTGTGGGCCGCACTGACCGTCGCGCTGTTCGGGGCGCAGGTCTCGGCGCTCGCCCTGCCGCTGACCGCCGCGGTTTGGCTCGGCGCATCCCCGTTCCAGATGGGGATGCTGGCGGCCATCGGGCACGCGCCGTGGCTGCTGTGCAGCCTGCCGCTCGGGGTGTGGATCGACCGCGCCCGCCGGTTGCGCCCGATCCTGGTGGCCGCCGACCTGGGCCGGGCGGTCGTACTGGGCGCCATCCCGGTCGCGTCGCTGCTCGGCGGTCTGGGCTTCGAACTGCTGTGCGTCGTCGCGCTGCTGGCCGGCGTGCTGGCGGTCGTCTTCGACGTCGCTCACTACGCCTACGTCCCGTCCGTCGTCGATCGCGCCCGGCTGGTCGAGGCCAACGGGAAGATCCAGGTCAGTTACTCCGTGGCCGAATCGACCGGCCCGGGCCTGGCCGGGCTGCTGGTGCAGGCGGTGACGGCCCCGCTCGCGGTGGCGGCAACGGCTGCCTCGTTCGTCGCCTCGGCGGCGCTGCTGGCTGCACCCGAAGCGCCCGAACCGCCGCGGCCGGTTTCCGCGGTCCGCGCCGGGTTCCGGGCCGAGACCGGCGAAGGCGTCCGGGCCTTGCTGGGGCACCGCCTGCTGCGCCCGATCGTAGTCGCATCGGCCGCGGCCAGCCTCTTCGTCGAGGCGGTGCGGGCCGTCTACGTCCTGTTCGCCGCGCGGGACCTGGGGCTGGACGCGGCGGAACTCGGGCTGGTGCTGGCGGTTGGCGGCATCGCCGCCGTGCCGGGAGGCCTGCTTGCCGAACGGGTTGCGAACCGGGTCGGATTCGGCCCTGCCGTCTGCTGGGGCTGGGTGACCGAGGGCGCCGCGCTGCTGCTCGTGCCGCTGGCGCAGGGAAACGCTGCGGTGGCGATTCTGGTCGCGGCGCAGGCCATCGGCGGATTCGCCGGGGCGATCGCCAACGTCAACCAGTGGAGCCTGCGGCAGGCGGTGACGCCGGACCGGCTCCAGGCGCGAGTAACGGCCAGCCACCGCTTCCTCGTCTACGGGGCCTACCCGCTCGGGGCGCTCTTGGGCGGCACGCTCGCAACGTCGATCGGGCTGCGACCGGCCCTGTTCGCCTGCGCCGTCGCCGCGGCGTTGGCCCCGCTGTGGCTGCTGGCCTCACCGATCCGCTCGCTGCGGGTCGCGCCCACAGGCGAGAGGCGTGAGTCGTGAGACGTGAGGCGTGAGTCGATAGGCGCAGGGCGGGCATCGGGACCGTGCGTAAACGACTCACGTCTCACGTCTCTCGATATGGATCATGGATCGGCGTGCCGACCGCGTCACGCCCGGGGAGCGGGAGCCGGTCGCCGACGCGCAGTCCGGCCGGCGGGGCGTCCGACGCTCCGGCGAGGCCGAGCGGTTCCCCGGCCGCGTCGGCGAGGGGCGCGCCGGCGGCATCCACCAGCCGATAACGGATGCGGGTGATCGCCTCCTCCGGTTCGATGGCTTCGACCTCCAGCCGCACATCCGCCGGGGAACGATCGCCCAGCAATCGCCAGGCGTCGTCGAGCATCACCCCGGGGATCGGTTGCACCGCGCCGTCCATCGTCCGCCCTCCTCCATAGCGCCCGTTACGGAACTCCGCCGGTCTACCAACCCCTGCGCCATCACCCCAGCCCCGTCGAGGGATGACGACGAATGACGTCATGCAGCGCGCTCCGATTCCAGCCTCGCCAATCGTTCGGATGAACTGGGCAATGCGGAGCGCACCGGGTCCGTCGTCGATGGCGGCGCACGCGCCGTGCCCGGATGCGCCGTCGCGGCACGTCCCCTGCGCTTTGGCGGCGCCGGCCGTCGGGCCGGATACTGGTGAAAACGATCTGCGCGAGGAGTTGGGCTGGTGACGGACGACGCCGGGAGCGATGGCGCAACGGTCGCGTTCGACGCGGCCTCGGCGGCGGAGCGTGGTCACGACAACCCAGCCGCCGCGCCCGCCCCGCCGCGCGGGCGCATCCGCATCCTGCTCAACCCCTCGTCCGGGGCAAAGGTCGGCATCTCGACCAACGCCGCCACCGAGGAGGACGTGCGCCGGGTCGCCGCCGCCCACGGGCTGGGCGACGAGGTGGTCGTCACCGAATCGGAGGAACACGGGATCGCGACGGCGCTGGCGGCGGCGGACGAGGGCTACGACATCGTCGTGGCCGCCGGCGGCGACGGCACGATCGCCGCGATCGCCGGCGCGCTGGCTGGGCAGGACACCGCGCTCGGCATCCTGCCGCTCGGCAGCCTGATGAACGTGGCCCGCAGCCTCGGAATCCCGCGCGACCTCGACGAGGCAGCGGCGGTCATCGCGACAGGGCAGGTCCGCGCCATCGACGTCGGCGAGGCCAACGACATACCGTTCATGGAAGCCGGCTCGGTCGGCCTGAATGCCGCCATGTTCGCCGAGGCCGACCGCATCGACGCGGGAGAGTTTCGGGCCATCGTCCCCGCGCTGCGCCTGCTCGCGAAGTTCCCGCCCTCGCGGATGACGCTGCATCTCGACGACCGGATCGTGGCCACGCGGGCGCTCACCGTCATCGTCGCCAACGGCCCCTACATGGGACTCGGCTTCACGGTCGCGCCGGACGCCGACATCGGCGACGGCAAGCTGGACGTGGTCGTCTACTCCCGCTTTTCCCGGATGGAACTGGTGCGCCACTTCGCCGGCGTCGCCTTCGGCCGCCAGCGCTACGCCCCCAAGGTGACGACCTACCGTTCGTCGAGCGTCCGCATCGAGAGCCGCCGCCCGCTGCCCTGCGCCGCGGACAGCCGCGACCTCGGCGCCACCCCGGTCACGTTCCGGGCGCTACCGGGCGCTTTGCGGGTCATCGTCCCCGCCAAGCCCGATTGAAGGAGAGGTCTCGGCGGCTTATGGCGGTTGCCAAAACCGGGCGGCCACGGCCCGCGTTCCGCCCCGGAGGGGCTTCGTTGACGTAGCCTGGGATTTATGGCGTTTGCCCATTTGATCCGGGTACCGGCCCAGCGGCGGGCGCGATGAATCGCGCCCCTACAGTGCGCGGCAGTTCAACCGTGCCGTAGGGGCGCGATTCATCGCGCCCGACCCGCCGGTGTCCGGATTATTTTGGCAACCGCCATCAGCCTAAGGCGATCCCCGTAGCCAGATCCATGGAGCAACCGCGCTTCTCGTCACCCGCCCGCCACCGGGGTTGCCGCCATCTCGTCCAGCATCCGCTCCATGGCGTCGATCTCCGCTTGCTGGCCCATCAGCATCGCCTCGGCGAGGCGGCGGACGACCGACTGACCGGCGAGGTCGATGCCGGACTGGGCCATGTGCAGCCCTCCCTTGTGGTGGCGGATCATCAGTTCGAGGAAGCGGACGTCGGCTTCGTCCGGCGGCAACTCGCGCAGGCTGGCCATCTCCTCGGCGGTCGCCATGCCCGGCATCGGCCCGTCGATCGGGTGGCCCATCCAGGCCATGCGCGGCCCGAACCCGGCCAGCGGCAACCCCCAGAGGTCGAGCCAGCCGTGCATCATGCCGATCTGGGCCTGCTGGGTGAGCAGGATGTCGGTGGCCAGCGTGCGGATCGCCGGGTTCTCGGTGCGGACCACCGCGATCAGCGACATCTCCACCGCCTGCGCGTGGTGGTCGGACATGTCGCGGGCGAACCCGGCGTCCGCCGAATCGTCGGCCGGCGTCGCTGCCTGCAGGCCGGATGCCGGAGCGGAGGCGGCCAGCACCGCCAGGATCAGCCCGATCGCCAGCACGACCGCGCCGGCGACGGCGCGCACGCCCGGCGAGAATCGGGAGCGAGGCCCGGCGCGACCGCCGGGCGCGGTAGACGAAAACGGCAAACCGGGCATCAGATCGTCTCCGAGGTGCCGCCGATGCAGGCCGCGCCCGGCTCGGGCGTCTGCGGCCCCTGCCGGAAGGCGCGGATGAACTCGCCGAGCCGCGGGTCGTCGGTGGATTCCAGCCGGAGCTGCGCGCCCCACGCCGAGGCGACGACCGGCGACGGCAGGTCGGGGTACGGGCTGACGAGGATGAAGGTCCGGTCTTCGCCCAGCGAACGCAGCAGGTCCAGTTGCTCCGCCGGCAGGTCGGGCCGGTAGGTGATCCAGACCGCGCCGTGTTCCAGCGAGTGGACCGCGTGCTCGTTGCCGACGGGCGCCGGGTAGTAACCGCAGTTCTGCCACACCGGCGAGTGCGCGCCGCCGACCGGCGGCGTCTGCTCGTACGCGACCGGCCCGTCCACGTGGTCGCGCGACAGGTTGGTGAACGTTTCCACCCCGGCCGGCGGCGGCACCCGGCCGCCGTCGGCAATCGAGGGCGGCGGCTGCCGGCCGCGCAGGACCATGAACCCGGCAACCAGCAGGATGACCACCACGACCGCGCCGCCGATGGCGAGCAGTTTCTGCTTCCGCTCCCGTTCTTCCCGCTGGAGGCGTTCCTCGCGGCGCTGCTTGATCATCTCGGGCCGACGCGCCGATCGGGGCGCGGGCGCGGTGTCGCCGAACTCGGGGTTGGATCCGCCGCTCGCCGTGCCGCCGCTACGCCGTGGTGCTGCCACGCTCCATCCTTCCATGCCGCCAAGCGTGGCGAACCACCCGCACGCCCATTCGTTCGTGCACCGCATGCCGGGCGGTTGCCTGGCGGCCGCCGCCTCACCGCACTAGTCGAGGGACGCTTTCCCGACGCGTAGGGTACGCCATGACAACACGCACGGGCGCACGAACTCCCGCCATACCCGGGCTGCATACGTGGGGGTTGCCCGCGTGGCGCCGGAGGGCACGCCGCCCACTGTGGCAGCACCGGCCCTCGGGATGGCGGCCACCGCCGGTCGCCGAGCGGATTCGGCCGTGGGCGCGTGGTCCGGTTCATGCACCGCTGCCTTCGCAGGAGGGTGATCGCATGCGCCGCGAATCGTCGGAAGCCAGTCGGGGCGAATCGGAGCGGAGGCCGCTTCAGGGGAGCAGCGGGAGGGCCGATGACCGGCCGGGAGAGCGGCGCGACCGCCACGTCCTGGTCGGGGTAAGCCACCCGACGGGCGACCCGGCGCGCCACCGGGTGTTCGAGATCCGCGCCGTCCACCACGAAGAGACCGGAGGCTGGACGGCCCGCGTCGGCGAACAGGATCGCAACGACCAGCTCGGGCGATGGGACGCCGAGGCCGATCGCCGGCTCAACGAGAAGACGTTCGCGACGCCGGCGGCGTGCATCGGCGATGCCGTCGCCACGATCGTCGCCGAGGTCGATCGGGAAGCAGGCGCGTAGTCCTGACGATCGCCAGCTCCATGGGCACGGTGGCAGGCGGCGAAGCGATCCGGCGAGTCACGAGCCGATCCCCGGGACTCGCCCGAATCTGCCGACCGTCCTAATTGCTCCCGGATGCCTGGGCGTTCGCCGAAGGACCTTGCCCATCCCGGAGCACGGCCAGCAGCTCGAACTGGTCGGGCGCCAGCAGTTGCGCGTTGGCGACCGCCGCCGCCGCGTTGGCGGCAGTGACCCGGAGCGCTCGCCGCTCGCCCGCGACCAGGCAAATGATCTCGTACTGCACCGTTCGACTCCTTGGTAATACCCCGGGCGGCGCGACCGGCACGCCCCGACACCGGTCGCGCCGGTCGTGGACCGCGGACCGGCACGGCCCTCAGCCTGCACCACCCACACCCGTCCCGCGAGCGGCACGCCCCGCCCGTGGATCGGGCGGGGCGGCGCGGGGACAAGTTTATGGTTGCAATGCACCATGCCACTGGAACAACATTCCGCTCAAGTGCGAGTTTTAATCCAGAAGCATGCAAGACGAAATCGTTTCGTCACGGTTATGTTACCACGGTTGATCAGTCGGGGCGGTCCTCGGTTCACCTTCGGCCGAGAGGAGCAGCGTTGCTCCGGGCGCGTCGGGACGGCCACGCACCCAACCGGCTGCGCGAGGCGCGTGGTATGGTGCGCGTGAACCCTCCGCGGAACCTCCCGCGCCGCGGTCGAACGGTCGGCGACCCCACCGTTGCTGCGCCCCTCGCGGTTTCGCCGACTGCGCACGCTCCTCGAACCGTCGATACGCCGCATCGGCCGCACGGAACTCCGGGCGCGGGTGGCTTGCCGTCCCTCGTACCCGTACGCCGCGACGCACCGTCACCACCGTCGCCGGCGAGCGCTCCGTCGTGGCCGCCCGCGATTCCCGAACGCCGGGCCGCCATCGATTGCTGGCGAACCGTCACTGCCCCATCTCGCGAACCCACCGAGGAGACCGCATGGCTCGCGTCTGCTATTCGCTTGCGGAATGGATCGCAATCGCCCAGGAACTTGGTGCGCCGCGCCCCGACCCCGTCCCGGCCGGGTTGGTCGAGCGCATTCGGGCGCTCGTGGACCACGCGCCGGATGGCTGGCCGGAGCAGATGTACGCGCTGGAGTTGGACGACGCGGGCGCGATGACGGTCGCAGAGGTCCAGGCGGCGTTGACCGGGAAGGACCCGGGCGTCTGGCAGCGCACCTCGTCCGTGGCCGAAGCCGACGCCATCGTTCGTGACCACCAGCGGCGCCGCTGAACGCCGTCGGCGACCGCACCACGACGCGCATCGCGCAGGAGGAACCACTCGATGACCGACAACACCCCGCTCATCCCAAGCCCGCCGAAGCCCTCCGGGCCGGAACCGCAGCGGTCGCAGAAGGCCGCGAAACCGCCGAAGCCGCGCAAGGTGGAAAAGCGCCGGAAGGGCCGCAAGGGATAGCCGCGCGGCTCGACGCCGACGAACTGGAGTGCCCATGCCCCGCTATGAGATCGTCGCCCACGTCGCGCGCAACCTGGATTGCGCCACGCCGGAGGAAGCCGCGCTCCTCGTGCGCGGCCAATTGACGGCGGCAGGCGGGCAGGTCGAGCTGCTCCACCTTGCCGTCTGGCGGGAAGAGGTCGCCTCGCCCCGGGCGTCGCCGCTCCCGCCGTCGCTCCGGCGCAAGCTGATCGACTTCTTCTCGGCGCTGGACCGCAGCGCCGCGGACGCCGAAGAGGCGTTCCGGGGACGGGTCGCGGCGATCCTCGCGGCGCCGCCGGCTCGGCTCGCGAGCGGACCGGCCGGGGCTGCTCCCGTGCGGGGTGCGGAGCCGGATCGATAGCACGTTCAACGAGGGCCGGGGCGCGGCCATTCGCCCCCGGCCCTCGCGAATGGACCCCCCGTGCCCTGTCGCGCCAACGGTCCGCAGTCGGGCCGGCGAGTAGGCCTACACCGCCGGTTCGAGTTCCTGGAGCAGGTCGGTGAAGAACTGCTGGACCGCGCGCTCCTGCGTCAGCGCTTCGAGCAACTCCGGTTCGGACCAGACGTTGACGTTGCCGGCTTCCTCCAGCCCGCGCACGTGGTCGGGGTCGTCGGAGAACACGAGTTTCACGGGGATGTCGTCGATCTCGCCGTCGGGTTCGTCGTCGAGGTTTTCGACCATGAACGGCTTCCCGGCTTCGAGGAACGAGGCGTACAACGTTCGGTACAGGTTGACCCGCTGGCGTGCCCGGATCAGTTCGGTGGCCATGACCCGGGCGTAGACGGCGGGATCGACCACGCCGTTCGCGCCGGCCGCCCCGAACGTGGATAGCACGTCGTCGTCGGACATGAACTCGACCAGTTCGACGTCGTCCATGGCGCACACCTCCACCGTGTCGTGGCGGGCCAGACGCCCGCCGACGCCGGTGGCGCACGACGGGTGCCGCGGCTCGGGCGGGGTGCAGCCGAAATGCGGAGGGACCGGGCCGCGGCTAGCGCGCTTCCTCACGCCGGAGGGCGTCGGCGAGCGCCGCCTGCAAGGCCTCCCGCTCGGCGTCGCCCTCGCCCTCGCCCACGCGACGGCCGTTGGCGTCCCGCAGTTCGACCGACCACGGTGCGCCGTCGCCGCCGCGGTAGTGGGCGACGTTGGCCCGCCAGCCGCGCGCGGCGAGCAGGGCGGCGAGTCCGTCGGCGGGCGCGAATGCCGCCGGGTTCGTGATGGTGACCGCTGGCGTCGCAACCGTCGTGCTGAACATGGCCGCCGCTCCGTTGCGCCGATCCGGCCCCGGTCCTCCCGGGTTCCATGCGGCCATTCTCGGCGGCAGGCGCGGCGGCGGCTGCCAACCGGGCGACAGCGCGCCGGTCGCATCGGGGACGCCGCCGGCGCCTCCCGCACCCGCGCGCGGCGTCCCTCCTGTTGAGCGATCCGGGATGCGTTGGTACGATCCCCCGCGCCCGAACCGGTCTGGCGACCCGGCCACCTGCGCCGGCGGAACGTCCGCGCCGTCCGGGGCGCCCCGCGCGGCTGCCCCGTCGCCGTGCGCGACCACCCGAAAACTGGAGGTGCGGCCCGCACACGCCCGTGCGAGGGAAGGGGTACCGGCAAGCACACGAACCGTCACTGACCCGTTGAAGACCGTTGATGGAGGACCGCACATGGCCTCGTCGCGCTGTTCCCGCCGCTCGTTCATGACCCGCTCCGCCGCCTTCGCCGCCGCGATCGGCGGCGTGGCGTCTTCCCGGATGATCACCCTGGCGCAGGACGCCACCCCGGCGGTGGCCGACGTCGGCCCGCTGAAGGTCGGCTGGTCCACGATCTACACGACCCCGTCGTGGATGACCGAGACCCAGAACGAGATCGAGGCCGAGATCGAGCGCCTGCGCGGCCTCGGCATGGAGATCGAATTCCAGGTCTTCGACGCCAACGGCGACACCGCCACCCAGATCGCCCAGATCCAGACGATGATCGACCAGCAGTACGACATCGCCCTGCTGATCGCCGGCTCGGCCACCGCGCTCGACCAGGTGGTCGAATCCGCCGACGCCGCCGGTGTCAAGGTCGTCAACTGGGACTCGCTGGTCACCACCGACAAGCTGACCGCCAAGGTCAACACCGACCAGCACGAGTGGGGCCGGATGACCGCGCAGTGGCTGGTCGATCGGCTCGGCGGCGAAGGCCAGATCCTGGCCATCAACGGCCCGGCCGGCGTCTCCGTCTCCGAGGCGCGCTGGGCCGGGGCGAAGGAAGTCTTCGACGCCAACCCCGGCATCGAGATCGTGGGCACGGCCAACATCGAGTACAACGAGGCCCCGGCCCTGACCGAGATGGCGAGCCTGCTGGCCGCCCACCCGAGCGTCAACGGCGTCTGGGCGCAGGCCGGCGCGCACGCCTCGGCCGCGCTCAAGACCTTCCAGCAGATGGGGCTGCCGCTGGTTCCCATCACCGGCGAGAACTTCAACGCCTACCTGAAGCAGTGGTGCGCCCTGCTGCCCGAGGGCTTCTCCTCGGTCGCCACCGCGCAGGTCAACTACATGGCGGTCATCTCGCTCGACCTGGCCATCATGGCCGTGGCCGGCGAGGAAACCCCCAGCTACGTCAACGTCCCGCTGCCGATGATCACCGACGAGAACGTCTGCGAGTGGGCCAACGACGAGCTGCCGGATGACTGGTACGCCATCCCGCAGGTGCCGGGGCCGGACGAAGTGGACGCGATCATCGCCGAAGCCCTCGTCGCCGAGCAGACCGGCGGCGAGGCGACGCCGGCCGCCTGATCCGGACTCGTCGTGGGCGGCGGTCCTCCCTGCGAACGGACGGCCGCCCCCCGCGAGCGCTGGT
>JAFAEX010000037.1 GCA_023423795.1 Chloroflexota bacterium | reverse complement strand
CATCCCGAGCCCGCCGAGGGATCTCGTTCACGAGTCGAGGAGTCGAGGAGTCGAGCAACGACGAGATCCCTCGGCGGGCTCGGGATGACGATGGTGGTGCTCGGGATGACGGACGGACGGCGGTAGGGGTGACCCGAGACGCCTACACCTCGTCCGGGCGGGCGAGCAGGTCGGCGTAGGCCCAGCCGCGCGTGCCGCCGTAGTCCACCGTCACGTAGCCGTTTTCGGCGCCCTCGCCCGTCAGCGTCACCGTCGCGCCTTCGGGCATCACGAGGATCGCCGCGGCGTCGGTGCTCGGGCCGGCGCGCAGGACGAGCGCGGACAGGGTGACGCGGGTATCCGACGTGGCCGGGACCGGGGCGGGCGTCGGGGTCGGTGCGCCTGCCGCCGGGGTCGGCGTCGGCGTCGGCGTCGGCGCGAACGGGTCCGATCCGGCCGGGGCGACATCCTCCGGCCGATCGACGATGCCGAGCGCGATCACCCAGCCCGGCGCGCCGAGGTAGACGACCGGGATGTACCCGTTGACTTCCGCGCCTCCCGTGCGCGTCACCTGCGCGCCGCGCGGCACGAACGCGACGATCGTCGCGTTCGGGTCCGGCTCCGCCCGCATGTTCAGTTCGACGTAGGCGTAGCCGACGCTCTGCTGGGCGACGCTCGCCAGCGGCGAAAACCCGAACGCAACCAGAAAAACGAGGGCGGCGAGCAGCACGACAACCGAGCGGCGCTGGCGGTTCGGCGGATTGGACTGGCTGGGCACGAGACGACCTCCCCTGGCTGGACCGGTGAACCCGCGAGATCCGGGGATCCCCACGCCTTCCCGAACGATCCTGAGGCCCGCCGCGTTTTCGGGAACCCTCGTTCGTGCCCGGTTCCGGGTCCGATGGTGAACGGACGGTTCGAGCGTGCCGGTCGCCCCGCGCGTCCTGCTTCGATCGCTTCGGCGATACGGCGGAGCGCCGAAGCCCTACACTGCCGCTCCTACGCATCCGGTAGGCCGCGACGGGTCGCGCCGGGTTGGGAGGGTCGATGGCATCCACGGACGACGGCAAGAACTGGTCGCGGGTGGCGACCGGCGAGACGCTGCACCTCGTGCCGGAACCGCACTGGGCGGCCCACGCCGGGCGGGATCACTACGCCCCGGAGCCATTCGACGCCGAGGGTTTCATCCATACGACGAAGGGTGACGAGCGGGTGATCGAGGTCGGCAACCGCTTCTACACGGGCGACCCCCGGCCCTTCATCGTCCTCACCATCGATCTCGCCCGGGTCGATGCGCCGACCATCTTCGAGGACCCGGACGACGCGTTCCCCCACATCTACGGTCACCTCCCGGTGACGGCGGTCACCGGATTGCGCCGGGTGCGGCGGGGACCGGACGGCGCATTCCTCGCGATCGAACCCGGCCACGGGGCATAACCGCCGAACCCGACGCCGCTACGGGCGGCCGAAGCGGCGGCGCATGGGGGCGACGAACGATCATTGCGCCGGACGAGGGCGCGTCGCCGGGGACCGGTCCTCGCCGGGGCGGTCCGTTCGTCGTCGCGTTCCGAGGTTCGTTTGGTGGATTCAGCCCCTCCCGCAGCCCGCGGCGTTTTCGCCGCCCTCGGCCGCCGCGCCGTCCGCTTTCGGTGGTTGGTGGTCGCCGTCTGGGCGGTCCTGCTGCTGGCGGCGCTGCCGGTCCTGCCGCGCGTCGATGAACCGCTGCAAGTCGGCGGCTTTTCGTCTCCCCGTTCCGAAGCGGCCACCGCGCGAACGGTGTTGCAAGACGAACTCGGGTTCCCGCCGTCCCAGATGCTGGTCGTCTTCCGCTCCGACGGGGCGCCGATCGATTTTCCGGCGCCGCTGCGCCTGATCGAGGCGACGGTGCGGCCGGTCACCCGCCTGCCGAACGTCACCGACGTCATCCTGCCGACGCTCGACCGCAACCTCGTCTCGGACGACCGCACCACCGCCTACGTGCTGGTGGGGCTGGACCTGCCGCCGGAGGAAGCGCAGCGGCTGGTGCCGGAGTTCGAGGCCGCGCTCGGCGACCCCGGCGACCTCGACATGCTGGTGGCGGGCGCACCCGCCTTCTACCGCGACATCGAGGAGGTATCGCAGCGTGACCTGCGCCGGGCCGAACTGATCGCCTTTCCGTTCGCGTTGCTGGCGCTGCTGTTCGTCTTCCGCTCGGTCGTCGCCGCCGCGATGCCGCTGGCGGTCGGCGCCGCCGGTGTCGGCGCGGTGCTGCTGACGCTCTGGCTGGTCGCGCAACGGTTCGACCTGTCGATTTTTGTGCTCAACCTCGCCACCATGCTCGGGCTCGGGCTGGCGGTGGACTATTCGCTGTTCATCACCAGCCGCTACCGGGAAGAACTGGCGCGATCCCCGCGGGACGTACCCGGCGCGGTGGAGCGCACCATCGCAACCGCCGGCAAGGCGGTCTTCTTCTCCGGAACGACCGTGCTGATCGGCCTCGCCGGGCTCTCCTTCTTCGACTTCATGTTCCTGCGCTCGGTCGGCGTCTCCGGCGCGTTCGTGGTGCTGTGGGCGACCCTCGCCGCGCTGACGCTGCTGCCCGCGCTGCTGGCGATCGTCGGCACGAACATCGATCGCTGGGCAATCCGTCGGCGACCGTCGAGTGAAGAACGCGCCGACCGCTTCTGGATCGACCTTTCGACGCGGGTGATGGCCCACCCGTGGCGGTTCATGCTGCCGACGCTGGCGCTGCTCGGCCTGCTCGGCTGGCCGTTCCTGCACGCCAACATCTCGTCGCCGGACGCGACGATCCTCCCGCGCGACCTGCCCTCGCGGCAGGCGTTCGACCTGCTGGTGGACGAATACGGGATGGGGGAGATCTCGCCGTTCCTCGTCGTCGCCCGCTCGCCGACGTCGATGTTCACCGACGACAACCTGCAGGCGCTGCACGGGGTGGCGCGCGACCTCGCCGGCGACCCGCGCATCGCCCGCGTGCAGAGCCCGGTGCTGCCGGGCTTGCCTGCGGACTGGTCGGCGTTCCTGGTTCGGGCGCAGAACGTGCTGGACCAGTTCGGGTTCGAAACCGGCCTCGACCGCCTCGCAAACGACCGAGCGGCGGTGATCCTCGCCTATTCGAAGTACCTGCCGAACGACGAGCGTAACAAGGACCTGTTGCGGACGATCCGCGCCAGCGATCCCGGCGGCGACCTGTCGCTGCTCGTGGACGGCGGCACCGCCGAGATCGTGGACGTGGTCGCCGAGATGTACGGCCAATTCCCGCGGGTGGCCGCGTTCATCGTCGGCGCGACGTTCATCGTGCTGCTGCTCCTGTTCCGTTCGGTGCTGCTGCCGATCAAGGCGATCCTGATGAACGGGATGTCGATCCTGGCGTCCTACGGCGCGCTGGTGTGGGTCTTCCAGGACGGCCACCTGAGCGGCCTGCTCGGTTTCGACCCGCAGGGGTTCGTCGAATCCAGCCTGCCCGTCATCATGTTCTGCGTCCTGTTCGGGATTTCCATGGACTACGAGGTCTTCCTCCTCTCCCGGATCAGGGAGGAGTGGGAGCGGACCCACGACAACGAGCGCGCGGTGGCCGTCGGCATGCAACGCTCCGGGCGGATCATCACCTCGGCCGCGTTGCTGGTGGTCGTCGTCACCGGTTCGTTCGTCTCGGCAGACGTCGTGCTGATCAAGGCGCTCGGGTTCGGCATCGCGCTGGCGGTGCTGCTGGACGCCACCGTGATCCGGGCGCTACTGGTGCCGGCGACGATGCGCCTGTTCGGCGACTGGAACTGGTGGCTGCCGAAACCGCTGGAGCGCCTGCTCCCGTCCCGGCTGCTCGTGGAGGACTCCGCCTGATGACGTACCCCGAACGGTTCTCGCGCCGCCGGGCCTCGGCGCTCTTGGCGGCCGCCTTGGCCTCGCCGCTGGGGTCGGCGCGGGCCGGCGCCCAATCCGGCATCGCGAAGCCGGTCAACGCACCGCCGCCGGATGCCCCGCGCCCCCTCGCGTTCCCCGCCGACAGCGGCCCGCACGACGACGCCGCGACCGAGTGGTGGTACTACACCGGCCACCTCGCGACGGAAGACGGCGACCGCTACGGCTTCGAGTTCGTCATCTTCCGGGCGCGGCGCGGCGACCTCGAAGGCTACGTCTCGCATTTCGCCGTCACCGACGCGGGAGCGGGCACGTTCCAGTACGACCAGCGCATCGTCGGGCCGCGCGGCGTGCGCGGCGACCGCGTGGCGATGGACCTGGCGATCGATGGCTGGTCGATGCTTGGCGAGGGCGGGCGGGATGAACTCCGCGCCGACCTTCCGGGCTACGGCATCGACCTCGCGCTGGAGCCCGGCAAACCCGCCGCGCTGCACCAGGGCGACGGCTACATCGACTACGGCAACGGCACCCACTCCTGGTACTACTCCCGGACCCGGATGCCGATCGCGGGCGTCCTGCGGGTCGGCGACGAGGACCTGCGCGTGACCGGCGCCGGCTGGATGGACCACCAGTGGGGCAACTTCACCACCTTCGAAGACGGCGGCTGGGACTGGTACGCGATCCAACTCCAGGACGAATTCGAGGTGATGCTCTACGTCATCCACGATGGCGCCGGGCGGCCGTTGATGGTGGACGGCTCGATCGTCGATGCCGCCGGCACGCTGACCGTCCTCGGGGCCGACGAGTTTCGGATCGACCCCCTCGGCACGTGGACGAGCCCGGAAACCGGCGTCACCTGGCCGCAGGGCTGGGAGATCGCGGTCGCGCCGGAACGGCTGGCGCTGACGGTCACTCCGGTCTTGCCCGACCAGGAACTGGACACCCGGTTCAGCACCGGGATCATCTACTGGGAAGGGGCGTGCACCGTTTCCGGATCGAAGAGCGGGGAGCCGATCGGCGGCGACGCGTACGTCGAACTGACCGGATATGCCCCGGTCGAGCCGGTGACCGCCCTCGGCTCGCCGGCGACGCCGGTCGCGCCGGAGTGACTCGAGTTAGCCGCAATCCCGTCATCCCGAGCGTGTCGAGGGATCTCGT
>JAFAEX010000035.1 GCA_023423795.1 Chloroflexota bacterium | reverse complement strand
GCCCGCGGCCGCTCCGGCGCGGGCGGCGTCTGCGGGGCGCCCTTCCCGGCGCTTTCCGGCGGTCCGGGCTGGTCGGCGGGGCGGTCGCGTTCGCTCATCGACGACCCTCGCGGGCAACGCCCGGCGGCGGCCCCGGTTCGGTGCGCACCCCGGCCGGGAACGGGCGCGCGGCACGGCACGGCATGGCGGATCAACAGCGGGTCAGGCTACCACCCGCGCCGGTGGCGATCAAATGACGGCGCATCGGTGCGCCGGGTTCCGCGGCATCCACGGGCATCGCAGCGCCGCTCACGCCCGCGCCGACGCGCCGAACCTCGGCAAACCGGCGCGCGGGGCGAAACCAACCGGGCGCGGCAGGCGTCCAAACAGGCGTACCGGCTCCGTGGCATCGGGGATGCGCGGGGTTCGGTGATGTGCCGGGCGGAACGGCCCGGCAACGGCGCGCCCGCGGGCGCCACGACAAGCGGGAGGGACGCATGAGCGCGTTCGAGTTCTCTCAGGGCCGGTTGTGGGACCGGATTTTCGGCGGCGGTGACGACGGCGGCAGCGAGGTCGCATCGGCCGGCAACGGCGGCGGGGCGGATGCCTCCGCCAACGGCGGCGCGGTCGCGGTCGGCGACATCAACTCCGGCGGCAACGCCGGCAACGCCATCGGCGTGGGCGACACGCTCGGCGGCGTGGCGGTGGACGGCGGCGCGATGGCCAACTCCACCAACCTCAACGTCACGTCCAACGGCGGCACCGCCATCGCCGATGCCTCCGGCGGCAACTACAACGTCGCCTTCGTCAGCTAGCGACGGCGGCGTGCCGGGCAACCGGATCGGTCCCGGCACAGCGGGGGAGGGGCGGCAACGCCTCTCCCCCATTTTCGCGTCCCGCCATCGTCAGCCGGCGACGCGATCGACCTCGAAGAGGTCCCAGGCGATGTCGTCCCATACCGGATCGTCCACCAGGCACGCGCGCAGGCGGCGGTACCAGACGTCTTGCTCCGGCAACGCGGCGAGGTCGCGGTAGGTCGCCTCGTCCTGCATCAGCACGACGATGACCACCTCGCCGGATCGCTCGGCCGGGCGACCTTCCAACCGGACGACGACCCCCGGAATCCGGTCGCGGATCGCCAGCGCCCACTCCCCGGACAGCGCCCGCAGGTCGTGATCGGTTCCAGGGCGAGGGTGGAGACGGCCGATCGTCCCGAACATGGGCATGGGCATGGACATGGACATGGCCAACCTTCCTTGCCGCCAGCGCCGGCGGCGCTGCGATGCCGGGAGCCGCGCCGCCCGCCGCCGATCCCGCTTCGGGCGGTTCCTCGCGACCCCCGTGTCATCGACCATTTCCATGCTACAACTTGGAGCGTGCCCGTCAATCCCCACCCGGCGGCGGTCGCGCACGGCCCCGGACGACGGGCGCCCGGACGAGCCCCGGCGTTGACAGCCGCTGGGCATGGATTCAAGATGCGGCGCGTCCACGCGGGGCAATCGGGAACGAGGAGGTGCGGCGGCCGAGGAGCGCGAGCGGCGAAGACCCGACCGCTATCCCCACGCGCGCCGGCGAGGTTGCCGGCGCTCCGTTCTGAACCCAGGAGGTCACGATGAGGCGACCGGCAGGCAGGACCACCCCGGCGATCCACCGCGAGATCGCCGCGATCGTCGGCGATTGGCAGCAGGGCCGACTCGACCGCCGTTCGGTGCTGCGGCGGGGCGCGGCGGCCGGGTTGGGCGTCGCGGCCCTTTCCGCCCTCGTCGGCCGGGCGGGCGGCGGCCAGGCCTCGGCGGCGGTGATCCGGGCGATGCAGGACGACCCGTCGGCGGGCACGCCGGGCGGCATCCTGCGGGTCGCCACCATCGGCGAACCGCCGCACCTCGACGAGCACCAGTCCACCGCCGAACTGATCGCGGTGCTCGGCTTCTGCGCCTACGAGGGGCTGTTCACCTACGACGCCCAGTACCAGCCGATCCCGGAACTTGTGGCCGAGCACACCGTCAGCGACGACGGGCTGACCCACACGATGGCCCTGCGCCAGGGGGTGACGTTCCACAACGGCGAACCCCTGACCGCCGCCGACGCCATCGCCTCGGTCGAGCGCTGGGGCCGCATCAGCGGCGTCGGCAAGCGGCTGATGGAGAAGACGGCCGAACTCGCTCAGGTGGACGACCACACCATCGAGTTCCGCCTGAACGAACCCTACGGCACCATCCTGATCGCGCTGGCCCACAACACCCAGGCCTGCACGATCCACCCGAAGTCAATCCTCGACGCGGCGGGCGACGACCCGATGACCGACCCGGCGCAGTACGTCGGCACCGGGCCCTACCGGCTGGCCGAGTGGCGGCGCGACGCGGCGATGCGCTTCGAGCGCTACGACGACTACCAGTCCGCCCCGGGCGACGTGCCCAACGGCTACGGCGGCAAGAAGTACGCCTACGCCGACGTCATCGAGTTCATCCCGGTGCCGGACGAAGCGGCCCGCGTGGCCGGCTTGCAGGCGGGCGACTACCAGTTGGCGCTCGACATCGGCAACGACCAGTACGAGGTGCTCAACGGCGCGCCCGGCATCATTTCCGAGATCCTGACGCCGACCAACTGGGACGTCTTCTTCCTCAACTGGCAGTCGCCGCTGATGAGCAACCTCGCCATGCGGCAGGCGGTGCAGGCGGCCTTCGACCACCTGCCGATGCTGCAATCCGGCCGCGGCGGCGACGACTTCGTCCGCCTCGACCCGGGCCTGATGATGCAGCAGACGCCGTGGCACTCGACCGCCGGCGAAGAGTTCTACAACGTCAACGACCCCGACCTGGCGAAGGCGAAACTGGAGGAAGCCGGCTACGACGGCACCCCGCTGCGGTTCATGACCACGCAGGAATACTCCTACATGTACGGCGAGGCGATCGTCGCCCAGCAGCAACTGGAGGCGGTCGGCATCGTCGTGGACCTGCAGGTGACGGACTGGGCGACGGTGCTGGAGCGGCGCGCCCAGCCCGAGGAGTGGGACATGTTCGGCACCGGGCACGGATTCGTGCCGGACCCGAGCCAGATCTCCTACGTCGGCCAGATGAACCAGTACCCCGGCTGGTGGAGTTCGGAAAGCAGCCTCGCGCTGGCGGCCGAACTGCTGGCGGAGTCGGACTTCGACACCCGCAAGGGCGTTTTCGACCAGATCCAGGAAGCCCACTACACGGAGATCCCGGCGATCAAGATCGGCGACTCCAGCAACGTCTCGTTCCGCTCCGACACCGTCGGCGGCTGGGACGGCCAGTTCGAGCGCGGCGTGAAGTTCTGGAACCTCTGGCTGAACGGCTAGCGGCGCGGTAGCCGCTCGCGCCCGGCTCCGCCCCACCGTCATCGCGAGCCTGTCGAGGGATCTCGTCCTGACCACCTGCGCGATGGACGAGATCCCTCGACAGGCTCGGGATGACGGACGGGTGCCCGATGGAGCCCGTTCCCGCGCACGTCCGACCGGGGTCGAACCCCCGGGCGGACGTCGCCGGCGCTTGCATCGATGCGGCCAAGCCATCGCCGGATGCGGTGTCGCAGTCGATGCTGCGTTCGCCCTCACCGTGGGAGGATCGCCGCCCCAGTGCAAACGCCCGTTCCCAACCCATCGCGCACGGAGCACCACGAACCGCGGCCCGCCCGGAGATGCCGATGACCGCCTACATCCTGCGCCGGCTGGTGATGCTGGTCCCGGTGCTGCTCGTCGTCGGCGTCGTCGTCTTCGCGCTGGTCCACCTCACCCCGGGCGACCCGGCGGCGGTGATCCTCGGCGACCGGGCGACGCCGGAGGACATCCAGCGGCTGCGCGGCCAACTCGGACTGAACGACCCGCTGCCGGTGCAGTTCGTCCGCTGGTTCGGCGGCGTGCTGCGGCTGGACTTCGGGGACTCGATCTTCCTCGGCGAATCGGTCGCCGGCGCCCTCCGCGACCGGGTGCAGCCCACCGTGCTGCTGACGATCTATGCGCTGCTGATCCAACTCCTGATTGGCATCCCCGCCGGGGTCTTCTCTGCCGTGCGCCACAACTCGGCGCTCGACCGCATCCTGACGGTGATCGCGATCTCCGGCGCCGCCGTGCCGACCTTCTTCCTCGGCATCCTGCTGATCCTGCTGTTCGCGGTCCAGTTGCGCTGGCTGCCCTCCGGCGGCTACGTGCCGCTGACCGAGGACCCGGTCGGGCACTTCAAGGCGATGATCCTGCCGGCGTTCGCGCTCGGGTTCTCCTCGGCCGGACTGCTGGCGCGGCTGGTCCGCTCCTCGATGCTCGACGTGCTGCGCGAGGACTACGTGCGCACGGCCTTCGCCAAGGGGCTGCCGGGCAAGGTCGTCGTCGTGCGGCACGCGCTGCGCAACGCGCTGATCCCGGCGCTTACCGTCATCGGCGCGTCGATCGGGGCGCTGCTGGGCGGCGCGGTGGTGACGGAAACGGTCTTCACCATCCCCGGCATGGGCCGGCTGGTCGTCCAGAGCATCGCCCGGCGCGACTACCCGGTGATCCAGGGCGCGATCATGACGATCGCGATGGTCTACGTGCTGGTGAACCTGCTGGTCGATCTGCTCTACGTCTACGTCGATCCCCGCGTCCGGCTCGGAGGCGAATGATGGCGGCCGTCGCCGAATCGGCCGCCGCGCCGCGCGAACTCGGCCGGCGGGCCGAACGCCCGGGCTGGGAGCGGCTGCTGCGGTCGCTGCTGGCCAACCCGCCCGCCGCCGCCAGCGCGATCTTCCTGATCGCCGTGGTGCTGGCGTCCATCTTCGCGCCGCTGCTTACGCCCTACGATCCGACCTTCCTCGACCCGGCCGTGCGGTTGCAGGGTCCGTCGGCGGACCATCTCCTGGGGACGGACGACCTCGGGCGCGACGTGTTCACCCGGATCCTCTACGGCGGCCGGGTGTCGCTGGCGATCGGCGTCGGCGTGACGGTCGCCTCGGGGCTGCTCGGTTCCGTGCTCGGGTTGCTGTCCGGCTACTTCCCGCGCATCGACACGCCGGTGATGCGGACGCTGGACGGGCTGATGGCCTTCCCCAGCATCCTGCTGGCGATCGCGATCATGGCCAGCCTCGGGCCGTCGGCGGGCAACGTGTTCATCGCGCTGGTGATCGTTTACACCCCCGCCATCGCCCGGCTGGTGCGCTCGACGACGCTGGTGACGCGGCAGCAACCCTACGTCGAATCGGCCCGCTCAGTCGGCATGGCCGACGGCTCCATCCTGCTGCGCTACGTCTTCCCGAACGGGTTGTCGCCGCTGATCGTGCAATGCACCTTCGTGGTGGCCTACGCCATCATCTCGGAAGCGTCGCTGTCATTCCTTGGCGCGGGCGTGGACCCGGAGACCCCCACCTGGGGAAACATGCTGCGCGAGGGCCAGCGGGTGCTGCAACGGGCGTGGTGGCTGGCGGTCTTCCCCGGCATCGCGCTGGTGCTGACCGTGCTCTCGCTCAACCTGCTCGGCGACGCGCTCCGGGACGCGCTGGACCCGCGGGCGCGGCGGCGGTAGACGAAAAGTGCCGAGTGCCGAGTCTCGGAGTCGGCACGTCGGCGGGTCGGCAAACGCAACGGCCGCCTGAACCGAAGCGGCCCACCATTCTCGGCACCCAGCACTCGGCACTCGGCACTCACCCGGAGGACCCATGCTCGTCGTCGATGCGCACCTGGACCTCGCGATGAACGCCCTGATGTGGAACCGCGACCTGGCGCTCCCGGCGCTGGAGACGCGCGCCATCGAGCGCGAAGCGGGGATGACCGACAAGGGCCGCTGCGCCGGCACCGTCGGGCTGCCGGACATGCGCGCCGGCGAGATCGGGCTGTCGTTCGCCACCGTGCTCGCCCGCAAGGACCACGGGCAGGGCACCGGGCTCGATTTCCGGACCCACGAGATCGCCTACGCGCAGGCGCAGGGGCAACTGGCGCTCTACCGCGAACTGGAGCGGCAGGACGTCATCCGCATGGTGCGGACGCGGGCCGACCTCGCTGCGTGGCAAACCGCGTGGGACGCAGACCCGGCGACGGCCCCGTTCGGCTTCGTGCTGCTGATGGAGGGCGCGGATCCGATCGTCGAGCCGGAGCAGGCGCGGCTGTGGTGGGAGGACGGCCTGCGGATCGTCGGCCCCGCCCACTACGGTCCAAGCGCCTACGCCTTCGGCACCGGCAGCACCGGGCCGCTGAGCGAAAAAGGCCGCGACCTGCTGCGCATGATGGACGAACTGGGAATGATCCTCGACGTCTCCCACCTGACCGACGAGAGTTTTCACGAGGCGCTCGACCGCTTCACCGGCCCGGTGCTGGCCAGCCACTCCAACTGCCGCGCGCTGGTCCCCGGCGACCGCCAACTCGACGACGACATGATCCGCCGGATGATCGAGCGCGACGGCGTCATCGGCGCCGTGATGGACACCTGGATGCTGCAACCGGGCTGGATTCGCGGCGTCACCACCAACGAGAACGTCTCGCTGGATGCCGTCGCCGACCACATCGACCACGTCTGCCAGATCGCCGGCAACGCGCGCCACGCCGCCATCGGCACCGACCTCGACGGCGGGTACGGCACCGAGCAGTGCCCGCACGACCTCGACACCATCGCCGACGTGCAGAAGATCCCCGACCTGCTCCGTACGCGCGGCTACAACGAGGACGACATCGCGCTCGTGATGCACGGGAACTGGCTGCGGCTGATGGGCACGGCGCTGCCGGCGGCGTAGACGCAGTGCCGAGTGCCGAGTGCCGAGTGCCGAGTGCGACGGGCGACGGGCGACGACGATAGTACCGGCATCTGCATCGTCATCCCGAGCCGGTCGAGGGATCTCGTCGTTCTCCGGAAAAGGGGCGAGCGAGATCCCTCGACCGGCTCGGGATG
>JAFAEX010000024.1 GCA_023423795.1 Chloroflexota bacterium | reverse complement strand
ATCCCGAGCCTGTCGAGGGATCTCGTCGTTGCTCGACTTCTCGACTCCTCGACTCCTCGACTCCTCGACTCCTCGACTCACGCACGAGATCCCTCGACAGGCTCGGGATGACGGCAGGTAGCTTGTCCTCACCCGCCACGGCGGCGCTTGCCTCCGGCCGGTTTCGCGGGCGGGGCGGCGACGGCGGCCAGCGCGAGGTCGCGGGTGAGCGGCGAGCCGGTTCCCTTGTGGCGCTCCCAGTAGGTGAATCCGCCGGGGTAATCGCGGACCGCGCCGTCCTCCAGTTCGAGGATGCGGCCGCAGACGTTGTCGAGGAAGGCGCGGTCGTGGGAGATGGTCAGGATCGCGCCGGAGCCGGAGGCGAGGAACGCCAGCAGCGCCTGCTCCAGCGCCTCGATGGAGCCGATGTCGAGGTTGTTGGTCGGCTCGTCGAGCACGAGGAAGTTCGCGCCGCGTAGGATCAGCCCGGCGATCTGCAGGCGGGCGCGCTGGCCACCGGAGAGTTTGCCGATCGGGGTCAGCCCGAGGTCGCGGTCGAACAGGTAGTCGCCGAGCACGCCCATGGCCTGGTGTTCGGTGATCGGCTGGAGCGAGCGTACGAAGTCGATCGGCGTCTGCTTCGGGTCCAGCGTCTCGCCGCCCTGCGCCGCGTAGCCGACGACGGTAGACGGTCCCACCCGCAGCGTGCCTTCGCTCGGCCGCTCCTCGCGCAGGATGGTCCGCACGAGGGTGGTTTTGCCCGCTCCGTTGGGGCCGATCAGCCCCACCGATTCGCCGTGCCGAATGACGAGGTCGAAAGGGCGGAAGACCTCGCGGTCGCCCCACGACTTGGCCAGCCCGCTCGCCTCCAGCACGAGCGTCGATCCGCGCTCGGCGGCGAAGGCGAGGTCGATGGTGCGCCGATCCAGCACCGGGGTCGGGGTGGCGTCCAGCCTGGCCCGCTCCTCGGCCAGCTTGCGCCGCTGGTTCTCGGCGCGGGAAGCGAACTTGGGGTTCTGCCGCGCCCACTGGGTGAGTTGCTCGGCGCTGGCCTTGAGTTTCTTGAACTCCCGCTCCTGCAACTCGCGCAACTGGGCGGCGCGGACGAGCCGCTCCTGCTTCTCGGTCAGGTAGGCGGCCCAGTTGCCGACCCAGGTCGAGAGCGCGCCGTCCTCCAGTTCGACGATGCGGTTGGCGGCGCGGTCGATGAAGGTGCGGTCGTGCGAGACGAAGACGACCGCGCCGGGGTAGGCGGCAACCTCCCGCTCCAGCCAGGCCCGGGCCTCGAAGTCGAGGTGGGCGTCCGGCTCGTCGAGCAGCAGCACGGTCGGCCGTTCCAGCAGCAGCCGGGCCAGCCCGACCAGTTTGCGCTCGCCGCCGGACAGGCGCGCGACCGGTTCGTCCCAGCGCTCCGCCGGCAGCCCCAGCCCGGCGAGGACGCGGGCCGCGCCGTCGTCGTCCTCGCCGCCGGTGCCGTCGAGGCGGGCCAGCACCTCGGCGTGCTCATCGAGCAGCGCCGCCAGTTCGTCGTCGTCGGCCGCCTCGCCCATCCGCCGTTCGAGGTCGGCGGCGCGGGCTTCCAGTGCCGCCGCGTCCCCGGCGGCGAGGGCCACGACGTCGCGCACGGTCGCGCCCTCGGGGAAGACCGGGTCCTGCGCGAGCATGCCGACGGAGAGGCCGCGCGCCTGGGTGATGGCTCCCCCCTGCGGAGAGATTTCCCGCGCCAGCAATTTCAGCAGGGTGCTCTTGCCCGCGCCGTTCGCGCCGACGATGGCCGAGCGCTCGCCGGTCTTGACCTCCATCGAAGCCCCGGACAGCACCTGCCGGCCGCCGTGGGCGAAGGCGACGTCGGCCGCCTGGATCAGGAGCATGGGTCGTGGGCCTCCGGGTGAACGTCTCGCTTCGGCGGGGGATGATAACGAAGTGCCATGCGCCAGATGCCGAGTGCGTGTCCGACGCATGTATGGACGTTTGCCGAAGACGGTCTCTTCGGTTGCCTTTCCGATCGCGGTAGACACCGGCCACTGGCCAAGCGGTCAGCCGCCGCCTGCCTCGCATCGGCCCCTGTCCAATTGATTATCCAGCAGCTTATAGTCTCCATTCTACGGTGATCTTCTTTCCCTCTTACGACAAATGGGAGGACGACAGGTTGGAGAGTCGAGGATGCGTGCCGTTGGAATCCTGTTGGCTGCATTCGCGGTGCTGTGGTCGGGCGGAAATGCGTCCGCACAGGACGCTGGGGAGACCGGCAGCGAGGATCTAATCGCAGCGTGCGTGTCTGCGTTCGAGTCGGCGCTGCACGTCGAGTATTTTACGGCCGAGGATTTGGCCGTGGTGCAGAGTGGGGCCCTGGCCAACGAACAGATGGTCAACCTCGTCTTTGTCCGCTATCCCGACGCCAACGGTTCGTGCTTGACCGAAAACGGCGTCCTGTTGCCTGAATACGTGGGCGCGGTGATGGTTTGTAGCCCGAACGCCTACGGCGTACTGGTTCCGCACGCCGTGATCACCCTCTACCTCACCGACCCGTATTCGAAGATCCTCGCCGACCCGATGACCGGGGCGTGCCCATCGTCGCCCGACGAGCCGTGGTACGTCCCATTGGCCTGGTTCTGCCAACTCAACGGGTTCCATCCCCCTGACGCCCCGGCGTACTGGCGCTTCCACGGTTACTACGGGACCGAGGTAGGCGTTGCGATGCGGGAGGCGGAAGGCGCGCCGATTTATCGGCGTACTCCGGAAGAAGCATGCGTTGTGGGCGAGTTCGCGACAGAGGCTGAAGCGTGGTCGGCAGCGTGACTCCCCGTGCAGGACGGCTCGGCCGGATAGTCGAAGCGTAACGGTGTCGGGGTGGCGTGCGAGACGCCGCCAGGTCGCCGTCCCATCTCCTTCGAGATCACCCCTTCTCCGCCCCGATCGTCAGCCCCGCGATAAAGTACCGCTGCAGCGCGAAGTACACGATCAGCGTCGGCAGCGCGACGAACATCGAGGCGGCGGCGATCAGGTTGTCGTCGGTGAAGAACTCGCCGCCGAGGTTCGCCAGCGACGAAGTGATCGGTCGGTCGGCGCCCTGCTGCTCCAGGACGACGGCCCAGAAGAAGTCGTTGTAGATCCAGGTGAACTCCAGCGTCGCCAGCGCCGCGATCGCCGGCAGCGTCAGCGGCATGATGATCTGCCAGTACTGCTTCCAGGCGCTCGCCCCGTCCATGCGCGCCGCCTCGTTCAGCGACTTCGGCAGCAGTTTCATGTAGTTGCTGAGGACGAACGTGCAGAACCCGCTCTGGAACGCGATGTGGATCAGGATGATGCCCAGCGCGCTGCCGTTGAGCCGGCCCGAGTTCGACAGCCAGTCCGGCAGTGGCACCCGGTTGTAGAACTGGAACAGCGGCTGGATGATGATCTGCTGCGGCAGCAAATTGCCCGCCGTGAACAGCGACAGCAGCAGGATGTTGAACCGCCACGAATACCGGCTGGCGACGAAGGCCACCATGCTGGAAAAGAACAGCGTGAACCCCAGCGCCGGCACCAGGATCACCGCCGTGTTCCAGTACTTGCGCGCGATGTCCCCCTGCAGCCACGCCGCCCGGTAGTTATCCAGCGTCAGCGTTTCCGGCCATGAGAAGAACCCGTCGCGAACCGTTTCGGTGAACGGGCGCAGCGACGAGAGGATCGCCCCGGCGATGGGCACGATCCAGACGAACGCGGTCAGGCTGACGAAGACGTAGAGCGCGATGCGCCACGGGTTCAGCGGCTTGCGCCGGTGCCCGGAGCCCGCGGCCGTCGCGGTGGTCGTGGCTGCGCTCACGAGTCCGCCCCTTCCTGCGTCCGCCGGTAGTGGTTGGTGACGTACCAGATCACGAAACCGAAGCAGAGGAGGAACAGGATCGTCGCGTAGGCGGAGCCGCGGCCGACGTTGCCGCCGCCTTCCCCGAGCAGGTTGTTCGTGGTCAGGATCGACAGCACCTCGGTGCGGCGCGGCACGTTCAGCACGTAGATGATGTCGAACGCCCGCAGCGCCTCGATCACCGTGATCACCGCGACCACCACGTTGATCGGCTTCAGCGACGGGAACACGACGTGGCGGAAAACCTGCCACTCGTTGCTGCCGTCCAGCATCGCCGCTTCCCGCAGCGACTGGTCCACGCTCTTCAGCCCGGCCAGGTACAGCACCATGATGTAGCCGGTGTGCCGCCAGGCGATCGCGACCAGGATCGCCACGAAGTTGTGGGAAACCCCGAAGCGGTCCCCGATCGGGATCAGGAACCGCTGGTTGCCGAGCCAGTCCACCGCGCCGCCGCCGCCGAACAGCGCGGTGGCGAGCCCGTTCTCCGGCGAGTAGACGACGCTTTGCCACATGAAACCGACCACCGCCAGCGACAACACCACCGGCGTGAAGAACACCCCCTGGTAGAAGCGCGTCCCCTTGATGTTGCGGTCCAGCAGGTAGGCCAGCCCGATCCCGAGCGCCGTCGGCCCGACGAACAGGAAGACCAGCAGCACCGCGTTGTTGATGAGCGCCTGGAAGAAGTCCCGCGAGAACACGGTGAAGATCTGGACGTAGTTGGTGAACCCGACCCAGGAGATGTCGCTGAACCGGATCCCGTTCCAGTTGGAGAACGACAGCACGATCGAGGCGATCGTCGGGATCCAGACCAGCGCGACGTGCAGCAGCGTCGGGATGCCGGCCATCGCCAGCACGACCCAGCGGTCGCGGCCGTCGAACTGCCGCAGGCCGCCGGTCTTCAACCGCGCCGTGGGTTTTGCCGGGTTCTGGACCTGTGCCGCCGTCGCCACCGTTGCCCTCGCTTCGTTGCGAGCGGGAACGGCGCCCGCCGCGTAGCGGCGGCGGGCGCCATCGACGCTACTGGGCGAGGATCACCTCGGCCTGGGCCTGCATGTCCTCGAGGATGATGTCGATGCTGGACGGGTCGGCGAGGAAGTCGGCGAACGCCTGCCCGGCGACGTTGGAGGCGAACTCCGGGCTGGTGTCGCGGTCGAGGAACTGGGTGACGTTGGCCGCCGAGGAGACGGCTTCCAGCACCTTCTGCTGGAGCGGGGTGTAGAGGGCGGTATCGACGTCGGTCGAGGGCGCCACCACGCTCGGGTTGACGTTCAGGAAGGCTTCCTGCGCGTCGGCGGTGCCGAAGAAGTAGAGGAGTTCCTTGGCGGCCTCGGGGTTGGACGGGTTGGCCGCCATCATCCAGCCGTCGATCGGCGCTTCGGCCGTTTCGGTGCCGAATTCTGGGTTCATTTCGGGCCAGAGGAAAAAGTCCAGGTCGTCGCGGTCCTCCTCGGGGAACACTTCGCCGATGAAGGTGCCGATGGTCATCATGCCGGCCTGCTTGTTGACGACGGCGGAGGCGGCTTCCTCCCACGTCCGGCCGTTGGGGTTCTCCTGGTGCAGCGGGAGCAGACTCTCCCACTCCTTGAACACGTTCTTGACGCGATCGTCGGTCCACGATTCCTTGCCGGCCATGAGGTCCACGTGGAACTGGTAGCCGTTCAGGCGGAAGTTGAGCTGGTCGAAGGTGCCCATCGCCGGCCAGCGGCCGTCGTTGCCGGAGGCGAACGGAGTGATGCCGGCCTCCTGCATGCTGGCGGCGAGGGTCAGCAGTTCCTCCATGGTCGTGGGCGGGGTCCAGCCGTGCTCCTCGAACAGGCTGGGCCGGTAGTGGATGCCCCAGATGTAGTAGGTCCAGGGGACGAAGTACATCTTGCCGTCGTCGCCGGTGGAGGCGGCCTTGAAGCCCTCGGAGAGGGTGTCGTTGAGGCCGGCGTCCCAAACGTCGGTGATGTCGCCGAGCAGGCCCTGGTTGGCGAAGTAGCGCATGCGGTAGCCGGCGAACCAGGGGATCACGTCGTCCGGGTTCTGCAGGTAGGTGGTGATGTTCTCCTGGAACGTGTTGTGGTCCACCTCGTTGATGAGGACGGTCACGTTCTCGTTCGGCAGCGCATCGACGGCGGCCTTGAGGGCGGCCTGCGGCACGGCGTTGGAGTAGTTGGAGCCCATCGTCAGGTCACCGGAGGCGGTGCCGAGTTCGACCTGGGCGCGGGCGAAGCCGCGCGGCAGGGCCAGCCCGAGCGCGGCGGCGCCGGCCGCTCCCTTCAGCAGGCCGCGGCGGCCGATCTGGAACCCGAAGCGGGACGGGCTGGGGGAAAACGTGCGGTTGCGCGGGGTCATGGAGACTCCTTCGTGTTCATCGTCCTGTGGCGCCGACGGCACAGGCGACCGTGTGCTGAACGGGTCAGACACGGCTAGGGTAGGTTCGCCCGCAAATGGTGTCAACGGCTTGCGAGGCGTCTCGCGTCATAACGGCGGGGCGTGGTGGCCCGATCGGGGATTCTTCCGGTCAGTTCGGATGCGCCGACGCCGGTGTGCGCCTGACCGATGGGAATGGCTGAATCGGCCATTCCGGCGGCGTTGCACGAGCGATGGCGACGGTTGCCGCATTGGAGCGGACGCCGGGATCGCCCGGGGACGTTGTCGATTGCCGGCCCGGTTTGGGTACTCGTAGCGCGGGCGTGATGAGGGCGTTTGCCTATGCGTTGCGGACACAGGTCGAGAGTCGGTCGCGATGATGGCGGTTGCCCAATCGAGCCGGTCACCCGGCGGCCCGCCCGGGGATGATGGCGTTTGCCTATTTGATCCGGATACCGGCCCATCGGTGGGCGCGATGATCGCGTTTGCCGGCACGGTCCGGGCATCGGCGGAGCGGGCACGATAGTGGCGGTCGCGGAAATAGGGCGGCCACCGCCCGTGCTCAGCCTCGG
>JAFAEX010000315.1 GCA_023423795.1 Chloroflexota bacterium | reverse complement strand
GAACGGGGCGCTCGTTCCCGGCTTGCCGACTTGCCGACCAGCCGACTCGCCGACTCACGCGGAGGACGCACATGGAACCAGTCGTCGCCGAGGTCGTTCGCGGGTTCAAGGACGTCCACGCGAAACTGCGGGACGAAGTGCGCGGGATGGACCGCGAGGAACTGAACTGGGCGCCGGGGCAGGAGACCAACTCGGCCGCGGTGCTGGTGGCGCACACGCTCGGGTCGGAAATGGAAATGATCCGCATCGTGGCGAACGCGCCGCACGAGCGGGACCGCGCGGCCGAGTTCCGCACCGAGGCGGCGTCCGCCGAGGACATGCTGGCGCTGCTCGACGAGGCCGACGCACTGCTCGACGAACTCGGGCCGAAGATCACGGCCGAAGACCTCGCCGCCCGGCGTCCGCGGCAGGACAACCCGCCGTCTCCGGGGCTGCACTGGCTGGTGACGAACTACGGGCACGCGCGGGAGCACCTGGCGCACATCCAGCTCACGCGGCAGCTGTACGCCAACCGCGGGGGTTGACCGGACACGGGCAACGGGAAGACCGGGATGATGGCGTTTGCCTGATTGATGCGGGTACCGCCCGTTCTCAGCCACGGAGGGGCTTCGTTCCCGTAGTCCGCGGATGAATCCCCGGGCGGGCGAGGAGCGCGATCCATCACCGCCTTCGTCGTCATCCCGAACTTGTCGAGGGATCTCATCGTCCGCGCGAATCCCGGGAAAACCAGATCCTCGACAAGCTCGGGATGACGGGTTTGTCGGCGACGACCGGGGTCTGAAACGCGCCCTAAACGTCGGGGACCACCCGTGCCCTGCCCCGGCGCGCCCATCCCGCACCCGGCGTCAGTCGCCGAACGAAACGCCGAACAGCTTCTCGCCGAGCTTGTCGAAGGCGTCCCAATCGATGGCGACGCCGGCCGACGCGCCCTCGCCCAGGGTGAACGAGCCGTCGGTGGCGAGGAGCGGACGGTCGGTGATGTCCTCGACGAAGTACGCGCCGCCGGGCGAGAAATGATCGCCGGGCAGATCGATGGCGGAAAGGCCGTTGAACTGCAGATTCATCGCCTTGCCCCACGCGGAATCGAGCATGCCGCCGATCCAGGTGCGAACCCCGGCTTCGCGGCAGCGGTTGGCGATGGCGACCGCTTCGGCGAACCCGGAAACGCGGGGCGGCTTGATGTTGACGATCAGGCGCTCCGACGCGAGGTCGCCCCAGAGCGCGATGGCGGTCTCCGTGTCGCGCAGCGAGTGGATCGATTCGTCGAGGCAGATCGGGGTGGCGATCTCCCGCGAGATGCGGGAATGGAGGTAGATGTCGTCGTCGAACAGGGGCTGCTCGATCAGCAGCAGGTCGAGGCCGTCGAGATCCTTCAGCCGCTCCCAGTTGGAAAGATCGTAGGCCGAGTTGGCGTCCACCTGCAGGAGCACGTCGGGGAACCGTTCGCGAAGCGCCCGCGCCGGTTCGGCGTCGAACCCCGGCCAGATCTTGACCTTGAGCCGCCGGTAGCCGAGCGAGACGGCGCTGTCGGCGAGCGCCAGCACCTGGTCCAGCCCCTTGCCGCCGATGCTGACCCCCACCGGGAAGGTGCGTGCCTCGCCGCCCCACATCCGCCACAGGGGCTCGCCGGCATCCTGCGCCAGCAGGTCCCAGAAGGCGGCCTCGATGCCGCTCTTGGCGAAGACCGCGCCCTTGATCCGGCCGGTGGCGTCCCGCAGCGACGCCACGTCCGCCAACCCGGTCTCGCCGTGGGCGGAAGCCAGCGCGGGCAGCAGGAACTCCCGCAGCGAGGTGAGGACGGCCGGCGTATCGACCTCGGCCTTGTACGCAGGGTCGGGCAGCGTAGGCACCTCCCCTACCCCACGACGGCCGTCGGCGTCCTCCAGCACGACGAACGGGCGGCGCAGCAGGGTGGCCGTGCCGAACGAGGTGGTAAACGGGGTACGAAGCGTGAGGTCGAGCAGGTGCACGTCGGCGCGGCGAAGTTTCACGCGGGTCCTTCTTTCCTGGTAGCCGAGTTCGCGTCGGCATCGAGGGTGAGCACGTACTCGTTGCGGCGGGAACCATCCGGCTGCGGACTGGAACGGAAGCCGGTCACACGGTAGCGACCAGAACGCTCGTGGACGACCACACCGGCCGGGTCGCTCACGGATGCGTCCGGTTCGGCCTGGGCAGTAGTCAGCAGCGGCGCGAGTGCGGCGCGCATCCCGTTTCGCCAGGCGACGGCGGCGGCGGGATCGTCGCGCTGGAGGCGATCGACATCGCCCGGAATTACGTAGCGGACGGCTGGTGCGCCGGACGCGGCGAGCGCGGCGGCGTCGGCGGCGGTGGCTTCCGGCAGCGAGGCGACCCATTCGGCGTCCGGGCCGGCGTAAGCGCCCGCGAAGACGTCGGCCAGCCGCCGGTGCATGCGCGGCGAGAGAAGGTCCCACTCGGCAGTGAAGCGATCGCTGGGAACGTCGCCGTAGAGCGAGGAGCGGAGCGGGCCGTACTTGTCGATCGTCAGCGTGGAGATGGTCGCGCCCAGTTTTTCGACGTTGAGGCGGGCATTCGCGCCGCGCAACGGGTCGAAGGTCCAGATCATCGCGTGGTGGCCGGCGGCGACCGCCTCGTGGGCCTGGATCGCCTTCAGCAACCATCCGAGGTCGTGGCCGTTGCGGGCATCGGCGCGGATGCCGAGCATGTGAGAAACGGCGATGCCGCTCCGCCCACCGGCGGCGATGGCGAAACCGAGCCAGCCCTCCGGGGTCCAGCCCGCGTCGGCGCGGTAAGCCGCCAGCACCGAACCGCCGGTGTCGGCGATCACGGCGAGGAGGTTGGCCGGCACCCATTCCGATGGCGGCATCCCCCAGACCTCCCCCTGGAGTTGGGCGAGAAAGGCGAGGGCATCGACCTGGTCGCTCGTTCCGGGGATGGCGATGCATTGGGCATGCGGCCAGCCGAGGCGGGCGATGCGGACGCGCCCGATGCCGGGCAGGGCGATCTCCCAGCCGCCGGGCAGCGGCGAGCATCCCCAACGGCAGGGGTCGAGCGCGGCCAGCGCGTCGGCGCGCGCGGCGTCGGTTCGGCGGGCAGTGGTCATGGCGCAGGATTGTAGCGGAGGCGTGGCGGGATCGCGCCGCGGACTGCGAACGGGAGAACGCGCCGAAACGCCGAAACGGCACGCCGGCGGATATTGACGCTCCCCGGAGGCGCGGCTACGATCCACGGGCCGGCATTCGGCAATCGAGCGGGCGGATCCATCCGGGCGGTCGGCACCGCAGCATGGGCGACGACCGCCGTTGCCCGCCCGGCGACGATGATACGGAAGGGACGGTTCCTTGGGCGGCGCAAGCGTACGGCTCGGTCGGTTGTTCGACCGGGAAAGCGGACGATCCTTCATCGCGGCGTTCGACCACGGCATCACGCTCGGCCCGAAGCCGGGGTCCGAAGACGCGCTGGCCAAGCTCGGCCAGATCATCGAAGGCGGGCCGGACGGCATCCTGATCTCGGCCGGCATGATGAAGCAGGGCGGGCACCTGTTCGCCTTCCGCGGCGCGCCGGCCCCAATCGTCCGCGCCGACTGGATCTACAACCACGACGTCATCCCGGCGCTGTCGCCGCGGTTGCAGGACCCGGCGCAGGGCGAGCACTACCGCATCGTCTGCACCCCGGAAGCCGCGGCCGAACTGGGCGCCAACGCGATCACGATGTTCCTGATCGTCGGCACCGAGGACGGGGCCGGCTTCGCCGACAACGTCGCCGCGGTCGCGGGGATGGCCGAGGCCTGCCAGCGCGTCGGGTTGCCGCTGATCGTGGAATCGGTGCTCTGGGGCACCCGGGTTCGCGACGACAAGCAGGACCCCGAGCTCCTCGCCTTCGCGGCGCGGATGGCGGCCGAACTCGGGGCGGACGCGATCAAGACGACCTACACCGGCGACACCGAAACGATGCGGCAGGTCGTGGACGGCTGCCCGATCCCGGTGCTGGTGCTGGGCGGCGTCAAGGCCGACACGTTCGAGCCGGTGCTGGAAGCGACGCGCGGCGCGCTGGAAGCCGGCGCGAAGGGCGTCGTCTACGGGCGCAACGTCTGGCAGGCCGACGACACCGGCCTCGCCTGCCGCAAACTGCGCGAGGTGATCCACGGGGCGAACGCCGCCGGCGTTTAGCCCCTACCAAACCCTCCCCGCCGGGGGCCGCACGGTCGCGGTCCCGGCGGGGAGACCGACTGCGGGAGCAACGCTCCGCCCTCGGGCGTACGAGGGCGCGGCCGGACGACCGGCCGCAGGCGTCCGCCGGCTATGGAAGCCGGCAAGCGATCGAGGAGGAGTCGGACCGATGGACAAGCGGACCGCGAAGCTCTTCGCGGACTTCGCGTCGGGCCACATCGAGCGGCGGGTGTTCCTCCGTCGCGCGATGGCCATGGGCCTGTCGCTGGTCACCGTGGGACAGATGCTGCGCGCCGTGCCGGCGCGGGCGCAGGACGCCGCCGCCGGCGGCGCGCCGCTCGTGGCGGAGCCGGGCAGCGGCGATCCGGCGTGGGCCGGCAAGGAAATCACCGTCCAGGCCAACGACGACTCGGTGATCCTTCCCTGGAACGAGGTCCGGGAAGAGTTCGAGGCGGCGACCGGCGCGAAGGTGACCATCGTGGCGGTGCCGACCGCCGAGGGCCTGCCGCGCATCCTGGACGACGCCGCCACCGGCGCCAACCAGCTCGACGCGGCGATGATCGGCATGTGGTGGCTCGGCGAACTGGTCGCCGGCGACTACATCCTGCCGTACGACGAGTTCTACGCCGACAACAGCGGCCGCTTCCCGGCGCACAACGTCGAGGACGAGCTGCCCGGCGTGCAGGCGCTGCGCAAGTACGACGGCCAGCTCTTCGTCGTTCCCTACGACGCGGACGGCCAGGTCCTCTACTACCGGCGCGACCTGCTGACCGACCCGACCCACATGGAGGCCTACAAGGCCGAGACGGGGAACGACCTCGCCGTTCCCCAGACGTGGGAAGAGCTGGCCGCGATCGCCGCCTACTTCAACGGCAAGGAACTCGGCGGCGACGCCGGGGCCGGTCACGGCATCTCGATGCACCTCAAGGTCGGCGGCCAGGGCATGTTCCACTACATGTCCCTGTCGGCGCCCTACGTCATCGGGCCGGAAAACCCGAACCTGTACTGGTTCGACCCGGAGAACATGGAGCCGCTGGTGGCCAGCGAAGGCCACCGCCGGGCGATGGAGACCTACCTCCAACTTGTCCAGTACGGCCCGCAGGCGATGGCCGGCTGGGCGCTGGGCGAGGCGTGGGACTACTTCCTGCGCGGCAACGCGGTCTTCACCTACTCCTGGGGCGACGTCGCCGCGCTGGCGGTGGAGCGCGACTCCTACGTCAAGGGCAAGATCGGCACGACCCAGCTGCCGGGCACGATGGCCTACATCAACCCGAAGACGGGCGAGGAGTACGCCACCGACGCCCCGAACATCGTGGGCAACACCACCGGCGGTTCCTGGGCCGGCGTCATCATGAAGGCGTCGGAAAACCCGGACCTCGCCTACTACTGGCTGGCCCTGATGGCCACCGAGCCGAAGCAGCAGTACTACGCCACCGTCGGCAGCGACGGCGTGGACCCGGGGCGGCTCTCCCAGATGCCGCCGGAAGTCGTCGATGGCGGCACCGGCAGCATCGCGCAGTACGAGGAGCAGGGCTGGGACGCCGAGGACGCCGCGGAGTACGTCCGCGCGTACTACGACAACTTCCAGAACCCGAACCAGTTGCCGTACCTGCGCATCCCGGGCACGGCCGACTACTGGAACGCGATGGACATCCGGTTGTCGGAGGCTATCACCTCGGGCGTGACGCCGGAAGAAGCCTGCCAGCAGATGGCGGACGACTTCCGCGAGATCAACGACCGCCTCGGGGTCGATATGCAACTCGAGATCTACCGCGGGTCGCTGGGGCTCTAGCGGTTTCGGCGCCCGGCCGCCCCAGCGGCGGCCGGGTACCGGCGGTTTCGGGCACGGGAGCCAACCAGCGCTGGTTGGCTCCTGCGCCCCGTCCCCACCTCCCCGGCGCGAGGACCGACGATGGCCCAACTGCAAACCACCGGCTCCCTCCCGGCCGTTGCCCAGGAGGCGCGCGCCCAACCGGCACGGGTCGGCCCCGGTTCGGGCCGGCGCATCACCCAGGTCGTCATCACCGTGGCGTTGCTCGGCGCGGCGGCGCTGGCGATGCTCCTGCCGGCGGTGCTCCAGCCCGACGAGTCGATGTCCTTCGGCGAAATCGGCTCGCTGCTCACGATCCGCGGCATCGGCTGGGTGCCGACGCTGACGTGGTTCGGCGGCGCGGTGGCGTTACTGGCGGCCTTCGTCTTTCCCCGCGAGGAACGGTTCATCCAGGCGGTCACGGTCACGTTCGGCTCGGTCGCCGCGATGGCGGTGCCGGCCTACCTCGCGGCCAACCTCGCCACGCTGGAGCCGGAAGCGACCTTCGGGCCGGGCCTGACCTGGTCGTGGGCGCTGCTGGGCATCGCGGCCGTCGCGCCGTGGGCGGGCATCCTCTCCTGGGACCGGCAGCGACCGCTGCTCGGGGTCGGATGGTGGAAGTGGCTGTTCGTGCTGCCCGCCATCATCTGGGTGTTCGCGCTGACGGTCTTCCCGCTGATCTACGCCTTCACCACGAGCCGTTACGCCTACCGCAATGGCCGCATCAGCCGGTTCGTCGGCTGGGACAACTACCGGCGGCTGTTCGAGCCGGACAACGTGCCGGCGGGGCTGCTGAGCGCGCTGGTGCTGGCGGCGGTTGTCGCGGCGATCGTGCTGGCGGTCGGCTTCGTCCTGCGCTGGCTGCCGGAGCGTCGGTTCACGGCATCCGACGCGCGGTCGGTCGCCGGGGTGGTGCCGATCTTCGTGGTGCCGGCGGTCATCGTCTACCTGTCGGCGACGATCCTGAACGATCCGCTGAACGAGATCATGTCGATCACGTTCCTGTTCGTGGCCGGCGCGGTCGCCACCGAGATGATCCTCGGGCTGGCCATCGCCCTGTTCATGAACCGCGAGATGCGCGGGCGCGGGCCGTTGCGGGCGATCATGACGCTGCCGATCTTCGCCACGCCGATCGCGCTTGGCTACCTCGCCCGCTCGATCTTCTACGAGCAGGGCGGGCCGATCAACTCGGTCCTCGGCGGGCTCGGGCTGGCGCAGCCGCCGTGGCTCTCCGACCCGTCGTGGGCGCGGGTGGCAACGATCATCGTCGATGTCTGGCAGTGGACCCCGTTCGTGTTCATCATCGCCCTCGCCGGTTTGCAGAGCCTGCCGCAAGACGTGGTCGAAGCGTCCGAGGTGGACGGTTCGAACGGCTGGCAGGTGCTGCGCTACATCACGCTGCCGCTGATGGCCCCGATCCTCTGGCTGATCTTCCTGCTGCGCGCCATCGACGCCTTCAAGGTGATCGACATCCCGACCGGGCTCACGCTGGGCGGCCCCGGCCGCGCGACGGAGTACTTCTCGCTGTTCAACTACCGCACGGCGCGCAAGTTCTTCGACTACGGCGGCGCGGCGGCGCAGGCGTTCCTGCTGCTGTTCATCGTGATGGTCCTGGTCTCCCTCCTCTGGAGCCGGATCCGGTACGTCTACGAGGATGAGGGAGGGCCGGCATGAGCGCGGCGAGCCCGGCGCTGGGGGGATCGCCCCGGCGCGACGACGGTTGGGGCGGACGGGTCCGCGGCGCGCTGGTCGTGCTGGTCGTGGTCGTGCTGCTGCTCTGGACCCTGTTCCCGTTCTATTGGGCGTTCATCAGTTCCATCAAGAACCCGGCCGACAACTACGGCAACAACTGGCTGCCGTGGCTGACGTTCGAGCCGACGCTGAAGCCGTGGCGCGACCTGTGGGGCCTCCGGGAAATCCGGGATTCGATGCTCAACAGCGCGATCGTCTCCGTCGGCGCGGCGACCATCGCGGTGCTGCTGGGCACGTTCGCCTCCTACGGCATCGCCCGCTACCGCTACCACCGGCCGAAGAACGGCAGCCTGACGACCTGGTTCCTGTCGCAGCGCGTGCTGCCGCCGGTCATCTTCGTGACCCCCTACTTCCTGCTGTTCCTGCAATTCGGGCTGCTCGACACGCTGTGGGGCCTGATCCTGCTGAACGCCACCTTCAACCTTGCGTTCCCGGTTATCATCCTGACCCAGATGTTCCGCGAGGTGCCCTACGAACTGGAGGAGGCCGCCCAGATCGACGGCGAGAGCCGGCTGGGCATCTTCCTGCGGATCGCGGTGCCGCTGGTATTGCCGGGGCTGGTGGTCTCCTGGATCCTCTGCCTCGCCTTCTCGTGGAACGAGTTCCTGTTCGGGTTCGCGATGACCCAGACCGAAGCGCGGGTGATGCCGGTCTACCTGGCCGGCGGCGACCAGACGCGCGGCGTGGATTTCCAGGCGATCGGTACGCGGATGCTGCTGACCGCCTCGGTGCCGCTGCTGGCCGCGCTGCTGGCGCAGCGCTACATCGTGCGAGGCCTCTCGCTCGGCGCGGTCAAGGGGTAACGACGGGGGTCGGGGGTTCGTGACGCTGCTGGTTGGACTGGACGTCGGGACGACCTCGATCAAGGCGGTCGTCTACGACCCGTCGGGTCGTGCCCTCGGGCGGGCGAGCGTCCCGACCCCGACCGAGTACCCCCGCCCCGGCTGGGCGACCTACGACGCGGAACTGCTCTGGCAGGGCGCCGTCCGCGTGTTGCGCGAAGCGCTGGCGGCCGTTGACGATCCCCGCGAGGTCGCGGGGATCGCGGTCGCCAGCGTCGGCGAATCGATCGTGCCGCTGGACGGCGCGGGCAAGCCGACCGGCGAGGTGATCGCCTGGTTCGATACCCGCACCCGGCCGCAGGTCGAATGGCTGGACCGCCACGTCGGCAAGGACGCCATCTTCGCCTCGTCCGGCGTGTCGCTGCAGCCGATTTTCTCGCTCTGCAAACTGCTCTGGCTGAAGCAGGAGCGACCCGACGACTGGGCGCGGACCCGGCGCTGCCTGCTGGTGGCCGACTACATCGCCTGGCGCCTGTCCGGCGAAGCGGCCACCGACCACTCGCTGGCCTCGCGCACGCTGATGCTGAACCTGCACGACCTGGAATGGGACCGGGCGACCCTGGACGGCGCGGGCATCGACCTAGCGGTGCTGGCCCCGCTCGTCCCGGGCGGCACCCGGCTTGGAACCGTGATGCCGGACGCCGCACGCGAGACCGGGTTGCCGGAAACGTGCGTGGTCGCCAGCGGCGGGCACGACCACGTGTGCGGCGCGCTGGCGGCGGGCGTCGTCGAACCGGGCCAGATGCTCAACTCGCTGGGCACCGCCGAGGCAATTTTCCTGCCGCTGGACCGGCCGCTGACCGACCCGGCGATGGGCCGCAAGGGGTACACGCAGGGCGCGCACGTCGTCGGCGGGCGGCCCTACGTCTTCGCCGGGCAGTACACCAGCGGCGCCAGCGTCTCCTGGGTGCGGAACCTGTTCACCCCGCCCGGTGGCGAGCCGCCGGCGTGGGAACCGCTGCTGGCCGGCGCGGCGAGCGCCCCGGCCGGCAGCATCGGCGTCGTCTTCCTCCCCCATCTGAGGCTGGCCAACCCGCCCTACGACGACCCGAAGTCGCGCGGCGCGTTCGTCGGGCTCTCGGCCGACGTCGGGCGGGACGCGCTGGTGCGGGCGGTGCTGGAAGGGCTGGCGTTCGAGACGCGCTCGACCTACGAACCGCTCTTCGCCTACCCGGAGGTGACGCCGCCGCGCGAGACGGTCGCCATCGGCGGCGGCGCGCGCAACGACCTGCTGATGGCGATCAAGGCGACGGTGGCGGGCCAGCCGCTCACCGTCACCGACGCCGAGGAGGCGACCGCGCTCGGGGCGGCGATGCTGGGCGGCCTCGGCGCCGGCGTCTACCGCGACGTGCCGGACGCGCTCGCCTCGCTGCGCCACGAGCGCCGAGTGGTCGAACCGGACCCCGTCACGCAGGACCTCTACGAGCGCATCTACCGCGAGGTCTTCCTGCCGCTCTACCCGGCGGTCGCGGCGGTCAACCACGCCAGCGTGGACATCCTGACCGCCGGTTGAGCAGGTTCGCGGCACACCTCGCGACAGCCTCGCGGTGCACCGACACGGCCACGCCCGTTTGCCGCATACTTCCCGCATCCTGATTCGTCGTTGTTTCGCGAACGGAATAACCACGTGATCGCCATTGCCCAGGCCGCCCGGGCGGGGTTGCTGCGTCCCGAAAACTGGGGCCGGAACCTCATCGCCGGGGTCATCGTCGGTGTCGTCGCGCTGCCGTTGTCGATGGCGTTCGCCATCGCCTCCGGCGTGCCGCCACAAATGGGCATCTACACCGCCATCATCGCCGGGCTGGTCGTATCTCTGTTCGGCGGCAGCATGGTCCAGATCGCCGGGCCGACCGGCGCGTTCATCGTGATCCTCGCCGGGATCACCGCGCGGCACGGGGTCGGCGGGCTCCAGATCGCCACGCTGATGGCCGGGGTCATCCTGATCGGGATGGGGATCGCCCGCCTCGGCGCGGTGCTGAAGTTCATCCCGGCCCCGGTGATCGTCGGGTTCACCGCTGGCATCGGGGTGATCATCTTCACCGGGCAGTGGCACAACTTCCTGGGGTTGCCCGCGCCGGAGGGCGAGCACTTCCACGAGAAGATGGTCGATCTCGCCGGGTCGCTCGGGCTGCTGTCGTGGCCGACGACCCTGCTGGCCACCGCGTCGCTCGCCATCCTCATCGCGTGGCCGCGCCTGCCCGGCCTGCGGCGGATACCCGGTCCGCTGGTGGCGATGGTCGCCGCCACCGCCGCGGTGATGGTGCTGCGGCCGGAGGGCGTGGCCACCATCGGCAGCACCTTCGGCGGCATCCCGACCGGCCTGCCCGGGTTCGCCATGCCGGACGTCACGCCGAACCGGGTGATCGAACTGATCGGCCCGGCCTTCACCATTGCGCTGCTCGGGGCGATCGAATCGCTGCTGTCGGCGGTGGTCGCCGACGGCATGGCGGGCACCCGCCACGATTCGAACCAGGAATTGGTCGGGCAGGGCGTCGCCAACGTTGCCACCTCGGTCTTCGGCGGCATTGCCGCGACCGGCGCGATCGCCCGCACCGCGACCAACATCCGCAACGGCGGCAACTCGCCGGTCGCCGGCATCACCCACTCGGTCGTGCTGATCGCGATCCTGCTGGCGCTCGCGCCGCTGGCGGCCAACATCCCGCTGGCGGCGCTGGCGGCGATCCTGTTCATCGTCGCCTGGAACATGAGCGAGGTGCGGCACTTCGTGGCGATGACCCGGCGCGCGCCGGTGGCCGACGTGGCGATCCTCTGGATCACCTTCCTGCTGACCGTGTTCGCCGACCTGGTGATCGCGGTCAACGTCGGCGTCATCCTCGCGACGCTGCACTTCCTGCGGCGGATGGCCAGTTCGGTCGAGGTCAAGCGCCAACCGGAACCGGTCGCCGCGGGCGATGCGCCGCTGCCGGAGGGCACGCTGGTCTACAGCATCGACGGGCCGTTCTTCTTCGCCGCCGTCGAGACGTTCGAGCGGGCGCTGGCGCACACCCATACCGATCCGCAGACGGTCATCCTGCGGCTGGGCCGGGTGCCGTTCATGGACATCACCGGCTTGCAGGCGCTCGACGAATCCGTGGCCGACCTGCGGCGACGCGGCGTGCGGGTGATCCTCTGCGAAGCGAACGAGCGGGTGCGCGGCAAACTCGGGCGGGCGCGGGTGATGGACCGGATCGGCTGGGAGAACTACGCGGAGACCTTCGACGGCGCCCTGGCGCTGGCGGCGTCCGGACCGCTTCCTGCCGGAACCGATCAGGCACACCCTGGCGCGCTGGCGACCGGGGCCGCCTGAATGGTGCGCGGGCAAGAGCGATCGCCAGACGGCCGCATCGCGCCCGCAGCCGCCGTCGCATCGGCCGTTGGCGATGCACCACCATGCGGCAGACGTGATACGAGATCCGGCCGATCGAACGCGCTCGATCCGATTCGGTCGTCCCCACCTTATCCGGCAGGCTGCGCGACGGCGCGGACGGGATACGGCCGACCCTGCTCGCGGGCGAGCAGCGCGGCCTCGTGCATGTGCTCGGCGTCGGCGGCCCCGGCCTCGTCGCCGAGGACGAGCAGGGCATGGCGCAGCACGTCCCACGGGGCCTCCCAGTGAGCGGGAACGTAGACGAACCCGACGCGCTCGGGCAGGAAACCGGTCGCCGCCGCGTCGTTGAGCGCAATCGCCGCCCGCGCCCAGTTGGCGGCCCGCTGCGGGTTCCCGCCCCAGAACGCGGCGTACCCGGCCGCCCAGTACAACTCGACCATCGTGGGGTGGCGAGTGAGACCGCGCGCGCAGGCGGCCTCAGCCTCGTCCCAGCGCTTCAGATCCTCCCCAAGCAGGCGGGCGATGCGGTACGCGGACCAGCCGGCCTCCTCGTCCCAGCCATCCAGCGCGAAGCAGCGCTCGAACGCGGCGACGGCCTCCTCCGGCTGCCGCAGGTTGGCGAGGGTGTCGCCGAGGTAGTACCACCATCGGGGATCGTCCGGGTGGGCGGCGGAGTGCCGGCGCAGGATGGCGACGTCGCGGACCAACTTGCGCTGGATCGCGGCTTCGTCCTTCGGCAGTTCGCGGAACACGGCGTCCGGCATGACGTCCCGCGCCGGGCCGATCCAGCATTCGTGGGTGGGACCGGCGTAACTCCCGCGCGAGGGCAGGCGGAAGAACCGCTCCTTCTGGTACGCGCCGTCGGCCGCGTACAGGAATACGGCATCTGCCCAGGTCGCGGCGAGGTACGCCCGCGGGTCCGCCCCACGTAACTCGATGCGCTCGTCGGTGTCCACGAACAGCGCCCACTCCGCGCCGAGTTCGGCCGCGAACGCGAGGGCGGCGTTGCGGGCGGCCGCGAAGTCGTCCACCCACGGGAAGGAACGGACCACGAGTTTGTCGCCGGCGATAGCGCGGGCGACCTCCAGCGTGTCGTCGGTGATCCCGGTGTCGATCAGCAGGCAGGCATCCACCCAACCGACGACCGAGCGCAGCGCGTCGCCGACCTGGTCCCGGTTGCTGCCGCAGAGCGTCATCGAGACGAGAAACGGCCGATCGCTGCCCGATTCGGGCACATCCACCGGGGCTGGGGTGAACCCGTCCACGAGGTCACCCGGCGGCACGGCAACCGCCGCGGCCGGCGGCGGCGAAATCGGCGCTTCCGGCCCGCCCGGGTCCGCTTTCGGACCAACGCTCACCCGGTCGCCGGACGATCCGGCAGCAACGGGGAATCCGCCGGCGTCCGCCCGGTCGCGGCCGGCGCCCAGCACCACCTCCGCGCCGCGCGGCAGCGGCAGCGAGACGGCTCCGGCCGGGGCGAACCACGGCACGGGGCGGAGCAACGCCGCGAGTTCGGCTTCCGGGACCGAGGCGATCCACGCTTCGCGGTCCATGACGCCGTAGGAGATCAGCAGGTCGCCGCCGCGCCGCGCCAGCCCGATCGCGAACTCGATGTTCTCGGCGTGGAAGCGGAACGGGTGGGTCAGCGCCGTGATCCGCAGATCGCCGTCGAAGCGGACGAGGCGATGGACGTAGGTCCGCGCGCCGCCGTCCCAAAACGCGACTTCGTGGACGAGGGCGAGAAAGCCGTCGCCGGCCGGCAGCAGCGCCGAGCCGCCACGAAATCCCTCGGCAAGCAACGGCGCGTCGTGGGCGGCGCGCAGGTGGAGCGCACCGCTGGCGGGATCGCAGCCGACCACGACGGTCGGGGCGCAACGGTAGACGAAGGCCAGGTCGCCATTCCGGACGACCGGCATCCAGTTCTTCTCGTCGATGCCCTCCGCGCCGCGACTCAGCCAGCGCGGGTTGCCGAGCACCGGGCCATCGGCGGCATCGACGTCGAGGTCGAACAGCGCGGTGCGGACGTTCCGTTCGCCGCCCGGGGCGCGCCGCCAGGTCTGGCCGGTGGCGTACAACCGGTTTCCGATGCGGAACGGTCGCAGGTCCTCGTTGTCGCGCACGAGCGGATCGAGCATCCCGTCGTCCGGCGTCAGGTCGCGCAGCAACCTCGGCGCGGAAATGGGCTCGAACGCATCGTCCAGTTCGAGCAGGTGATAGGCGGTGCGGACGATGCCCGAACCGTCGGCGACGACGTAGGAAGCAGGCGGATCGAGCCGGAAATTCGCGCTGCGGACGAGCACGCGCAGCGGTCCGGAGGGGTCGATCGACCCATCCTCACGGTCCGGCACGATCACCGGGTTGAGCGCGGACCAGCCGGCGCGTGTGGGCACGTCCAGGCGGTGGGCCGTCCAACCGGGAGCGAAATCGGCGAGTGGACGCGCGTAGTGAACGGCGTTGCGGCGGGTCGTGTCGCGGGCATCGCCGGGCAGGTCGGGGACGCCGAGCAAGCGGTCGCAGGCGAGGCGGCCCTCGTCGAAGTCGCCGGCGTAGAACGCGGCGACCGACCGCTCGAACAGCGGTTTCCAGGCCGGAACGTCATGCATCCGAAACGCTCCCCTTCCTCGTCCGGTCGGTCGGCGATGTCCGGAGTGAAACGGTCAACGAACGCGCGACCACATCGGCGCGTCGGCGAAGGGTGCGCAGGCGGCGGAAGCGTGTCAAGCGGGATTTTCCGGCTTTGGCCGCTGGGCAAACTCACGAAGACGACGCCCGCCCCAGATCACCGCTGGCGATCCGCACCGCACCGGTCGAGATCCGCCAACGAGGCGAAACTCGAAGTCCAGTCACCAGGCGGTTGATCACCGCGACGATACACCGCGGACGAATCGCCGATCCCGTCCACACACGATATTGGCAACTCCCGTTGAGTTCACCCGTCGCTCGGCGTAGGATGCTGATGGGGTCCGGTGTCGGACCGCGCCGCTTCGCGACTGGAGGGTGCGATGGCAGGCAAACGAGTGCTGGCGGTCATGCTGGTCACGCTGACCATTGCGGGTGGAGGCTTCCTTGTCCCGGCTCAACCGGGCAGGGCGCAGGAGGCGACGCCATTCGTTGAAACCTCGACCACCATGCCGGTGCAGCCAGGGGGCACGCTGCCGGGCAACCCGGCTATCCAGTTGGTCAGGATCGCAGACGGTTTGGCCGACCCGGTCAACGTAGCCGCGCCGAACGACGGCAGTGGACGGCTCTTCATCGTGGAGCGGGTTGGTCGAATCCGGATCATCGATGAAAGCGGAAACCTGCTGCCGGAGCCGTTCCTCGACCTGACCGAATTGGTCCAGAACGACTACCTCGAACAGGGCTTGCTCGGTCTGGCCTTTCATCCGGACTACGCCAGCAACGGCCTGTTCTACGTCCATTTCACCGACTACCACACGAACGGCGACAACTTCATCATGGAGTTCAAGGTTTCCGATGACGACCCGAACGTCGCCAACCGGGCGGGTGGCCGGTTGTTGCTCGCGGTCGATCAACCATACGTGAACCACAACGGCGGGACCATCCACTTCGGCCCGGACGGGTATCTCTACATCGGGATCGGCGACGGCGGCCTCGGCGGCGACCCGTACGACACCGCGCAGGACCGGAGCCTGCTGCTCGGCAAACTGCTTCGCATCGACGTATCGCCGGATGGTGGTCGCGCTTACGGGATTCCCGCGGACAACCCGTACTCGCAGGCACGCATCGTCCAGTCCAACTCGATCACCGACGTCATCGGCGAAACCGAAGGCCTGAGCCTCGAGGCGGCCTACTACCACCCGGCGGCGCGCCCGGAGATCTGGGCGTACGGACTGCGCAATCCGTGGCAATTCTCGTTCGACCCGGCGACCGGTGACCTCTACATCGCGGATGTGGGACAGGTGACCTGGGAAGAGATCAACTTCCAGCCGGCCGACAGCCCTGGTGGACAGAACTACGGCTGGGACTTCCAGGAATCCGGCCACTGTTATCCGGCAGCCGTGAGCGGCTGTCCGCGCTCTCAGGTCGGCTCGCTGCCGGTCGCCGAGTACAAGCACGGCCAGGACGGATGCTCGATCACCGGACTCGGTGTCTATCGTGGCGAGGCGTATCCGTCGCTTGACGGGATCTACTTCAATTCCGACTGGTGTTCGGGCAAGATCTGGGGACTCGCCCGCGGCGACGATGGCGCGTGGATCTACCAGCAACTGCTCGACACCGGGCTGCTGGTGACCGGGGCGGGGACGGACGAATCGGGCAACCTCTTCGCAACCGCCTGCGAGTGCGTCTTCAGCCGACAGTACAACCCGGAGGAGAATCCCTCCGGCACGGTATGGATGCTGGTCGCCGCCGATGCGATTCCGGAGGGAGCCGTAACGGCGCCGATCGATGAGCCCGCCAGCGACGGCGCAACGCCAGCCTCAGGGGCGTAGCCACTGCGGGAAGATGCGCCGGGGCGTTCGTGGCGCCTAGCCCCAGGCTCCGACGCACCCTTGGACCCGGTCCGGCGACGGTGAAACCATCCCGGAAGACGGCGGACATCGCGTCGCCAGCGATCCGCTCCTGTCCGGTCGTTCAGGCAGGAGCCGTCAAGGACCGCGGGTTGCTTTTCTCACCGGCGGTGAACGGGTTGGCCCAGGCCGTGCCCGCGCCGTGGAAACGGTCGGGCCGGAACGGGTCGAGGTCCAGCCCCGGGTCGCGGCCGGCGAGCAGGTCGGCGACGGCGATACCAACCGCCGCGCCCCACGAGAAGCCGCCGCCGTTGAACCCGGCGGCAAGGGTCAGGCCGGGCGCCGGATCGTAGCGGCCGATCAGGGGCAGGCCGTCCGCCGTGAACCCCATGATCCCCGCCCAGGCGCGCATCACCTTCACGCCGCCGTCGCGCAACCCCGGGAAGAGCGTCGTCAGGCAGCGGGCGATGCCGGACAGCACCGCAGGCGTCACCTTTTCCTCGTAAGTGCCCAGGCCTTCGCCGGTGTCCAGCCGCCGGTAGCCGCCGCAAAGGATCTGCCCGGTCGGCGTCTGGCGGCCGTATTCCTTGTCGAAGTTGGTGCCGAACGGGCGCGGCAGCACCGGCGGCAACGGCTGGGTCACGAGGATCTGTCCGCGCGCGGGAACGATCGCCCCGGCGGGCAAATCGGGCAGCAATTCGGGCGTGTAGGCGTTGGTGGCGAGCACTACCTCGCCCGCCGGGATGACCGTGCCGTCGGCGAGGACGACGCCGCCGACGCGGTCGCCGTGCCGGTGCAGCGACTGCACGCCGGCCCAGGTTCGGACCGCCGCGCCGTGGCGGCGGGCCGCATCGGCGAACCCGTTGACCAGCGCGAACGGCCAGAGGTGTCCACGGTCCTCCGCCCAGGCGGCGCCGAGGACATCCGGGGACAGCGCCGGCAACAGGTCGCGGGTGTCTTCCGGCCCCAGCAACGCGACCGGGATGCCGGCGGCGCGCTGCTCGGCGATCGCTTCCGTCAGGTGGGCGTGCTCCTCCGGCGTGGTGATGACGTCGAGGCTGCCGGGCAGCACCAGGTCGAACCCGGTTCCCAGTTCTTCGGGCAATTCGCGCAGCATGCGCAGGTTGCGGGTGGTCAGCGCGTAGACCGCCCGCCCGGCGGCGGTGTGGGCGTGCATGGACGAACCGGCGCCGGTCATCCCGCCGTTGCGGCCGGACGCGCCGGAGCAGATGCCGCGCCGCTCCAGCAGCAGCACGCGGCGGCCGTCGGCGGCCAGCCGGTAGGCGATCGACGTGCCGTTGACGCCGCCGCCGACGACGACGACATCGGGCGACGGGTTGGCCGGGTGGGATGCGGTCATCGTTGGCGGCACCTGTGGAGCGGCCCCGGTGGTCGGCCGGGTGGCGGCGGCGAACGCGAACGGGCGGGAGTCCTCCCTCGCTGGCGTCCGCTCGATCAGGATCGGGAGTGTATCGCAGCGGCGCGGTGATCCCGGCGGGCGCGGCGACGGGGCGGCGCAACCGCCGTATCCTTGGCGCACGGTTCGACGCTGGCGTTCGGGGGTGGGGATGCGCAACCTGCTCGGGCGGCTCCATGCGCGGCCGGCCGCCGACCTCGACCGCATCGCCGCCTGGTGGCGGGTTCCGCTCGGGCGTGGCGACCGCGCCCGAGGCATCGGCGCGCTCTACCGCTCGATGACGGACCCGATCGCCGCGCGTGACGCGTGGGAGCGGCTGGACCCCGACGAGGCCGCGGTCGTGCGCGCGCTGGTCATCGACAGCCCCGACCACGGCGCGACGGTGCCGGAGATCGCGGCGCTGTTGAGGTGCGAGCCGGCCGCCGCGCGCGAGGTCGCGGTGCGCCTGTTCCGCCATGGCCTGCTGGCGCGGGAGGGCGACGAGGCGGAGTTGCCGATCGGCGAACTTCCCCGGCTCATCTTGCCGCGCGAACTGGCCCTGCTGTTCCGGCGCATCCTCGACGAGATCGACCTCGGCGACCGCAGCGGCACCCCCTTGCGCGTCCTCGTCGAATGGCTCGACGACGGCGAGATCGACGACGCAGCCGGCGCATGGGGCCTGCCCGTCACGCCCGGCACGCGGCATCGTTCCGACGTCACCCGCCGCCTGCTGCGCCAGATCGCCGACCCCGGCCGAATCAGCAAAGTGGTCGCCGGCCTGCGGCCCGATGCCCGCCGCCTCTGGGAAGCGGTACGGGATGCGCCCGGCGGCGCGCCGGTTTCATTCGCGACGGCGGCCGCCGCGGCCGGACTCGATGCGGACGACGCCCTGGGCGCGGCGCGGCGCCGCACCGCGCTGGAAACCCTCGAACGGTCGCTCCTGGTGCTGCACACTTACGGCCCGCACGGGCAGCGGCTGCTGTTCGTCCCGGACGAGGTGCGGAACCCGGCCCCGCCGCCGAGCCGTCCGCTGCCCGCGTTGGAGCCGATCCCCGACGACGCGGTGTCGGACCCGCCGTGGCGCCACCCGGACGCGCTCGCCTGGGACCTGTTGTCGCTGCTGCGCGAGGTCGCCATCGGCGGCTGGCCGGCCGACGCCGAGCCGACCCGCGGCCGGCTGCGCGCCTTCAACCGGCGGCTCTGGTGGCGCGGCAGCGATTTGCCGCCCGCCGGCTACGTCCCGTTCCTGCGGGCGCTCGCCACGGCCGAGGGACTGCTGATCGACCGGGACGAGGATCCGCCGGCGCTCGGGCTCGGGCCGAACGCGCGGCGCTGGCGGGATATGTCCTTTCACGAGCAAACCGACCGGCTCCGCGCGCGCTGGCTGGCGACCACCGGTTGGGCCGAAGCCGCCGGGCGCCCGGAGATCGAGGTCTGGGGCGTCGATTGGCGGGCGGCGCGGGCACGGCTGCTCGCGCTGCTGGCGGATCCTGAGGCCATGCTGGCATCCGGAGCATGGTTCCCGTTGGACGCCGCCTCGGCGCGCCTCGCCGCCCGCGACCCGGACCTGCTCGGCTCGGCGTTCACCGCGGCAACCGCCCGCCTCGCCGGGGAAGCCGACGCGGGCGGCGACGAAGAGGACGCGCGGCTGGCCGCGACCGCCGACGCGGTCGGCATCGAACTGGTGACGGCCTTCGCCTGGTTCGGGATCGTGGACGTGGCGACGGCGCGCGCACTCCGCCAGCGGGCGGTGCGGCTGACGGCCACCGGGCGGGTGCTAGCCTCCGGCGGCGCGATGCCGGCCCCGCCCGGCGAGGGCAGCGCGGACGGCGCGGCCATCGCCATCGCCGAGGACGGGCTGGTCCGGCTGCTGCGGCCGTCGCCGCTCCGGATCTGGGCGCTGACGGCGTTCGCCGAGGCCGACGAACCGAGCCGGGAATCGACGGTCCGGCTGACGGAAGCGGCGCTGGCCCGGGCGCTCAACGCCGGGTTCGACCTCGCGCAGGTGACGTCGTTCCTGACCCGGCAGGCCGGCGTGGCACTGCCGGTGGCGCTGGAGGAGCGGCTGCAGGCGTGGGCGCGCGGCGTTCGCCGGGTTCGCGTGCGGCGCGCGCTGATCGTCACGCCGGACGACGGGGCCGACCTCGACGCGGTGCTGGCGGTCGCCCGCGGGCAGGGCTGGCCGGCGGAACCCCACGGCGAGGGCGTCATCCTGCTCCTCCCGAGCGACGACCCGGCCGCGACCGAGGCCATCGCGGCATTGCGCGCGGCCGGACTCGCGCCGCAGATCGAGGGCGGGTCCGGCGGAGCGCAGCGCCGCGGGGAATGACCATCGCTCGCGCCGGCACATCGCGGATGGTCGGGGCTTTGGCCCGCCATCATCACACCCGATCCGGGCTAGCGGCCGAAACCGGTTGGTGACCCGGCAGCCGTGCGCGGGCCGGATCACGCTTGCTGCACGCCGCCGCGCCCGCGGCGTACCCTTTGGACGGAGGGCGCGCCGATGGAACAGCAGCAACCGAGCAAGAGGTCGCAATCATCGGGAAGGCGGCCGTTGTCGGCGTCCAGTATCTTCTTCTTCGGGCTGGCCGCCGTGCTCGCCGTGCTCGCCGTGCTGCTGGCGACCGGAACGGTGCGCATCGGGCCGTCCACGCCGCCGCCTCCCCCACCCACGCCCGGGCAGATCAAGGTGATCGACGTCGTCCGCGCGCTCGAGGCGCAGGGGCTGGCGGTGCAGCAGACGCAGCAGGGCGTGCCGCTGGGCGAACTCTCCGCACCCGGGCAGGGGCTGACGGTGGACGGCGAACCGCTCTACCTGTTCATCTTCACGGACCCGGAGACGGCCCAGCGCGACGTGGAGGCCGCGGACCCATACGCGGTGCTCCCGGCCTCGGTCATGCCGGAGGCGGACCGGGCGGAGATCCCGACCTCCGACCCGCCGCCGCCGATGATCGTGCAGGGCAGCAACGTCGCCGTGGCGATGCCGGGTGGGAGCGACGAGCAGCGGGCGAAGGTGCGCGCCGCGATCGAGGGGTTGCCTTAGGCCATGACGGAGGACCGGAACGACACGTCCATCGAACAGCAGGCGAATGGCGCACCCGACGCCCCGCCCGGCGCGACGCTCGCCGAGGAGCAGCCGGAGTCGCACGGCCGGGTCGGCTACGGCCGCTTCGGCAAGTGGACGCCGCTGCTGCTCGGCCTGCTCATCGTCGCCGTCCTGCTCGCGATCTGGGCCGCCGACCGCGTCCGCCAGCCGGACGCCGGCGATCTCGGCGGGCGGGCCAGCAACGTCACCGGCGAGATGGCTCCCGATTTCACCCTGACCCTGCTGGACGGCACGCCGCTCACGCTGGCCGACCTGCGCGGCAAGGTCGTCGTGCTCAACTTCTGGGCCTCGTGGTGCCTCCCCTGCCGCGAGGAGACCCCTATCCTGGAAGCCTTCGCGACGGACGCGACGGATGCCGTCGTGGTCGGCGTCGGCATCCGCACCGACACCGACGCCGACGCCCGCGCCTTCGTCGAGGAATACGGGCTGACCTACCCGATCGGGCGCGACACGGATACGGACCAGCCCGGCGTCGGCCCGATCCAGGCGGCGTTCAAGCTGCCCGAGGCCTACCCGGCGACGGTGTTCATCGCGCCGGACGGCCGGATCGTGCGCTACCACCTCGGCCCCGTCTCGGAAGCACAACTGGCCTACGGCGTCAACGAGGCGCTGGAGTCCTGACCCGCTCGGCCAGCCCATCGGCCGCTCCGGCGACAACCGTCGGCTCCATCGAGCCGTCCCCGACGCATCGATCCGGCAGCAGGCCAAGCCGGTCCAGCGCGGCCACCCTGCCCAGCAGCGGCTCCGGTTCCCCGAACGCGGCAGACGCGCGCAGCCAGCCCGTGTTGGGCAATGCGGTCGCGGCCGCACGCAACTCATCGAGCGGCGCTTCGTCCCAGCGGGTGTTGCCGGTGGCGAGCACGGTCAGCGCCGCCGCCCCGTCCGGCGCAATCCACGCCGCCAGCCGGTCCCGCGACGCGGTCTGCGTGCGTTCCAGCCAGCCGCCGAGGACGGGAATCTCCGCCGCCACGCCGAGCAGCACGGCATCCATGCGCCGCGTGTGGCCAAGCCGGATGCCGGCCATTCCGTGGGCGATGACGAAGGCGAGGATGCGCGGGTGGGCAGGCCACAGCGCATTCACCAGCAGTCGATCGACCAGCACCGGCCCGTGACCCCACGCGACGACCGCCGGGTAGCGGTCGGTCGGGCCGTTGGCCAGCAACCGCAGCCCTGGCGGCCGAATGCCCATCTCGTAGGCGACCTCCTTAGCCAACGCGGCGATGGCCGCATCGGGCGCGACCGGCAGCGAGGACCCCAGCGCCCACGCTTCTTCCAGCCGCGACCGCACGGCGGCCAACGCCGGCCAGACGAGCACCGCAACCAGCACCGTGGCGAGCAGTTCGTCCCACGGCCCGTCCGTCACCGACTCCGGCAGGCGATCCAGCCCGGCGAGCCCGCCGATCACGACCACCACCGCGATCGCGTTGGCGACAACCGCGACCAACCAAAACGGGCGCTCCATCGGGTGCCGTGGCGGCGGGTTGCGGCCACGAACGGGTTCCCGCCCCTCGGCGTCCATGCGGGACGCCGCGCCGTCATCCTCGACCCGTTGCCCGCCGGTGCGCTCCATGGCGGCAACGGTAGCACGCGAACGCTGCCATCCGGGTCGGTTTAGAAGTCGAACCCGTTCGGGAAGACCGAGGCGAGCAACCGGCGGGCGGCGGCATCCTGCTCGGGCGTGAGCAGGACGAGCGCCGGGGCCGGGGTGGACGCCGGCAGCGCCGGGGTGACGCCGGACGAGAACGGCGCCGCCTGCTGCGGCCGGCTTTCCGGGCCGGGGACGCCGCGCGAGCAGTCGCAGACGGTGGTTGCGCCGAGGCGCGACAGCGTCAGCCGGCCGCACCGCGGGCATCGCTGCCAGAACAACCGGGCCATGAAACCGGCTCCTTTCGGGATAGGAATCCGTGGGCCGGAGAATGCACACCCGACCACCGCTGCCCGCAGGGAGGCAAGGCCCGTGCCATCGCGCCGGTCGGCCGGGAATCGCTGTGCCATACTTCCGATCCTGTCCCCGGGCCACCATCGGCGCGGCGCGTCCGCTGCCGTGTGGCGCCGGGCCGCCAACAGCCCCGCCCCGCGTGTTCGCCGCCGGGGCCGTCAACCGGGAGACCGTCCGCCATGGCCCAGTCGTCGCCCTCGCCGATGCTCGACATCGCCTACTTCGAAGGCGAGTTCATCCCCTTTACCGAGGCGAAGGTGAGCGTCGGCACCCACGCCCTCCAGTACGGCACCGGGGCCTTCGCCGGCATCCGCGGCTACCTCGACGCCGACGGCGAGACGATCAACATCTTCCGGCTGCCGGAGCACTGCGCGCGGCTGCTCAATTCCGCCCGGCTACTGCGCTGCGAACTGCCGTTCGACCGGGAATCGCTGGCCGCCGTCATCGCCGAACTGGTGGAGCGCAACGCGCCAACCGGCGACGTCTACATCCGGCCGTTCGTCTACAAGTCGAACGTGCAACTCACCCCGCGGCTGAAGGGGCTCAACTCCGAACTCGCCGTCTACATGATGACCCTCGGGGACTACCTCGATACGCGGGGCGTCGCCGCCGCCGTCTCCTCGTGGGGCCGGGTGCCGGACAACGCGATCCCGGGCCGCGGCAAGCTCTCCGGCTCCTACGTCAACGCCGCGCTGGCCAAGGACGAGGCGGAAGAGAAGGGCGCCGACGAGGCGATCCTGCTCGACCAGCACGGGCACGTGGCCGAGGGCAGCGCCTGCAACCTGTTCCTGGTGCGCGACGGCATCCTGGTCACGGCCCCGATCACCGGGGACATCCTCGAAGGGATCACCCGCCGCACGGTGATGCAGTTCGCCCGCGACCTCGGTATCCCGGCCGTCGAGCGCGAGATCGACCGCTCCGAGCTGTACCTCGCCGAGGAAGCGTTCTTCTGCGGCACTGGCGTGCAGGTCGCTCCGATCCGCTCCATCGACGGCCGCCCGGTCGGCACGATCCCCGGCCCGGTCACGAAGCAGATTTCGGACGTGTTCTTCGCAACCGTGCGCGGCAAGAATCCGCGCTACGCCGACATGCTGACCCCCGTCCGGCGGCGCGTGGCCGCTGCCTGAGACGAGGCGACAGGCGACAGGCGACAGGCGACAGGCGACAGGCGACAGGCGACAGG
>JAFAEX010000230.1 GCA_023423795.1 Chloroflexota bacterium | reverse complement strand
CCCTCGGGGGTTTTGCACGGGCCGTGGCCGCCCTATTTTGGCAACCGCCATCATCGCGCCCGCCCCGCCGATGGCCGGATCATGTTGGCAACCGCCATCAACCCCAATCTACGTGAGCGAAACCCCTCCGGGGCTGGGCACGGGCGGAGTCTGCAACGGGTTGGAAACCGCCATCGACCCGGCGTGATCGAGCGGATAGCCGGAGCATCCAACAGCGCCGCTCGACCATCCAACTCGCGCGTTGCACGCCGCACGTCGCACGTCGCACCTCGCGCGATCGCGCGTTCAGACGGCCGTCCACCCGCCGTCCACCGGCAGGGCGACGCCGGTGACCATCCGCGCGCCGGGGGAGGCGAGCCAGACGACCGCGTTGGCGACGTCCTCCGGGTCGGCGAAGCGGCCGAGCGGGGTGCGAGCCAGCAAGTCGCCGCCGGCGACCGGGTCGGTCAGCAGCGGGGCGGTCATGGGGGTCATCACGAAGGTCGGGCAGAGCGCGTTGACGCGGATGCCGATGGGCGCCCACTCGAAGGAAAGCACGCGGGTCAGGTTGACCACGCCGCCCTTGGAAGCGCAGTAGGCGGCGCGGTCCTTGTAGCCGACGAGGCCCATGATGGAGGCGACGTTGACGATGCAGCCGCCCTGCGGTTGCTGGTCGCGCATCGCCCGGCCGGCCGCCTGGGCCATGAAGAAGAGCCCCTTCAGGTTCACGTCGAGCACGGTGTCCCACGCCTCTTCGGTGACGTCGAAGGCGGCTTGCCGGACGTTGAGCCCGGCGTTGTTGACGAGCACGTCGAGCCGCCCGAAGGCGGCGACGGCCCCGGCGACGCACTCCCGGACGGATGCGAGGTCGCGCACGTCCAGCGGCAGGGCGACCGCTTCGCCGCCGGCGGCGCGAATGGCCGCGACCGTTTCTTCGGCCAGCGTTTCCTTGCCCGGGAGTTCCGTAACCGCGACCCGCGCGCCGGCGGCAGCCAGCGCCGCCGCCGCCGCCTGCCCGAGCCCGCTGCCGGCCCCGGTCACGAGGGCCGCCTGCCCGGCGAGTGCCGCCCCGCTTCCGACTCCCGTTCCGATGACGCCCGCTCCCACGCCCGACCTCCCTGCACGCATCGCCGCGACCTGCGCGGCACATGGTGGCACGGCGGTCGGTTGCTGCGCCCTGCGCTCGATCCGGCCCGGTGGTGCTGCGCCGCCGGGCGGGATCGATCTCAGGGTCAGGCGCGCGTTTTGTACCCTCTTCCGCCGTCATCCCGAGCCTGTCGAGGGATCTCGATCCCGAGTCGAGGAGTCGAGCAAGGACGAGATCCCTCGACAGGCTCGGGATGACGGGTAGGGTCGCGTCGGCAGGGTTCCGAAACAGACTCTCAACGGCGGGCGGTGCGTTGTTTCACGCGCCAGCCGGGGCGTGCGCGTGGGCCGCATCCGCCTCGGACGGATGCGGTGCGGGCAGGATCTCGACGTACCCGGCCGTTCCGTGCAGGCGGATGCGCTGGCCGTCGCGGATCAGCCGGGTTGCCTGCTGGACGCCGACGACCGCCGGCAGGCCGTACTCCCGGGCGATCACCGCGCCGTGAGTCATCTGGCCGCCGACTTCGGTGACGAGGCCGGCGATGCCGAGGAACACCGGCGTCCAACTCGGGTCGGTCCAGGTGGTGACGAGGATGTCGCCGGGTGCGAGGTCGGCCGCCTCCGGGTCGAGGATCACGCGGGCCCGGCCCTCGACGGTCCCGGTGGAGACCGGCAGGCCGACCAGCGCACCTGGTGGCACGCCGTCGCGCCGGTACGCGCCGGTGACGATTTCGCCGTCCGAGGTGAGCACCCGCGGCGGCGTGAGCGCCTGGTGGGCGGCGAACGCCTGCGTGCGCTCCCGTATGAGGTGGTCGTCCACCCGCTGCGTGCGCACGACGTCCCGGAGTTCCGGGAGGGTGAGGTAGAAGACGTCCTCCGGGTCGCGCAGCACGCCGGATTGCGCGAGGCGCTCGGCTTCCTCCATCACGGCCCGCTTGTAGACGGCGTAGCGGTTGACGATGGCGTACTTCGGGTATTCGCGGTAGCCGCTGAAGGCCCGGAGCAAGGCGATCCGCTGCCGGGTCTCGCTGGCCTTTCGCTCCCCGTCCGGCAGCGCCAGCAGGCGCTCCAGCAGGTCCTGCTCTTCGGCGGCGGCCTCCTGCCGGCCATGCTCGAAACGGCGGCGGGCCTCGCCCGGCGCGAAGGCCCGGACGTTGGCGAGGATCATCGGCAGGATCGTTGCCGGGCGTTCGTTCCAGCGCGGGCGGGTGATGTCGATTTCGCCGGGGCAGCGCATGCCGTAGGCGTCGAGCCAACCCCGGATTGCGTCGTGGGCCTCCTGCCCGCCGGGCAGCGCGGGCAACCGGCCGAGGAAGCCGTCGTCCGAAGTCTGTTCGAGGAACGCGACTACGCCGGGGTAGGGGCGGATCGCGTCGGCCACGTCCAGCAGCGCCAGCCCCATCTCCGAGGTGACGTTGTTGGGGACGGACTGCGAAAGCGTGTCGGCGGCGTTCGTTTCGCCCAGCCAGCCGTGGAGCCGGTCGTTGAGCCACCAACTGGCTTCGAACCCGGCCATCAGCGCCTGGTGGTGCGGCGATGCGAGCAGGGCGTGCTTCATCCCCTCGATGTCGGCCAGGATGGCGTCGATCAGCGCCGGGCCGGTCTTTGGCCGGATGCCGTCTTCCAGCGCGGCGAGGGCGGCCCGGTGGTTGGCGATCAGGTCTTCGACGATCGCGGGATCGGGGGCGAGCGCGGGCGGTGCATCCCCGGCCGGCGGCGCGGGAACGTCCCCAGCGGCGCCCTCTGGGAGCGGCGGGACGACGTCGCCGCGCTCGACGAGGGCCTGCAGCGCGTCCCCGATCAGCGGATCGGAGCGCCCCAGCGTGGACATCAGCGCGGCGCGGCCGGCGGGCGCGGCGAGGGTCCCGGCGACATCGACGAACAGGCGGCCGCCGGCCTCCGCCATCGGGCGTCCGGCGGTGAGGCGGAACACGGAGAGCCCGAGCGGCTTCATCGCGTCGGTCATCATCTGCTGGTGGCCGACGGAGATGTAGACGTGGGGTTCCCGGTCGCCGGCCTCCGGGACGGGAAACAGGGTGGTGATCGGCCGGCTCTGGACGACCTGGAAGGCGCCGTCGGCGGTCAGGCACCACTCGATGTCCTGCGGGCGGCCGAAGTGGGCCTCGATCCGCCGGGCGAGCGCCGCGAGCCGAATCGCGTGCTGGTCGGTCAGCGCGGGTTCGTGCTGCCGCTCGGGCGCGATTGCCTGCTCATGCGTGCCGCCGGTGGGCGAGGAAACGACCGCGACGCGCTTGGCGGCGATTTCCCGGGCGACGATCGCGCCGTCCTTCACGGTGTAAACGTCCGCGTTCACCGTGCCGGAGACCAGCGCTTCGCCGAGGCCGAAGCAGGCTTCGATGGACACGATCCGCCGGTTGCCGCTGACGGGATCGGCGGTGAAGGCGACGCCAGACGCGTCCGGGGCGACCATCCGCTGCACGACCACGGCCATGCGTACGGCGCGGTGGTCGTAGCCGTTGCGGATGCGGTAGGTCACGGCCCGCTCGGTGAAGAGTGATGCCCAGCACCGGGCGACGTGCCGGAGGATCGCGTCCGGCCCGGCGACGTTCAGGAAGGAATCCTGCTGGCCGGCGAAGGATGCCGTCGGCAGGTCCTCCGCCGTGGCGCTGGAGCGGACCGCGTACGCCTCCTGCTCGCCGAGTTGGGCGAGCGGGCGGGTGATGGCCGCCGCGAGATCGGCGGGGATGGCGGTTTCCTCGATGGCCTGCCGAATCTCGGCGCTGAGGGCGCGGATCGCCGCGCGGTCCTCCGGCGCGACGCGGGACAGTCGGTCCAGCAGGGCGTCGAGCGCCGGCGCGCCGGCCACGATCCGGCGGAAGGCGTGGGTCGTGACGACGTAGCCGGGCGGCACGTGGACGCCGCCGATGCGCGCCAGTTCCCCGAGGTGCGCGCCCTTGCCGCCGACGAGGGCGGTGTCTGAACGGTCGATTTCCGCGACGTGCACGACGTAGGCGGGTTCGGTCAAGCGTGGTCCTCCTGGTGGTCTGCGGGCGATCCGCACGGGCGCGGGATCGCGTGTGTTCGCGGGCTGAGGGAGGGGTGTGGCATCGGCGCCCAGGTTCCCTCCGGCTTCCTGCCGTCTCCGTCATCCCGAGCCTGTCGAGGGATCTCGTGGGAACGTCGAGGACTCGGGGAGTCGGCGCGCGGAGGAGAGGACGAGAACCCTCGACAGGCTCGGGATGACGGAGACGGCGGCACGGAATGACGAATTGGGTTCGGGACCAGCACCTGCTCCAGATCGTGAACCGCGCCGTAAGTGGAGGTGTATCCTCCACAAAGTAACGCAGTGTATCATCAAAACGGAGAAAATCAATCCGGTTGCGGTGTTGGCACCATCGAGCGGGGATCGTCGCCGGGCGACGGGAGGGGTGGACCATGCGCGCCGATGCGCGGCGCAACCGCGAGCGGATCATGGCGGCGGCGCGCGACGTGTTCGTCGAGCAGGGGCCGGACGCGCCGCTGGACGCGGTCGCCACCGCGGCCGAGGTCGGGATCGGGACGCTGTACCGGCGCTTCCCGGATCGCGGGGCGCTGGTGCGCGCGGTCGTGCTCGACGTGCTCGGGCTCGCCGCCGAGGAGGCGCGGCTGGCGCTGGACGAGGAGCCGGACGCCTTTCGGGCGCTGGCCCGCTACCTGCACGCCGCGCTCGACCTGCGGATCTCCGCGGTGATGCCGGCGCTGCTCGGCCACGTACCGCCGGACGATGGGGAGATCGCGGCGGTCCGGGAGCGTTCGTGGGGGTTGTTCGAGGCGCTGGTGGACCGGGCGCACGCGGCCGGGACGCTGCGCGCGGACGTGTCGTTCGCCGACGTTGGGGTGCTGTTGCAGCGGATGGCGCGGCCGCTCGCCGGCCCGATCCCGCGCGACCTCGACAACCGGCTGGCGCACCGGCACCTCGATCTGCTGCTCGACGCGTTGCGCGCCGATCGGGCGGCGGTGGCCGACCCGCTGCCGGGGCCGGCGCTGGAACTGGCGGACCTGATGGCGGCGGGGGATTCGGCGCAGCGGGAGCGGGGTTGACGGACACGACGGTGGTGGTGGCTCGGGACTGTGAAGGACGAGATCCCTCGACAGGCTCGGGATGACGATGGGGGTGGCTCGGGACCGCGTCCATGCCTGCGCCCGCCCGCCGCGGTTCGGCGCCCGATGTCGCCGGCGATGGCGCGGGCCGAGGGTGGGGAGGATGCCGTTGCCGATGACGCGATGCCGGTTGACCGTCCACATGCCCCGTGCTACCGTGCGGCGCACGCTTGCGATTGTTCCGGCGCCGAGGGCGCAGGATCGACCACGGACGACGAACCGTTTCGGTCGCTCCCGCCGTTGGCTGCCGGGGTAGCGGCCGTTCCGACGACGGGACGACGCTGGGATCGCGGGCGGCAGCATCCACCATCGGCCCCGATCGCCCCGGATTGCGCCGGGCGCGCGGCACGAATGGCGCCGGCGGCGGTCGCCGGCGCGAACGATGGACCGACGCTGGTCCAGCGTGGAGGCAGGAAGATGGGCGACGTCGCCAAGCGCGGTCCCCTGGCGGGGCTCGAACTCGAACTGATCGGCGACAGATTCAAGAAGAACGTCAAGCGGCGGGACGCGTTCAAGGGCTCGTTCGCGATGCTGGGCGCGATGGCGATGGCCACCGGCGTCGGCCGCGGCGCGTCGGCCAACGAGGCGATCGCCTCGCTCGGGCTGATCCCGGAGGACCTGCCCGCGGTCCAGTTCAAGGCCGCCACCTCCGAGGTCGGCGCCGGCTCGACCTGGGTCTCCCACGGCATGGACGTGTCGCAGTTCTTCGGCAAGCTGCTCGGCGTCGAGGTGACGTCATTCGACGGTGAATTCTCGGTCGAGAAGCAGCTGCAGGACATGCAGACCATCGCCACGCAGGACTTCGACTTCGTGGCGGTCCACCCCTCGGCCTCGGACGCGCTGGTCGATGCCGCCAACCAAGTGATCGCCGCCGACCGGCCGCTGATCATCATGGACACCCGGCTCGTCCAGGATCCGGAGGAGTTCGAAACCTTCCCGTACCTGACCTACTTCGAGCCGGACAACATCTACATGGGCGAGACCGTCGCCAAGCAGCTCTTCGACGGCATCGGCGGCGAGGGCGAAGTCATCCACACCCAAGGCCAGTTGGCGCACACCGGAGCCCAGATGCGCGCCGAAGGCTTCAACAACATGCTCAAGCAGTACCCGAACATCACGGTGGTCGATGAGACCCCGGGCGACTGGCAGATCGACAAGGTCGCCACCCTGTGGCAGGACCTGCTCCAGCGCTTCCCGAACGTCAAGGGCGGCTTCTTCCACTCCGACGACATGGCGCTGGCCGCCGCTTCGGTTGTGGACGCCGCCGGCAAGGGCGACCAGATCAAGATCGTCGGCGTGGACGGCCAGAAGAACGCCTGCGAGGCGATCATGGACGGTCGCCTCTACGCCTCGGTCATCAACCCGAGCGGCCGCATCCACGGCGGCGCGATCTGGGCCGGGTACCTGACGGTGTCCGGCACGGACATGCACGAGGGCGAGATCCCGCGCTTCATCCGCACCGACGGCGGCCCGATCACCGCCCAGAACGCGGCCGGCTACATCTGGCTCCACGACAACATGCAGTACTAGGACGACGAGGCGACAAGCTTCAGGCGACAGGCGACACGTTCGCGTGCCCTCCTGTCGCCTGTCGCCTGTCGCCTGTCGCCTTGGGACCGACGATGACCGCTTCCAGCATCGACCTAGCCGACGCGCGCCCCGTCGCGACGCAACCGATCCTGCGCCTGTCCGGCGTGACCAAGCGCTTCGGCGGGGCGACCGCGCTGGACGGCGTGGACTTCGACCTGCTGCCGGGGGAGGTGCACGGGCTGATCGGCGAGAACGGCGCCGGCAAATCCACCCTGATGAAGATCCTCTCCGGGCTGCATACGCCGGATGAGGGCGAGATCTCGCTCGACGGGCAGCCGGTGCGCTTCGGTTCGCCGGCGGACGCCAAGGCGCGCGGGATCGGCATGATCTACCAGGAACTGTCCTGCATGCCGCAACTGACCGTGGCCGAGAATGTCTTCCTCGGGCGGCATTTGACCCGGGGCGGCGTGATCGACTGGAAGCGGATGCAGCGCGAGGCGTCCGAGCACATGGCGTCGCTGGGGTTCGAGATCGACCCGACGGCGTCGCTCGGCAGCCTCTCGCTCGGCGCGCAGCAACTGGTCGAGATCGCGCGGGTCATTTTTTCCGGCGCGCGCATCGTGGTGCTGGACGAGCCGACCTCGGCGCTGTCGCAACCGGAGGCCGAAAAACTGTTCGCCGCCATGGCGGGGCTAAAGGCGCGCGGCGTCTCGATGATCTTCATCTCCCACTTCCTGGAGGACGTGCTGGCCGTTTCCGACCGGGTGACGGTGCTGAAGAACTCCCGCAAGGTGGCGACGCTGCCAGTGGCCGGGCTGACCAAGCACCGGATGATCGAGCTGATGATCGGCCACGACGCCGAGACCCTCGCCGAGAGTTACGAGACCGGGCGCGACCTGCCGCCGGCAAGCACGGGTCCGGCGGTGCTGGAACTGCGCGGGCTTGCCGCGCCGGGTTCCTACGAGGCGATCGACCTCGACGTGCGCGGCGGCGAGATCGTCGGCATCTTCGGCAACCTCGGCGCGGGCATGACCGAGATCGCCCGGACGCTGTTCGGGCAGATCAAACCCGAGGCGGGGACGATCCGGCTGAACGGCAAGGAGATCGCGCCGCGCACGACGCGGCAGGCCAAGCGGCTCGGCATCGCCTACCTGTCGGAGAACCGGCGCAAGACGATCTTCCCGCGCCACGAGATCTACAAGAACGTGACGCTGGCGCACCTCGACACGCTGCTCGGCCCGCTGGTGCAGAAGAACCGCGAGGTGGAGATTTCCAGCGACCTGGTCAAGCGGACGGGGGTGCGCCCGGCCAACCCGCTGCTGGCGGCGGGCAACCTGTCCGGCGGCAACCAGCAGAAGGTCGTGCTCGCCAAGTGGCTGACCGAGAAACCGACGCTGCTGATCCTGAACGAGCCGACGCGCGGGATGGACGTCGGCGCGAAGCGGGAAGTGCTGGACCTGGTCAAGGCGCTGAAGGACGAGGGGGTGGCGATCCTGCTGCTTTCGACCGAGCCGGAAACGGTGCTGGCCGAATGCGATCGGATCGTCGTGATGAGCCGCGGGCGCATCACCCGCGAGTTCGTCGGCGAGCGGGCCAGCAAGGACGTGCTGATGGAGTGGGCGTAGCGTTTCGCGTGCCAGGTGCCGCGTGCTACGTGCCACGTGCCGCGACGGGTGCCGCGTGGCGGCTGACGAAGGGCGAGGGAGGGGGAATCGCAGGGAGGGATGGCCCGCGGGGAGGGGAACCCGGGGAAGGGAACCCGCGGCTAAAGCCCCGGGCTGAGAAGACAAAGCCCGCTGAAGCGGGCTGCGTTGCGAGGCGGGCGATCGGTGGCTATGGCGGGAGGGCCCTTCAGGGTCCTTTGTCTCCTTAGCCCCGGGACCCGCCGGGAACGGGGTCTTGGAACGGGACTCGCCGCCAACGCGGGCCGCGGACAACGCGGATCGACGCGAACGGGACTCACCGGGAACGAGAAAGGTGGGCAACGCGGATCGCGGCCAACGTGGAGCGCTGGCGACGCGGGCTGCCGGGAACGGGCCACGAGGGTCTTGACCGGGAACCGCCTACCCCGCCAACGCCGGGCGCGATCGCCGGGCCGCCGTCGGGATCGGCGCGATGGACGGGACCGCCAATCGCGCGAGCGCCCGACTCACGAATGCCGGACCGCACGCGCACCGCCGCCTGGCAACCGTTTACCGCCTCACGAATCACCGACGCACCAACGAATCGGGAGCGACCGAACATGGCGCAGCAGATACCGGCCGGGGCGCCGGGGGTCGAACGAACCACAGCGGCCGGCAGCGGCGGCGTCCTGCGCTGGGCCAGCCGCAACGCGCGCATGCTGGCGCCGTTGCTGACGCTGCTGTGTATGGTGGTGTTCTTCAGCATCGTCACCGATGTCTTCCTGACGGTGCCGAACCTGCAGAACGTCGTCACCCAGATCGCGCCGATCGCGGTCTGCGCCACCGGCGTCACCTTCGTGCTGCTGTGCGCCGAGATCGACCTCTCGATCGCCTCGGTCAGCACCTTCACCGGGGTGCTGGCGGCGTGGTTCTTCGTCGGCGACACGGTGGCGCTCGGGAACTGGGGGATCGCCGCCGCGCTGCTGATCGCCGCGGGCGCCGGGCTGGTCAACGGCTTCCTCACCGCCTACGTCGGCATCCCGTCGTTCATGATGACGCTGGCGATGCTGACCATCGCGCGCGGGATGTCGGTCTTCGTCTCCGAGGGCAAGCCGATCTTCGAGGTGCCGCCGATCCTCAAGCAGGTCGGCAGCGTGAGCAGCCAGGTCTTCGGCGTCCCGGTCATCGGCATCGTCGCGCTGGTCGTGTTGCTGCTCGGAGAGTTCATCCTCAGCTATACGAAGTTCGGCCGCTACATCTACATGACCGGGGCGAACCGGGAAGCCGCCGAGATGAGCGGCGTCGATACCCGGCGGATCATCATGCTCTCGCTGGTGATCTCGGCGGTGACGGCGGGCATGACCGGGTTGCTGTTCATCGGCCGCCTGTCCTCGGCCAATCCGTCGGCCGGCGAGGACGTGCTCATCAGCACCATCGCCGCGGTCGTGCTCGGCGGCACCAGCCTGTTCGGCGGCGAGGGCGGCATCCGCAACACCATCCTCGGGTTGCTGATCTTCGGCGTGTTGTCCAACGGGTTGAACCTGCTGCCGAACATTCCGATCACCTTCAAGCAGGCGTTGCAGGGCATCGTCCTGCTGGCGGCGCTGCTGCTCAACGTCTTCGCGCTGCGCCTGGAGCGGGTGAAGACGAAGGCGGACTGAGGTCGAGTCGAGAAGTCGAGAAGGCGTCCGTCACCTACCGTCATCCCGAGCCTGTCGAGGGATCTCGTCG
>JAFAEX010000164.1 GCA_023423795.1 Chloroflexota bacterium | reverse complement strand
CGCAAGAGAACCCCGAGCCGGCGACGGAGACGGGGGGGCCACCCGGCCCGCCCTTCTCCGTGTTCGTACGCTGGTGCGGCTGCCTACTCGTCGGCGGAGAGTTCGGCGGCCACCCGCTTCAGGTTGTCGATGTCCCGGCGCACCACAAACGTCCGCCCGCTCATGTCGTCGCGGACGTAGTTGAGCGTCCGGTCGTCCATCCAGCGGTAGATCGTGGGCCGGGTCACGCCGAGCTGCTGGGCGGCGTTGCCGATGCTCACCAGTTCCGCCGGATCGTAGGCGCGGTACTTGGCCATCGCCAGCAAGCGCCCGAGATCGGTGTCCCAGAACGAGCGGGGCACCGTGTAATCATCGGCGGCCGCCGGCCAGAACAGCAGTTGGAGGACGGAATCGATGGCCTCCAGCACGCGTTCCTTGGGCTCGCGGGTCTCGCCGCGCGCCAGGCGCGCCAACCGCAACAGGTCCTTCCCGAGCGGTCCTTGCCGCAATTGCTCCCGCGTCAACGGGGCGAATGCGGCGGGATGTAGTTGGGAGATCAGCCGATGGTGGTGCGAGTACACAAGTTGCAGGGCGTCGTCCACCACGACCTGATACTCCGGCTGTTCGGCCTCCACACCGGCTCCTTTCTGCCGAACCAGACATTGCGGGCGAACGAACGCTGTCAAACGCTGTACGGCCGGATTCTAGGAGGGGGGTATGAGGCTGTCAACGTAAGCCTGAACGAACGAGAGAGAAGGGTACCGATGGGGTACGCAGGCGCGAAACGCCTAACGATGAACGGCGAACCATGCGGCAAATCGGCATACAGAGGCGGAAGCACATCGCGCTCGCGCCCGACCCCGCCGGGCATCCGTTCGGGATGACCGCCTCGCCTTGCGCGGCGCAGGCGCAAACCGGGCTTGCGAACGTCGCCTGCGTTACCCGACCGGCGGTTCGGCTGGCGGACAATCGGCGGGACCGAATATCCGCAAGGTGGCCGAACGGTTGCCGCGATTCGTCCGGACATCCGCCATGCGCGGCATCATTCGGCGGACGCGACGGCGAAGCCCAGGCGTGGCGCCATCGACGCGGCTGCCCGGATGGCTTCCCGGTCTTGCCGGGGTTGGTTCGGCGTTTCGACGGCGCGGTGCTCGCGGTACCACGGGGAATCCGGGATTCTTCGGCAACGAGCAGGGCGTCCGGTTGGTTGCCCCTGCGGCTGCCGTCGGCCGTCGGCGTCCATGCGGAGGGGCCCCGCGGCGCCAGTTTTTTTCGGTATTTGTTCGGTATTTTTTCGGTGTTTATTCGGCGTTGATTTGGTCGAGGAAAGCCGCATACGTACGCGCCAACGCTGACCATATCGGGGTTTCTTCGCTCTTCCCTCCCACACCCAGCGCCCGGAGCCCCGTGCCGGACGCGCCCGCCCCGTTCGCGCCCGCGAGGCTGGGAGGGGTTGCCGAACAAACCCGGTTTCCGCGTATCCATGGGAAAACTGCCGCCGAATAAACGCCGAATCAATACCGAATAAATACCGAACAAACCCGCCCGGCGCGATCGCGCCGCCGGCCTGCCCACAGGCGACCGCGGTTCCGGACCGGTCTGCCGGAATGCGTACATGCCGGCCTGGGCAGGGCCAGCCGCGCCGCTGCCGGCGCGGGATTGCCCGCCGGTGTTCGCCGGTGCTTCGCAGACGAGGGGGACCGCGCCGGCCGTCCGGCTTCCCGATCAGCCGCTCGCGGTGGTCATGCCGCGGATCGCCAACCCGGCGATGAACAGCGCGATCAGGCTGTAGATCATCAGCGCCTGCCGCTGGTCCCGCTCCCGGAAGAAGCTCCAGACGAAGGGAAAGACGAGGATCGCGGTGACGCCGTACAGGTAGTGCGTCCATTCCGCCGGCCGCGCTCCGGCGACGTAGATGGCGACCCCCGCCAGCACCTGCCCGATCACCAGCACTTCGCCGATCACCAGCGCGCCGGCGAACGAACCCGAAACGCTCGCGCCGCGGAACCAGGAGACCACGCCCCAGATCCCGACCGCGGCCCAGAACAGCATCACCGACGTCGCGAGGCGCTCGTGCAGCAACAGTACGGTGTCCAGGGCCGTCCTCCGTTCATCATGCAGCGCGCATGTCCGGACGCAAGTATAGGTTCCGGCCGCGCGGCGATCCGGCGCTGCGAACCGCTTCCATACGCGGGCGGTGCACGGATGCGCCGAACGAACACGCCGTATCAGAACGCCAGCCGCAACTGCACCGGTTTCGGCGATGCCGGCCGCCACACCTGCTGGTGCCCGGACCGCGCCATCGCGCTCACCGGCAGCGCCAGCCCGGCGGCGGCGAGGGCGTCGCGCACCGCCCGTTCGGCAACGTCGGGTCGGTTGTTCGTCTGCGAGAGGTGCGCCAGCCAGACCGTCGGCCCGCGGCTGCCGCCGCGAAGCGCCCCGACGAGCAGCCGGGCACAGTCGGCGTTCGAGAGGTGCCCGGTCGCCGAAAGGACGCGGCGCTTCAGGTGGGACGGGTAGGGGCCTGCCCGCAGCATCAGTTCGTCGTGGTTCGCTTCCAGCACGACGAGGTCGGATGCGCCGATCGCCTCGCACAACGCCTCGTCGGGGGTCCCGAGATCGGTCAGCACCGTGATCCGCTGCCCGGCCGCGGCGATCGTGTAGCCGCACGGCTCGGCCGCGTCGTGGGAGACCGCCAGCGCGGTGATCTCGAATCCGGCGGCGGTCAGCGGCGTGCCGGGCACGGCTCGCTCGGACGCCCCGGCGTCGGATTCGACCGCCTTGAGGGTCCGCGCCGTCGCCAGCGTCGTCACCCCGGCTCGCGCGAGGTCGGGCAAGGACCGGATGTGATCGCCGTGCTCGTGGGTGACCAGCACGGCCGAAAGCGTCGCCGTCGTGCGGCCGGCGGCGGCGAGCCCGGCGGCGAGTTGCCGCTTGCCGATGCCGCAATCGACGAGCAGGGCCTGTCCGTTCGCTTCCACCAACAGCGCGTTGCCGGAACTGCCGCTGCCGAGATTGCGCACGCTGAGGCTCACGGACCCTCCATCGGCTCGTGCCGGGCCTGCGGCGTGGCGGGCGGGCCGCTGGCGGTTAGACTCATCCGGACCGACGACGATACGACCGGCCGCCCGAACGCGCGGGCCTCGAGCGAATGGGAAGGACGCCGCTTGGACAGGTTGAGACGGGCAGCCAAGGCTGCGGGGAATCGTAGTTCTGGCAACGGTCAGCGACCAGCCGGCAACACGGCGCAACCCGCCGGCGGGCGCGGTCCGGTGATCTCGGCCGAAACCCGGCGGATGATCGTCACCGCCGTCATCCTCTTCGGCGGCCTCGCCCTGCTCGTTGTCAGCGCGGCCTTCTGGATCAACTGGTGGTGGTTCGGCAGCCTCGGCTACCGCCAGGTGCTGACCGTCAACTACCTCTCCGAAGCCGTCTCGTTCCTCGTCGGGGCGCTGCTTGCCGGCCTCGTCTTCGTGCTGAACTGGCGGCTGGCAATCCGCAACGGGCAGCGGATGCGACTGGCCCGGCCCGCCGGCCCGTTCGGCACGCGCCCCGGCCGCTGGTTGCTCCAGGGGCTCTCGCTGGTCATCGCGCTCATCGGCGGCTCGTGGGCCGCGTCGCGCTGGGAAACGTGGCAACTCGCGCTGCGCGGCGGCGGCTTCGGCGTCAGCGACCCCATCTACGGGATGGACGCCGGGTTCTACGTATTCCAGCTTCCCGCCCTCGAGGCGATCCAGCAGGGCGCGGTGGTATTGCTGCTGGCGTCGCTGGTCCTCGTCCTCGTCATCTACGCCGTCTCGCTCGGGCTGGAGCAACTCGACCTCCAGAATCCTCCCGTGCAAGTGCGCCGGCACGTCCTGACGCTGCTCGGCATCGTGCTGCTGTTGGTCGCGGTCGGCTACCTGTTCGGAGCGTTCGGCATCCTTACCACCCAGCGCGGCTTCGTCTTCGGCGGCGGCTTCACCGACGTCACCGTCGTCCGGCCGTTGCGCTTCGTGCTCGCCCTCGCCTCGTTGGCTGCCGCCGTCATCGTCTTCCTCAACGCCTGGCGGATGCGCGCGCGTGGCCTGCTCGTCGCCGGCGGCGTCTGGCTCGCCGCCGTGCTGATCGGGTTGTTCCTGCCGTCCGTCGTGCAGCAGACGGTGGTGGAGCCGAACGAACTCAGCCGGGAAACCCCGTACATCGCGAACAACATCGCGCTGACCCGCGCCGCCTACGACCTGGAGGACATCGAGGTTCGGCCCCTGTCCGGCGCCGGGTCGCCGCCGGCCTCGATGCTGACGCCAGAGTCGCCGACGTTCGACAACGTGCGGCTCTGGGACTACCGCGTCGCCCGCTCGACGTTCCAGCAGATCCGCTCGTTCGTGCCGTACTACGTCTTCAACGACGTGGACGTGGATCGCTACGAGATCGACGGCGAAGTCCAGCAGGTGCTGATTTCGGCCCGCGAACTGGACGTGGACGGGTTGGCCCCGAACGTACAGACGTGGACGAACCAGCACCTCCAGTACACCCACGGGTACGGCGTGGTCGTCAGCCCCATCAGCGAGGCCGACTCGCAGGGGCTGCCCGTCTTCTCGGTCAGCCGCATCCCGCCCGACGGGACCGGCGAATTGGCGATCGAGCGGCCGGAACTCTATTTCGGCGAGGTGGTCGATAACTGGGTCGCCGTCAACACGACCCTGCCCGAAGTTACCGGGCTGCCCGGCGAAACCGTTTCCGAGCCGTACGCCGGCGAGGGCCGCGGCTCGATCCGCGTCTCCAGTTATCTGCACCGGGTGCTGCTCGCGCTCAGCCTCGGCGACCGGCGCATCATGTTCTCCAACGAACTGACCTCGGAATCCCGCGTCCTGCTGAAGCGCACGCTCGCCGAGCGAGGCACGGCGATCGCGCCGTTCCTCCGCTTCGATCCGGACCCGTATCCCGTCATCGTGGATGGCCGCATCATCTGGGTCGTCGATGCCTTCACGGTCACCGGGCGCTTCCCCGGTTCCGCGCCGCTCGACGGCGGGGCGAACTACCTCCGCCACACCGCGCGCATGACGGTGGATGCGTACGACGGCACGGTCACCCTTTACCGCACCACGACGCCGGACCCGATCGCCGACGCCTACGCCGCGATCTACCCCGGCCTCTTCACCCCTATCGCCGAGGCGCCCGCCGGGTTGCAGGCCCATTTCCGCTACCCGGAGACGCTGTTCAACGTCCAGTCCGAGGTCTTCGCCTCCTACCACGTCGAGAATCCGACCGACTTCTACAACGGCGAAGACCGCTGGGCCGTCGCCCAGGAGGACGTCGAACCCGTCGCCGGCGAGCCCGGCGGCGTCCGGCCGATGGAGGCGTACTACATGACCCTCCCGCTGCCGGGCGAAACCGACACGAGTTTCAAGCTGGTCCGCCCGTTTACGCCGATCAACCGGCCGAACATGACGGCCTGGATGGCGGCGATGACCGACGATGGCGGCACGCCGAGGGTAGTCACGTACCGGTTCCCGCGGCAGTCGAACATCTTCGGGCCGCAGCAGGTCGAAGCCCGGATCAACCAGGACCCGGTGATCTCGTCCCAGATTTCGTTGCTCGACCGGGCCGGTTCGCGGGTGCTGCGCGGCAACTTGATGGTGATCCCGGTTGACGAGAGCGTGCTCTACGTCCAGCCGCTCTACCTGCAGGCGACCGGCACCCAGGGCGCGCCGACCCAGTTGCAGTTCGTGATCGTGGCCACGCAGGACGACGTCCAGATGCGCCCGACGCTCGGGGAAGCGCTCGCGGCCATCGCCGGATCGGCGCCCGCCGACGGCGAGACCGGCAACGTCGAAGGGACCAGCCCCGGCACGCAGACGATCGTCGTCACCGGCGACCTTGCCGAGGCCGCGCTGGCCGCCTACGAGCGCGGGCAGGATGCCCTCACGCAGGGCGACTGGGGCGCGTACGGTCAGGCCCAGGACGAACTGCGGGCCATCCTCGAGCAGTTGGCCGGCGAACCGGCGGTCAGCGTCGATCCGGCCGCCGTCGCGCCGGAGGTGGCGCTGCCCGAGGCAACGCCGATGCCGTAACCCGGCGCGATGGGCGATCGTGCGCGACGGCAAGCCACGAGACTCTCGACGGGGCGGGCCGGATTGGGTAGCCTAGCGGACGAATGGGCGGCGTCGCGCCGCGCGGAACGGAGAGGAACGGGATGGGAGCGGAACTGGGGCGGATCCTGACGGCGGCCGGCGCCGTCGCCGCATGGACCGGGATCATCGTGCTCGGCCTCGGCATGGCGGAATTGACGCCGGGCATGCCATTCGCGTTCGGCTTCAGCCTCGTCGGGCTCGGCACGCTGGTGACCGTCGTCGGCCTGGTGGCGCTGGTCCTCGGCGTGCTCATCCTGCGCGGCGCCGAACCGAACCGCTCTCCCCGCTAACGCCCCTTCAACGCAACGTTCTTCGCCGACGGCCGCGCGGAAACCCCGCGCTGCCGTCGGCCTGCGATCCTTCGAAGTACGACGGGCCCCGGGCTGGCTGCGATCACCTATCCCGTCGTGCCGAGCCCGTCGAGGGATCTCGTTCTTTCCCCGACCGAGACAACGACGAGATCCCTCGACGGGTTCGGGACGACGGGATGGGCGCCGAAGCGCGCGTAAAGATCGCCCCTGCGAATGCGGGACGCGTGCACGAGCCGTCGTTCCCGCAGGCCCAACGAGCGATGGGCGGATTCCCGCGACGCGGAACTATCCCGCAGCCGGGGCCAACGTGCCCTCCGTAGCATCGACAGCCGCGCCACCGCGGGCCGGAGTGGGCCACGGTGTTTGCTGCCGGACCACCTCGTCTGCCGGATACCAGCGGCCACGAACGCTGCCGAGCAGGAAGAGCGAACCCGTCACCAGCACCCAGCCGCCGCAACGTTCGGCCAGCGCCAACGCGTGCGCGACCGCCTCCGTCGGCTCCGCGACCGCTGCCACGGGTCCGGCGAACCCGATGGCGTTGGCGAGCGCCGCGAGGGCGCCGGGATCGGCGGCCTCCTTGCCTTGCACGGCGACGCCGGTCGTCACCAGCGCGCCGGCGAGCGGCGCCAGCATGGCCAGCATCTCCGCCGTCGCCTTGCCGGCGAGCGCCCCGAACACCACGACCGGCGGCGCTGCTCCCCCGGTTCGGCCGTGGCGCAGCGCGGCGACCAGGGCCGCCATCTTCTGTGGGTTGTGCGCGCCGTCCAGCATGACGGCCGGTTCCGTGATGGGCTGAGGCATCGTTTCGAGCCGCCCAGGCAGCCGGGCGTTCGCCAGCATGGCCGGATCGATGCGGGCAGGATCGAGCCGGCCCGTTTCTGCCAGCACGCGTACCGTAGTGAGCGCCAGCCGCTGGTTTGCGGCGACGAACGGAACGCCCGGCGGTGCATCGTCGTTATCGCCCGCCGCGACGCGCACGATATCGGCCCCGGCGGCATACGCTTCGCGCTCGACCACCGGCCACGCCTCCGGCGGCAGCGGACCGACGATTGCCGGGGCTCCCGGTTTGATGATCCCCGCTTTGTGCCACGCGATGTCGGCCAGCGTCGGACCGAGCGTGGCGACGTGGTCGAGCCCGATCCCGGTAATGACGCTGGCCACCGGCCGGACGACGTTCGTCGGGTCGAGCCGCCCGCCCGCGCCGACCTCCACCACGGCGATATCGACCGCTTCCCGGTCGAACCAGCGGAGGGCGAGCGCCGGCCACAATTCGCCGTAGGAGAGGGGTACTGCCGCGGCGTCTCGGGCGAGCATGCCGCGCTCGGCCGCCTCCACCTCGGCGACCAGCGAACGGAAAGCGGCGCCGGAGATGAGGCGGCCGTCGATCTGCAGTTTCTCGGTAGCCACTTGGAGATAGGGCGACGTCGCCAGCCCGGTCTTCAGGCCGGCCGCCGTCAGCAGTGCCGCGATCCCGACCGCGGTCGAACCCTTGCCGCTGGTCCCCGTGACGTGGACGACCGGGACCCGCCGCTCCGGGTGGTCGAGATCGCCGAGGAACGCGGCGAGACGACGGAGCCGGCCTTCGGCGCGCTCGCGAACGGCCGCGGTTGATGTGTCGGCGTGCGGTTCGGCGATCCGGGCGGCGAGCCGCGCGGCCGCGTCCCGGTATGCCAACCAGTGGTCGGCGCTAGAGGAATTCGGCGCAGACATCGTTCGCCAGCATCAGCCCGCGTTCGGTGAGGCGCACCCGGTCGGGCAGCCGTTCGAGCAGCCCGCGGGCAACGAGGCCGTCCACGATCGGGCCGAAGGCAGCCTCCAGCGAAACCCCGTGCCGGGCGGCGAAGGCATCGGTCGAGACGCCGTCCTCCAGCAGCCGCAGCCCGAGCATCATCGTCTCGCCCATCGAGGTTCGGGCCTCGATCTGCTCTTCGGTTGCGCGCGGCGGCGATCCGCACTCCACCGCGGCGCAGTACGTCGCGGGCAATTGGTGATTCATCCAGCGCACGCCGCCGAGGAACCCGTGCGATCCCGCGCCCGTGCCGACGTAGTCGCCGTTGCGCCAGTAGACCCGGTTGTGGCGCGACTCCAGCGCGGGCGAGGCGACCCAGTTGGCGACTTCGTAGTGGGTCCACCCGGCGGCGGCGAGCCGGGCTATCGCCGTTTCGTACAGGTCCGCCGTCGCGTCGTCGTCCGGCGTGACGAGGATGCCACGGGCGACCGCGTCCGCCATCGGCGTGCCCGGCTCCACGATCAGCGAATAGAGCGACAGGTGGTCGGGAACGTGGCCGCCGAGCGCGCCGCCCAGCACCCGGTCGAGGTCGTCCTGCCAGCCGGCGAGGGTCTGACCCGGCCAGCCGAAGATGAGGTCGAGCGAGACGTTGGTGAACCCCGCCGCGCGGGCGGCAGCGAGCGCGTCGGCTGCCTGCTGCGGGCTGTGCAGCCGGCCGAGCGTCCGCAGGCCGCGCGGCGCGAGCGTCTGCACCCCGATGCTCAGGCGGTTCACGCCGGCGTCGCGGAGCGCCGCGAGGTAGGCGGCATCGATCTTGTTCGGGTTGGCTTCCAGCGTGATCTCGGCGTCCTCCGCGAGGGTCGATGCCTCCCGGCAGGCGTCGAGCAGTGCCGCGATCTGCGCCGGAGTCAGGAGCGAGGGCGTGCCGCCGCCGAAGAAGATCGTGGCGATCTCCCGGCCGCCCAGCGCATCGCGGTACGACCGGACCTCGTGCGCCAGTGCTTCGACGTAGCGCGGAATCAGGTTCTCCTGCCCGGCGTAGGTGTTGAAGTCGCAGTACGGGCAGATGTGGGCGCAGAACGGCACGTGAAGATACACGCCGACGGGCGCGCCCGACGCGGCCGGCGCGGGATCGAGCGCCGGCGCGGCCGGCGGGCGGGCGGGGTTGGATGGAGCGGACATCGCCAGCGGGGAGCCTTCCGGAGTGTGCGTCGTCAGGGAACGGGCGTGGCGGCCGGGGCCGGGTACTCGGTGCGGGGCGCGCCCGCCGGGAACAGCGTCGCGACCCAGATTTCGACCGGGACGTCGCCGTTGTTGACGGCATGGTGCCACGAAGCAGGCGGTTCGATCACGGTGTCGCCCGCGCCGAGGACGACCGTTTCCCCGGCCTCGATGTAGTCCGGCGGAGCATCCGGCAGCGTCCCGGCCCGGCGCAATTCCACCCGGTCGGTCTCGACGGTGTAGGTCAGTTCGCCCGCCGCGATCGTCCCGATCTGCGTGCCGGGGTGGTGGTGCGTGGCGATCGGCGCGCCCGGATCGACCGTCACCAGCGCCAGCGCCAGCGACGAATCACCGACGGGGACTGGGGTCACGTTCGCGTAGACCACGCTGGCGATGCCCGCGCCGTAGGGCGCCGGGGTGGCGGCGCTGTCGGCCGTTGCGGGCGACTGGAAACCGATGCCGCCGCCGAGTACGGCCGCGCCGAGGGCGAGGGCGACCACCGGGACCGACGCGAACCGCAGGCGCATGCCAACCTCCTTCGCCGGAACCGCCGGCGATGCGCGAATCAGAGCAGCCGCTGGAGACGGGGCAGGTCGATGTTGCCGCCGCTGAGGGTGGCCACCGTCAGCGAGCCGGGCTCGATGCCGGCGCGCCCGGCCAGCAGCGCGGCGACGGCCGCCGCCCCGGCCGGTTCGACCAGCAGTTTGGACCGGTCGAGGATCAGTTTCATCGCCTTCACGATGTCGTCGTCGCCCACGAGCACCACGTCGTCCACGTACCGCTGGATGAGCGCTAGCGAGACCGGCGCGCCGAACGGGGCGGAGAGGCCATCGGCGACCGTGTCGATCCGCTCCAGCACGACCGGACCGCCGGCGGCGAGGCTGCGGGTGACGGCCGGCGCGCCTTCCGGCTCCACGCCGACGACCCGGATGTCCGGGTTGTGCGCTTTGGCGGCGACCGCGATGCCGGCCAGCAGACCGCCGCCACCGGCGCAGACCACCAGCGCTTCCGTGTTCGGCGCGTCGGCGAGGATTTCGAGACCGACCGTGCCCTGCCCGGCGATCACGTCGGGGTCGTCGAACGGGTGCACGTAGTGCATGCCGTGGGCGAGGCGGTACTCCTCCATCGAGGCGAACACGGTCTCCATCGAGGCCGAGAACCGGACCTCCGCCCCGTAGCCGCGGATGGCGGCGATCTTGGTCGGTACCGCCGTTTCAGGCACGAAGACGACGCAGCGGACCCCGGCGATCTGGGCGGCGTAGGCCAGCCCCTGCCCGTGGTTGCCCGCCGACAGCGTGATGACGCCCCGCTCCCGCTGCTCCGGCGTGAGTTGGAGGACGGCGTTCAGCCCGCCCCGGGCCTTGAACGACCCGGTGCGCTGCAGGTTCTCGGCCTTCAGCGCGAGCCGGGTGTTGGTGAGGCCGCCGAGCGTGCGCGAGGGAAGCAGCGGCGTCTTGTGGACGTGCGGGGCGATGCGCTCGGCGGCGGCCAGCACGTCGTCGATGATCACGGTTGCGGGCGCGGGCACGGTTGACGCGCGGCCCGGCGCGTCGGACGGTTCGGGCATCGGCTGGAACTCCCCGGCGGGACGACGTCGCGGCGGCCGTTCGCGCGGGAACCGGACGCCGTGTTTGCATGCATCGCGGCAGTATAGGCGGCGCGGCGGGATCGGTTCCCGCCGCGGGCGGGCAGGAGGGCGGGAATGGGCGGAGCGATCCGGCGGCTGGCGTACGACGGCGAGACGGCGGACCTCGTGGCCGACTTCTTCGACACCACGGCTCGGCTCGCCCCGTTCACCCTGCCGGGCGCGACGGTCCACCAGATCACGGTGCCGGGGAAGGACGGGCGGCCGTCGGTGCTGTTGACCCTGTGGCCGAGCCTGAAGCGGGCCGACGCGGTATCTGCCGGCGCGACGATCGTCGTCGGCGGCATCGTCGCCGTCGAGTTCGTGCCCGGAGTGGAGGTGACGTTCCGCAAGGAGGGCGGCGGCTACTTGATCGTCGCCCTCGGCGGCAAGGTGATCGTCCGCGCCTGAAGAATCACGCCCGGGAACCGGCTCGGTCGAAGTCGGAGAGCACGAGTTCGACGGTGTCGAGCAGCGCCACGAGGTCGAACGGCTTGGGGAGGAAGGCGACCACGTCGTCGTCGCGCACGCGGCTGGAGATGGCCGCGCTCATGATGACGACCGGGGCCTCGGCGCCGCCCGGCAGTTCGCGCAGCCGCCGCAGCGTTTCGCGGCCGTCGAGCACCGGCATCATCAGGTCGAGCAGGATGGCATCGGGGCGCTCGGTCGGGAACGCTTCCAGCGCGGCGACGCCGGACGGCATGCCGATGGCGCGGTAGCCCTCGTCTTCGAGCACGGTGACGATCAGGTTCCGGATGGCCGATTCGTCATCGACGACCATGATGGTTGGTTGCGTCATCGCTTGTGCACGATCCTCGGCAACGGCACGGACGCCACGTCCCGGAGGTGGCCGCACCCGGCCACCGACGATGCGTCCCCCACGGCGGAGCGATCGGCAAACGACCGCACCGCCGTGGGGTTGGACGCCGACCGACAACGGCCCCCTCGCTCGGTCAGGCTATGACGCTTCCTGCAATCCGGTGCAAGATTCGTGCCAAATTTCGTCTTCTCCGGCCACGCTAGAGCGGACGGAAGTCCTGCCCCGGCGTAATCGCGCGTGCGAACTCCGCGATGAGGCGGGCCGCGTTCGTGAGGTCGGAGCGGCTGACGACCTCGTTCGGGGAGTGCATGTAGCGGTTGGGAATCGACACCAGACCGGTGGCGCAGCCGGCGCCAGCCTTGACCATCGCGTCGGCGTCGGTCCCGCTGGAGTTGCCGGTGGCCTGCAACGGGCAGTCCAGCCCGAGCGAGCGGGAGGCGGCGCGCAAGCCCTCGTACACCACCGGGTTGAGCGTGCCACCCCGGCTGATTACCGGGCCGCCGCCGACCTTGACGTCGCCGTCGCGGCGTTTGTCCGCGCCGGGGTAGTCGGTGGAATGGGTGACGTCCACCGCGATGCCGATCGTCGGTGCCATCCGGACGGCGGCGGTGTAGGCGCCGGTGAAGGCGATCTCCTCCTGCACCGTCGCCACCGCGACAACCTCGATCCCGACCCGATTCGCCGCCACCAGCCGGGCGGCTTCCAGCGCGACGAACGCGCCGACCCGGTTGTCCATGCTGCGCGACACGCAGAGGTCGTCTGTCAGGGAAATGAACCCGGCGTCGATGACGGCGGCGCACCCCGGCTCGACCCGGCGCAGCGCGTCCTCCCGCGATGCCGCGCCGATGTCGATCCAGAGGTCGCGCAGTTTGGTCGGCTTTTCTCGGTCGGATGCTTCGAGCAGGTGCGCGGCCTTCTTGCCGATGACGCCGGGCACGTCGCCGCCGATCCCCAGCACCCGGATGCGCTGGCCGACGACGACCTGGTCGTCCCAGCCGCCGAGGTTCTCGAACCAGAGGTAGCCGTTGTCATCGATATGGGTGATGACGAATCCGATTTCGTCGATGTGCCCGGCGATGACCATGCGGATCGGGTTCTCCACGCCCTCCCGGGCGCGGACGATCGCGTAGGTGTTGCCGACGAGGTCGGTTTCGACCGCATCGGCGAAGGTTTCGGCTTCGGCGCGCCAGACGCGCGCGGGCGCTCGCTCGTAGCCGGACGGGCCGGGCGCGTCGAGCAGGCTGCGCAGGAAATCGAACGATCGGTTGTCCAAGGTCGTCTCCATGGTGCCGACGGTGCATGATGGGGATGCTAGCGGCCGGGCCGATGGGCGGGCAACGGGTTAGCGATCCGCTGCCCGGGCGGCGACCCACGGCGCGAACGCCTCGGCCAGCCGCTGCTGGCCGACCTGGCTGGGGTGGAACCCGTCCCCCGAGAGATCTTCGGGGTTGACCGGCTGGCCGCTCAGGTCGATGACGTCTGCTCCGTGCCGCGCGGCGACGCGGGCGATGCCCTCGTTCCATTCCGCGCAGGCCGCGCGCAACGCGGCCGGATCGACCAGCGCCGCCAGCAACGGGATGGAGGCGAGGTCCGGCAGGTTCGCGACGGCGACCGCCCGCCCGGGGCCGGAGAGCGCGGAAAGAATCCCATCGAGGTCGGCGAGGTAGTCCGGAAGCGGGCGGCCCGACGCGAGGTCGTTGATCGCCAGCCAGACGATGGCGACGTCGTAGGGCTCGCCGAGGACGGCGGGCAGTTCGTCGTCCGCCTCGTCGATCGTGAGGCCGCCGACCGATGCGTTGCGCACATCGATCGTGGCCGGCGGCAGCCCCTCCGCGACGAGGTCCGGCCAAGTCGGGCCGCCGGGGCCGGGAGCGGCATCCGATGCGGCGAACACGACCAGCCGCAGCGGACCCGGCGGCGCGGCCTCCGGCGCGACCCCGGCCACGACGACGGCGGCCACCGCGAGCGCCACGAGCCCGGCGACGATCCAGTACCCGACCATCGCCGTCAGCCCGCCGCCGCGGGGATGCTGGCGCGCAGATCGGCCACCGCCGCCCGCACCTTCGCGGCATCGACCCCAGTGGACCAGCCGTCGGCGTGCAGCGCGTCGAGGAGCGTTTCGGTGGCGAGGTTGCCCGGCGCTCCCGGCGCGAACGGGCACCCGCCAAGTCCGCCCGCGCTCGCGTCGAAGGTCCGGATGCCGGCGGCGAGGCCAGCCGCGACGTTCTCCAGCGCGGTGCCCGCCGTATCGTGGAAGTGGAGGGCGAGGCGCTCGGCCGGAAGCGGGTTCGCCGCTTCATCGAGGACGGTAGACACGAGAGCGGGCGTTGCGGAGCCGATGGTGTCGGCCAGGGCAACCTCGTCGCAGCCGATGGCGAACAGCCGCTCCGCGACGCGCACCGCGTCGGCTGGCGGCACGTCGCCGGCATACGGGCACCCGAAGGCCACCGAAACGTAGCCGCGCAGCCAGCACCCGGCCCCGCGCGCCCGCGCGACGACCGGCGCGAAACGCTCGAAGGTGCCGTCGATGGTGGTTCCGACGTTGGCGTTGGCGAACGCTTCGGTCGCGGCGGTGAACAGCGCGATGGCATCGACCCCGGCGGCGAGCGCGCGGTCGAGCCCTCGCTCGTTCGGCACCAGCGTGAGGTAACGCACCCCCGGCCGGCGGCGGATGGCCGTCATCACCTCGGCGGCGTCGGCCAGTTGCGGCACCGCGCGCGGGTTAACGAAGGATGTGGCTTCGACGACCGGGAATCCGGCGTCGGCCAGCGTCTCGACGAACGCGACCTTGGCAGCGGTCGGCACGGGCGCCGATTCGTTCTGGAGTCCGTCGCGAGGACCGACCTCGACGATGCGGACGTGGCGATCGGTGGCTGCAGGCACGCGCGGCATCCTCGGCTCGGAGCGACTAGGCCGGATATGCCGAGCGCCCGAACCAGCCGGTTCGGGCGCTCGGATCGTAAGCCGAATGCTAGTCCAGCACCGGCGGTCGCGGCACCGGCAGGCTCTCCGGCGCTTCGGACGTCCCGGTCGGCTCCGGCGTCGCGGGTTGCGGCGTCGGCGTGGCGGTGGGCCGCGGCGTGGCCGTCGGCGCGGGTGTCGAGGTGGCCGTCGGCTCCGGAGTCGCCGTTGCCGTGGGCTCTGGCGTTGCCGTCGCGGTCGGCTCAGGCGTCGCGGTGGCCGTTGGCTCAGGTGTGGCCGTCGCCGTGGGCTCGGGAGTCGCCGTCGCCGTCGGTTCGGGCGTTGGGGTTGCGGTCGGTTCCGGGGTTGCGGTCGGTTCCGGGGTTGCGGTGGCCGTCGGCTCCGGCGTTGCCGTCGCGGTGGGTTCCGGGGTCGCGGTGGCCGTTGGCTCCGGCGTGGCCGTCGCGGTCGGTTCAGGCGTCGCCGTCGGCTCGGGGGGTGCCGTTGGCGTCGGCTCAGGAGTAGCCGTGGCTGTTGGTTCCGGTGTAGCAGTCGCCGTGGGTTCGGGCGTTGCCGTGGCGGTCGGCTCGGGCGTTGCCGTTGCCGTCGGTTCCGGCGTCGCGGTGGCCGTAGGTTCGGGCGTCGCGGTCGGCTCGGGCGTCGCCGTGGGGTCCGGGGCGAGGACGGCCGGGATCGCGGCGGAAGTCGGGACGATCGCCGCCGGTTCCGTCGTGGCTTCGGTGGCCGGTGTCGCGGCGTCTGCAACCGGCGTGGCGACCTCGGCCGGTGTGGCTTCGGCAACCGGCGAGGCCACGCCGGTGATTTCAGAAATCGGGGCAATTGGGGTGGCTTCGACGATCACCGCCGGCGTCGCGGGCTCGTCGGCAACCGGGGATGCGCCGACCGCAACCGGGGACGCTTCGGCAGCGACCGGCGTGGCGTCGTCAACGGTAGCCGGCATCGCTTCTTCGGAGACGACTGGGACGACTGGGGTTGCTTCGCCGGCCGCGGCTGGCGTCGCTTCGCCGGCGACGGCCGGAGTGGCATCGACGGCGACGATCGGCGTGGCCCCGGCGGTGACCGGCGTCGCTGCCGCATCCACGGGGGTCGCCTCGGTGCCGACAGGAGACGCGGCGGCCTCAGGCGTGGCCGCGGCTGGCGCGTCAAGAGCCGGCGTGGCGTCGGCTGCCGGACTGGCGGCTGCCGGTTCGGTTGCGGCGGGCTCCGTCGCCTCGGGGGATGGGCTGGCCTCTGGCGCAGCCGTTTCTGCGGGCTCGACGACGGCGGGGGTCGGGGTCGCCGCCGGTTCGGTGTCGCCGCAGGCGGCCAACACGAGTAGTGCGGCGCAACCTGCCGCGAGCATCCCGGGCGCCCGGCGGGCGTTAAGGTGACCGGCCATCCTCTCCCCCAATGCGGCCGGCGGCGCGGGGATGCCGGCCGGTCCATTTCCGATGTCCGCGGCGTTGCCGGACCGTACCGGACGCCTGATCCGTCCCCTTTCCGGCATCCTACGGCCCGATCGGTGGCTCCGCAAGCGGGTATCGCGAATGCCGCGTCGTGGCGATGGATTCGCCAGATGCCGTCCCGCTAAGGTACGAGCCGAAGCGGGCGAGGAGGCCGCACCGAAATCGGCGGAACTGACCCTTGAATGGGAGGTGGGGAGTCGCTATACTGCTCCCTGCCCTCGCCGCCGACGGGTGGTGGGGTGCGCTCGAAGGTAACCAGCGGGCAGGTGCCAGAGCGGTTAAATGGGCCTGGCTGTAAACCAGGTGCGAAAGCTACGGCGGTTCGAATCCGTCCCTGCCCACCGGAACGAGGAGCGGTCGCTCCGGGTTCTCGGGCCCACATAGCTCAGCTGGTAGAGCACATTCTTGGTAAGAATGAGGTCCCCGGTTCAAGTCCGGGTGTGGGCTCCAGCGCGGATGATGACAGAGAGGCTCCCTTGAGCCTCTCGTCGTTTTGTCCGGAAGGTCGTCGCCCCGCGACCCGCGTTGCCGTCGTCCTCGTTCCTGGGTTCGCATTTTTCGGTCTACGCTGCCACTGAGAGGAGCACGGAGTTGGCCAAGCAGAAGTTCGAGCGGAACAAGCCGCACCTGAACGTGGGGACGATCGGGCACGTGGACCACGGGAAGACGAGCCTGACGGCGGCGATCACGAAGACCTTGGCGCTGAAGGGGCAGGCGCA
>JAFAEX010000010.1 GCA_023423795.1 Chloroflexota bacterium | reverse complement strand
CCCTCGACGAGTTCGGCACGACGGGGTGGGAGTTGCCGGCGGGGAGCCTGTCAGCCGGTGCCGCGGCAGACCATGGCGACGAGCGCCAGCGCCGATTCGACGTCCTGCCCGGCGAAGGGCTGCCCCGGCGCGCCGAGGCGGCGCACCTCGACGCGCGCGCGGTCGGCCATGAACGGGGTCGCCACCGGTTCTCCGGGGGACACGGCGTCCAGCGCGACGAGCAACGCCATGCCGTTGCGGCAGCGGACGTCGAAGCCGACACCGGGCACCCGCCGGGCCGAGGTGGCCCCGCCCCAGACGGTGACGCGCTCCACCCCGGCCAGGTCGAGGGCGAGCGGGCCGAAGTTGAAGAACCCGGGATAGCGGCGTCCCTGCCCCGGCGCAGCCATCCGGCGGATCGCCGCCGTCCACCCCGGTTGGTTCACGCCGTCCTCCTTCGCGCACGCGCCGGCGGGTCCGGCGATGCCGGACGACATCGCGATTGTCGTTCCCCGGCAACGGCACGCGGCCGGGCCGGATGCCGCGCGCCCTCCCCTACCCCGTCCGGCGCAAGCCGGGGATGACGTCGCGGGCGACGGCGTGCATCACCGCGTGCTCGGCGTCGTTGCGCGGGAACGGGATGCGGAAATCGGTGAAGCCGGCGGCGCGGTAGGCAGCCACGCGCTCGGCGAAGGCATCGACGGATTCGAACAGCGGGAGCGCCGGGCTGATGCCGCGCTCGATCGCCGCCGGGTCGCGCCCGATCTCCCCGCACAGCGCGGTCAACCGCTCGTTGCCGGCACGGGCCTCGTTGGGCGTGCCGCGGGCGTTCCAGATGTCGGCGTGGCGGGCGGTCAGGCGCAGCATCTTCGGCAAAGACGCGCCGATCAGCACCGGCAGCCGGCCGTTGACCGGCTTCGGCTCGAACGGGGCGTCGAGGAGTTGATAATAGCGGCCGTCCCAGGTCGTGCGCTCGCGGTGCTGGAGCAGGTCCCAGATCTCCAGCGCCTCGGCGAACATCTCGACGCGCTCGCCGGCCGGCGGGTAGGCGAACCCGTAGGCCTCGTGCTCGCGCTCCAGCCAGCCGGCGCCCACCCCGAGCTCGACCCGCCCGCCGGACATCTGGTCCACGGTCACCGCCTGCTTGAGCAGGAAGGCCGGGTTGCGGTAGGTGTTGCCGCAGACCATGACGCCGAGCTTCACCCGCTCGGTGACGAGGGCGAAGCCGGCGAGGATCGCGTAGGCCTCGTGGGTCGGGTCCATCACGTCGCGCAGGCCGTAGAAGTGATCGACGACGCAGAGAGAGTCGAAGCCGAGGTCCTCGACCTCGCGCGCCCAGCCGGCCAGCGTCGGCCACGCCGTGCGCTGCCCGAGGACGATGCCGAACCGGATCGGGTGCGTCGTCTCCACGCGTGCGCCATCCTTTCGCGGGTGCTGCCGTGCCGGGAACAGGCCGGACGGCAACTCTATCAACTCGCGGGCGCGCCGGGATGCGCCGACGCCCACGCTACAGGGGAAGGTTTGACGTGACCGGCGGCGAGGCTTCGTCCGAGCAACCGCTCAATCTCCACGAGTACGAGGCCGCCGCCCGCGCCGCGCTGCCGCCGATGGTCTTCGATTTCGTCGCCGGCGGCGCGGGGGACGAAGCGACGGTGCGCGCCAACCGGGCGGCGTTCGCCCGCTGGTCGCTGCTGCCGCGGGTGCTGCGCGGGGCCGGCCCGGCGACGGCGGCAACCACCGTGCTCGGGCAGCCGGTCGCGCTGCCGGTGCTGGTCGCGCCGACCAGTTTCCACCGGCTGGTGCACGACGGCGGCGAACCGGAGACGGCGCGGGCGGCGCGGCGGGCCGGCACGATCTACACGATGGGCACGGTCTCCACCGTGGCGATCGAGGAGGTCGCGCCGGAGGCCGGGACGTGGTGGTTCCAACTTTACGTCTACCGCGACCGCGGGCTGACGCGGGAACTGGCTGCGCGGGCCGAAGCGGCCGGCGCGGCGGCGCTGGTGGTGACCATCGACATGCCGGCGATGGGGCGGCGGGAGGCCGACGAGCGCCACCGCTTCGCCCTGCCGCCGGGGCTGGCGATGGCCAATTTCGCGTCGCCCCACCAGCGCGGGTTGGCGGATGCGGACACCGGGTCCGGCCTTTCCGATTACGCGCGGCGGGCGGCGCTCGAAACGGCGCTGACGTGGGCGGACATCGAGGAGTTGGCGGCCTCAACGGCGATGCCGATCGTGCCGAAGGGCATCCTCCACCCCGCCGACGCGGTGCTCGCCTTCGACCACGGCGCGCGGGCGGTGATCGTCTCCAACCACGGCGGACGGCAACTCGACGGCGCGGTAGCCTCGCTGGACGCGCTGCCGGCGGTGGCCGAAGCGGTGGCCGGCCGGGGCGAGGTGCTGCTGGACGGCGGCATCCGGCGGGGCACGGACGTGCTGAAGGCGCTGGCGCTGGGCGCGCGGGCGGTGCTGATCGGCCGCCCGGTGCTCTGGGGTCTCGCCGCCGGTGGCGTGGCCGGAGTGGAGCGCGTGCTGGCGCTGCTGCGCGCCGAAATCGAACTGGACCTGACGCTGTGCGGACTGGCGTCGCCGGAGGACGTCGGGCACTCGCTCGTCGTCCCGGCCGATGCGCCCATCGACGGGCGGGCGCTGCGCTGACGGGGCGGCTCGCCCCACCGTCATCCCGGGCCTGTCGAGGGATCTCGTACCCGAGTCGAGGAGTCGACGAGTCGAGGAGCGACGAGGTCCCTCGACAGGCCCGGGATGACGATGGTTGGCTTGGAATGACGGGCAAGTGGGCAGCGGAAGCGCTACCCCTTCAGGGCGCCGGCCATGATGCCGCGGATGAACTGCCCCTGGAACAGGGCGTAGACGATGAGCGGCACGATGGTCGCGACGGTGAGGCCGGTCATCTGGAGGCCCCACTCGATGTTGTACTGGCTGTTGAAGAACAGCACCCCCAGCGGCACGGTGTACTTGTCGTTCGATTGGGTGTAGACCAGCGGGTAGATGAACTCGTTCCAGACCCACATGAAGTTGAAGATCGCCACCGTCGCCAGCGACGGCCGCGCCAGCGGCAGCATGATCCGGGTGAACATCTCCCAGTGCCCGGCGCCGTCCACCCGTGCCGCGTCCCGGATCTCGCGCGGGACCGATTGAAAGAAGTTGCGCAACACGATGATGCCGAACGAAGTCCAGCCGAAGTAGGTGAAGATCAGCGCCCAGTAGGTATCGAGCAGTTTCAGGATCGACATCCACTTGAAACCGGAAATGATCAGCGCCTGCGGCGGCACCATCATGCCGAGCAGGAAGACCACGAACAGCACGTTCTTGCCGCGGAACTCGAACGTCGCGAAGGCGTAAGCGGCCATCGCCGAAAAGGCGAGCAGCCCGGCCACGGACGCGACCGAGACGATCAGGCTGTTCTTGAAATACAACCCCATCGTGCCGTCGGCGAAGACGGTCTGGTAGTTGCCGAGGTACAGCGCCTGGGGCAGCGCGAAGACGTCCGAAAAGATGTCCTCGTTTGGCTTGAACGAGCTGTAGACCATCCACACCAGCGGGTAGAGGATGACCGCCGAAAGCAGCAGGAAAAACGGGTAGAAGGCGATCGCCTTGATCACGGTCGCGCGGCGCATCGGGTCCTCCCTCGCGCGGTCGCGTCGCCCGGCCCGGCGCCGGCGCGACTCCGAACGGACGCGTCGCCTACTCGTCCTCGGCGAACTGGAAGCGGGTCACCTGGACGTAGGCGAGGACGAACGTGATGACCAGCAGGACGACGAGGATCGCGCTGCCGTAGCCGATCTTGTTGGCGGTGAAGGCCTGGAAATAGGCCCACGTCGAAAGCACCTCGGTCGCGTGGTTCGGCCCGCCCTTGGTCATCACGTAGACCAGCGAGAACATCTTCAGGGCCTCGATCGCCGCCAGCAGCACGACCATCGCCACCATGCTCTTCATCAGCGGCAGGGTGACGTGGAGGATGTCCTGCCAGGCGTTTGCGCCGTCCACGAAGGCGGCCTCGTGCAGGTCCTGCGGGATGGCGATCAGCCGGGAGATGAACAGGAACATGTACAGCCCGAAGCCGTGCCAGGTGTCGATCACGATCAGGATCGGCAGCGCCAGCTTCGGATCGCCGAGCCATGCGCCGGCGAAGCGGCCCAGCCCGATCGATTCGAGGAACGGGTTGACCAGCCCGAGCGAGGGGCTGAACAGCAGGGTGAAGACGACGCCGACGACCACCAGCGAGATGACGGTCGGCATCAGGTAGACGCCGCGGAACAGGTGGGAGAACGGCAGCCGCTGGTCGAGCGCCAGCGCCACCAGCAGCGCGACGAACGTCTTCAGCACCACCGACCCGCCGAGGAAGGTCAGGTTGTGGCGCAGTGATTGCCAGAAGACGGGATCGTCGCCCATCGCCCGGAAGTTGTCGGCGCCGACGAACCGGATGTCGGCGAAGTTGAAGCCGTTCCACTCGGTGACGCTGAGGGCGAGCGTGCCCAGCAGCGGCACCATCTGGAAGAGGACGTAGAAGATCAGCGCCGGGGCCAGGAACGGCAGCGCCAGCAGCCAGTGGCGCGAAAACGGGAGCGACCGCCTGGCCGTGCCGGTGTTTGACGCCGTTGCGGTGGTGGCCGAGGCGGCCTGCGTGCCCATGGAGCGATGTCCCTCGTGGTGAACCCGACGCGGAGTGCGAGGCCGGGGATGTCGATGGCGTGCGGCTGCGCGAACCGGAGCCCCAGCCCCGGCGCGATGGGGGCGGTGGCCCGATGGGTGCGGCCACCGGCCGTGCCGCCCGGGGCTGATGGCCCGGGCGTCCCCGGTGGCCGCATCAATTTCGCAACCGTCAACAACCCTGGGCGGCCATGGCCGGTGTCCGAATCATGCCGGCAACCGCCAGCATCGCGCTCGCCCTGGCGGCCTCCTGGCTCATCGAGCAACCACAACCATTTCCGGATGGCCGTTGCCGGTGACCGGGCACCGATGGACGCACCGATCTGGCGCCCGCGCCGGGAAGGGAACCGGGGCGCGGCGTCCGCCGCGCCCCGGTTCCGGTCAGGAGGACGCCGCCACGAGCGCGTCCTGGACGGACTGCGAGAACTCCTCCGGGGTCATCGAGCCGTTGAGCAGCGCGACGGTGCCGGTGTAGACCTTGTCCTCGCCGACGCCCGGCGGCAGTTCGTTCTCGATCCACGGCAGCGCCCGCTCGCCCGCCCCGGCGGCCGCCCAGAGTTCCTGGATGACCGGCGGCGCGCTCGCCTCGACGGCGCCGTTGTACATCGAGATGTTGCCGTTGGCCGCCCAGATGTTGGCCGCTTCCTCGCTGGCCATCCAGTCGAGCACCGCCATCGCCGCTTCCGGGTTGTCCGCGCCGGTCGGGATCGCCAGCACGTGGGTGACGGCGCCGGTCACGTCGGTCGAATTGGCGGCGTCGCTGATGCGCGGGAAGGGCATGATGCCGACGTCGAACTTCGGCGGGGTCTGCTCCCAGCCGGAGGCGAACCAGCTGCCGGTCTGGAAGAACGCGGCCCGGCCGGCGAGGAACAGCGCCTGCCCGGTGCCGTAGTCGTCGCTGGCGACGCCCGGCGACAGGTAGCCGAGCTGGGCCAGGTTCTGCAGGTCGGCCGCGGCCTGGACGAAGCACTCGTCGGTGAAGCTGGCGCCTTCGCCATCGATGGCCTGGTAGACCGTCTCCACGCCGCAGCGCTGGACGAGGAAGGCCATGTACCAGTGGGAGGACGGCCAGCCGTCCTTCGCGCCGAGGGCGATCGGGGTGATCCCGGCGGCCTTCAGCGTTTCGGCGGCGGCGAGGAACTCCTCGTAGGTCGTCGGGACTTCAATGCCGTTGGCTTCGAGGATCTCCGGGTTGTAGTAGATCTGCCAGCCGGTGCTGTAGGTCATCGGCACGCAGTAGACCTTGCCCTCGTAGGTGCAGGCCTGCGCGCCGGATTCCGGCATCGCGAAGTTCTCGCTGCGCTCCGCCCACCACTCGGTCAGGTCGGTGAGCTGGCCGGCGGCGGCGAAGTCGCGCGCCTGCTGGTAGCCCTCGAACTGGAGCACGTCCGGCGGCTCGCCGCCGGCCAGCCCGGTCCGGATCACGGTGAAGAACTGCTCGTTGCCGATCGGCCGGTGGTTGATGGTAATGTCCGGGTTCTGCTCCTGGAAGGCCGCGATCATCGCCTCGATGCCGGCCTTTTCGCCGCCGGCCGTGAACCCAGTCCACAACAGGACCTCGCCCGACGGCTGGGCCGCCGAAACGGGTTGCGCCGGCGCGACCAGCCCCGGGGCGATCATCGCCACCAGCGCCAGCACCAGCGCCATCATCCGCATGCGCGCGTGCATTGCCACCCTCGACCTCCTCGTCCGTGCGGAAGCGCCCCGGCAACGGAGCGCCGCCAGTGCCGAACCGCGCCGCGACGCCGCGGCCGGTCCGATGCGCTCGCGTTCCTCGACGGCCTCACCCCCTTTCAGCAGTCCTGCCCGCCCGGTCTCCCGCGGTTCGCGGATGTGGGCGGCTCCCCGATTGGGGACGCCCCGGATTCCGTCTCAGCTCTGCGCCCCGGTCTCGGCGGCGCCGGCCAGTCCGGCGAGATCCCAGAGCGCGCGCATGCTTCGTGCCGCCTCCGCGGCAGCCGCCGCCGGGTCGGTCGCGGCCAGGTCGTTGACGCGTTTGCTGAACGGCTCCGGCATCACCGGGCCGTCGTAGCCGATGGTTCGGAGCGCCCGCATGAACGCCGCCAGGTCGATGACGCCGGTTTCGGTCGGCAGGGCGCGCACGGTGTCGATCTGCTCGTCAAGCGGGATGCCGGCCGGGGCGTCGTTGACGTGGACGACGACCACCTCCGCGTTGGCGATGCCGGCCAGGTCGGCGACCGTCTCGCCGGCGGCGTAGAGGTGCCAGGCGTCGAGCATGTAGCCGACGTTGCCGGTCCCGATCGCCGCGATCAGGTCGCGGGTCTCGGCGAGGCTGTGGATGAACGGGTAACGGAACTGCTCGCGGAAGGTCTTCGGCCCGATGTACTCCAGCCCCAGCCGGCAGCCTTCGGCCTTCAAGATCTCGGCGACGCGGCGCAGCCGATCGACGTGCCACTCGAGGTTTTCGTCGTAGGGGCGGGTATCCGAGCCGGACGGCATGTACGTCGCGGTGCGGGGCGCGCCGAGGTCGCGCGCGACGGCGGCCAGGCGCGGCAGCGCGGCGAGATCGGCCTCCCAGCCCTCCTCCTGTCGCCAGTTGACCGGCAGGTTCCAGTGGGCCGGGCGCACCCCGGCGCGGTCGAACAGGTCGCGGACGTGGGCGATGCCGTGCTCGTCGGCGAGCGCGGCGGCGGCGCGGACGTCGAAGACCAGCCCCGCGAAGCCGGCGGCGCGGGCGAGGTCGATCGCCTGCGGCAGCGCCAACCCGCGGATGCCCAGCGCTTCCGGTCCGATCGCGGTGTACATGCTCACCCCTTCGCTGCGCGGGCTGGTTGCCCGTCGATCGTTCCCGCCGTGGGCGGGCTCCAGGCGCGCGATACGTGTTCCGCGTCCGTCATCCCGAGCCTGTCGAGGGATCTCGTTCGCGAGTCGAGGAGTCGAGAAGGGTCGAGATCCCTCGACAGGCTCGGGATGACGTGTGGGGCCAGCCGGCTTCAGCCCGCTTCGCGATCTCAGCGCGGGGCTTCAGCCCAGGCGCCTCCATCCACCCCGGAGCACCGCGTGTCCGATCCAGCCGTCCAGACGAGGCCCGCCGACCACCCCGAGCCGCTGCTCGTCATGCGGAACATCGTCAAGACCTTCCCTGGCGTGCTCGCCCTCGACGGCGCGTCGCTGGTCGTCGGTCGCGGCGAGGTCCACGCCGTCGTCGGGCAGAACGGGGCCGGCAAGTCCACCCTGATGAAGATCCTCAATGGCGCGCACCGGCGCGATTCCGGCGAGGTGGTCTTCGACGGCAAACCGGTGGACTTCGCCTCGCCGCAGGCCGCCGCGCTGGCCGGGGTCAGCACGATCTTCCAGGAGATCAACCTCGTCCCCTTCCGCAGCGTGGCCGAGAACGTCTTCATGGGCCGGGAGCCGCGCCGTTTCGGCCTGCTGGACCGCGACCGCATGGTCCGCGAAACGCGGGAGATCCTCGACCGGCTCGGCATCCGCGTCGATCCCCGCCGCCCGCTCGGCGAACTGACGATCGCGCTCCAGCAGATGGTCGCCATCGCCCGCGCCGTCTCCTTCGAAGCCAAACTCGTCATCATGGACGAGCCGACCTCGTCGCTGGACGACCGCGAGACGGAAACGCTCTTCACCGTCATCCGCGGCCTGCAAGCGCGCGGCGTCTCCGTCATCTTCATCACCCACCGCCTCGACGAGTTGTACGCCGTCTGCGACCGGGTGACGATCATGCGCGACGGCCGCACCATCGAGGACCGGCCGATGGTCGAGGTGTCGCGGCTCGACCTCGTGGCCAAGATGCTCGGCAAGGAGATCGGCGAGGTCAGCCGCGGCGCGACCGGGTTCCGCGACCGCACGCCGCCGCCCGCGCTGGCCGGCAAACCTCCCGTCGTCGAAATCCGCGACGCCGCCCGCGCCCCGCGCCTCAAGGACGCCTCGGTCGCCGTCCGCCCGGGCGAAATCGTCGGCCTCGCCGGGCTGCTCGGCGCCGGCCGCACCGAACTCGCCCGCATCGCCTTCGGCGCGGACAAACCCGAGGCCGGCGAGATCCTGATCGACGGCAAGCGGGCGAAACTCGATTCCCCGCGCGACGCCATCCGCGCCGGGTTCGGGCTCTGCGCGGAGGACCGCAAGGCGGACGGCATCATCCCGTACATGACCGTGCGCGAAAACCTCACCCTCGCCGCCCTGCCAACGCTCTCCCGCCACGGCATCGTGGACAAGGCGAAGCAGGCCGAGATCGTCGATCGCTTCATCGCCCGGCTCGGCATCAAGACCGCCGGGCCGGAGCAGCGCATCCGGGAACTTTCCGGCGGCAACCAGCAGAAGGTGCTGCTGGCGCGCTGGCTCTGCCTGAACCCGACGCTGCTGCTGCTGGACGAACCGACGCGCGGCATCGACGTCGGCGCGAAGGCCGAGATCCAGGGGCTGATCGACGAACTCGCCGACGGCGGGCTCGGCGTGCTGATGATCTCCTCCGAGATCGAGGAGATCGTCGAAGGCTCCGACCGCGTCGTCGTCCTGCGCGACGGCCGCACCGTCGCCGAGTTCGACCGCGCCGCCATCACCCAGGACGCGGTGATCGGCGCGATGGCCCACGGCGACGGCGAAGGGCACGCCGGCGTCCCCGACGGCGCGCCGGTCGTCGCCGTGGAAGGGTTGTAGCCGATGGCCAGCCCCGCCCGCGCGCTCGAACCCGCCGCCGCATCCCGCGCCGGCTTCGACCCAATAGGATTGCTGCGCACCAACCAGACCGCCCGCGCGGTGCTGGCCCTGCTCGTGCTGCTCGTCTACAACGTCTTCTTCACCAGCAACTTCCTGACGCTGGGCGCGTTCAACGCCAACATGACCCAGGTGGCGACCATCGTCATCGTCGGCGTCGGCATGACCTTCGTCATCGCCACCGGCGGCGTCGATCTTTCGGTCGGCTCGCTGATGGCCATCGCCGGCGTGATCGCCCCGATGTTCCTCCTGGCGGCAAACCAGTTCGGCGCACCGTGGGTCGGGTTGCTGCTGGCGATCGTGGCGCCGCTGGTCGCCACCTCGCTGCTCGGCGCGTTCAACGGCACGTTGGTGACGAGAGTCGGGCTGCAACCGATCATCGCCACCCTCGTGCTTTTCCTCGCCGGGCGCGGGCTGGCGCAGGTGCTGGTCAACGGCGAACTGCGCGAGTTCCGCAACCTCGGCTCGCCGCTGGTTCCCGCCTTCGAGTTCATCGGGCTGGGCAGCGTCGGCGGCATCCGCTTCCAGATCATCATCATGATCGTCGTCGTCGCCGTCGCCGCGTGGGTGCTGCGGGCCACCACCTTCGGCCGTTACGTGCTGGCCACCGGCGGTAACGAACCGGCGGCACGGCTGGCCGGCGTCCCGACCCAGCGGGTGAAACTGGCCGTCTACACCATCTCCGGTCTGCTCGCCGGCGTCGCCGGCCTGATCGTGGTCGCCATCAACAAATCGGCCGACCCGCACCGCGTCGGCGAACTGATGGAACTGGACGCCATCGCCGCCGTCGCCGTCGGCGGCACCCCTTTGAGCGGTGGCCGGGCGACCATCGTCGGCACCCTGCTCGGCGCGCTCATCATCCAGTTGCTGCGCTTCACCCTCATCGCCCACAACGTGCCGGACGGCGCGGCGCGGATGGCCATCGCCGCCGTGATCGTGCTGGCCGTCCTGCTCCAGCGGCAGCGCGGCACGTAGCGCGGCCCCAACCACGAACCGGGAGAGACCGCCGCGATGTCGAGCCTGTCGGTGGGATACGGCGAGTACGAGGAGGACGTCCGCGCCAGCGGGCGGCTAGTGGGGTTCATCCAGCGGCAGGGCGCGCTGATCGCCCTGATCGTGCTGGTCACGTTCGGCGTCACCCGCTACGGCGCCAACTTCTGGAGCCAGTACAACATCTTCAGCGCGTTCCTCAACTCGAACTCGTACTTCCTCGTCATCGCGCTCGGCATGACCTTCGTCATCATCACCGGCGGCATCGACCTCTCGGTCGGCTCGGTCGCGGCGATGGCCGCCGTCGCCGCCGCCCGCCTCAGCCCGCAGGGGTTGTGGCCGGCGCTGCTGGGCGCGATCGGCATCGGCTTGCTGGCCGGCGTCATCAACGGCGTGCTCGTCGGCCGCTTCCGGTTGCAGCCGTTCGTGGTCACGCTCGCCATGCTGCTCGGCGCCCGCGGCGCGGCCCTGGTGCTCTCCAACAACGCCCCGGTGATGGTCGATTTCGCCGCCGGGTTTCCGGCGCTCGGTGGCAACGCCATCGGACCTATCCCGCTCGGCCCGTGGACGATCGGCGCCGTCACGCTCGGGCCGATCCCGGCGCCGGTGGTCATCGCGCTCGTGCTGTTCGCGCTCGGCGCGGTGCTGCTGAACCTGACCCGGTTCGGCCGGCACGTGCTCGCCATCGGCGGCAACGAGGAGGCCGCTCGGCTGGCCGGCTTGCCCATCACGCGCACGCTGGTCATCGTCTACGCCCTGAGCGGCGCGCTGGCCGGATTGGCCGGGGCCTTCGTCGCTGCCATCTCCTACTCCGGCGCGCCGACCGCCGGCCTCGGTTGGGAGCTCTCGGCCATCGCCGCCGTCGTCGTCGGCGGCACCCTGCTGACCGGCGGCGTCGGCTCGGTCGGCGGCACCCTCGTCGGGGCGCTGCTGCTCGGCCTCATCTTCAACGTGCTCAACTTCGAGCGCGGGCTGGGCACCTTCGAGATCACCCCGTTCTGGGAGAACCTGATCCGCGGCCTCTTCCTGCTCGTCGTCGTCATCTTCCAGAGCCGCCTCGCCCGCCGCCTCGGCGCGACCAGCACCTGAACGGGTGCTGGGTGCTGGGTGCTGGGTGCTACGAACGACTACCAGCGCACTCGGCACTCGGCACCCAGCACCCAGCACCTTCGGTTCACCGCGGCTCGCGCACCTTCGGCCACATGGGCGGGGACCCGCCGAACTGGATGACGCCGACGGTCTCGAAGCCGCGACGCTCGTAAAGGCGGCGGCTGTCCAGCGTCGTCGCCTTCAGGCAGGCGGACGCGCCGTCGCGGTCGCACCGCTCCAGCGCGGCACGCAGCAGCGCCGACCCGTGGCCGCGGCCCTGCTCGCGCGGATCGACCCCGATGAACGGCAGGTACCAGTGCGGCGCGGCCGGGTGGTGCTCCCCCATCTGCCCCAGGAAAGCGAAGACCTCCGGCTGCCGCTCCTCCGGCAGGCTGGACGCCAGCAGTTCGCCCAGCGCCTCCGCTTCCGGGGCGACGCCGGGCGGCAGCCAGAGCGCCGCACCCACGCCCGCATCCGCGACGAACGCGGTCTCGCGGGCCGTCGCGCCGCCGCAGTAAAGCCGCATCACCTCCGGCCACCACGCCAGATACTCGCGCTGGCCGGGATACACCCAGCGGATGACCGGGTCCGCCGCGAACGCCCGCGTCATCGGCCGCACGATCCGCTCCGCGTCGTACGCCGTCGCCGTCGCGACCGCCGGCGCCATTCCCACAATGGCCATGATCGATCCTCACTCCTCGGGTTCGCCGGGATCGCCGAACGCGACCCCACCGACAGGCTGCCGGAGGAGGAGATGGAAAGCCCCTGACAAATTGCAGAACCGGATGGCAGATTCGGGAAGCCCACGCAGCGACCGCGCCGCTCTGCCGGGCAGAGCGGCGGTCCCGCGAACCCCGAATCAGCCCGCGCGAGAGAGGTTCAGTTCAGGGATGCGCTCGAAGTGCTTTCGGTTGCGCGTCAGGAGCACCATGTCGTGAGCAATTGCGGTCGCCGCAACGAGCAAGTCAAGATCGGGAACCAGTTCGCCTCGGCGGCGAAGTCGGGATCGAATCCCGGCAAAGACCACCATGACGGCCTCGTTCGGCGAAAGGACGACGAACCCGGCGAGAAACGCCCGGTAGGTCTCAAGCGCGTCCTCGGGGTCGGGCAACCCGAAAGCGCCCTCGAAGATTTGGCCCACTGTTACGATGCTGATCGTCAGCCCTTCGCTGCTGAGGCGGTCAAGCGTCCGGACGGCGTGCGGGATGTTCGCGGACGCGTCGATGGGCCGTCCGTATCGACGAGGTTTCTCACGGTCGGTCGAGCGGCCGTGTGCCATCCGCCCGACCCTGATAGACGAACGCCTTCATGCGCTCTGCCTCGTCGGGGCCGATCATCCCGGCGACCGCGCGCAATCGCACGCGAACACGGTTCGCATCATATCCAGCCCATGGATCGTGGATTCGGCTGACCCGGTACGTGACGCCCTCCCGATCGAGGACAATGTCGATGTCCTCGGCAAGGGCCCTGCCCGACTCGCTCTCCGGATCGACCGTGATGGTTCGGGGTTCGTTGCACATGATGCGTCGGCTCCAGCCGCGCTGGCGTCCCGGAATGTTGACCCACCGGTGTTGCCGACTAGTCGGCCGAGCGGTCCAGCGGGGGTTGGTCGAGCGCCCGCAGCACGGCCTCCGGTTCGCGCTCGATCACCCGAAGCAGCGTCTGGGCCGGTCCGGCGGGCGTGCGCGCGCCCCGCTCCCAATCCCGCACCGTGCCGAGCGGCAGCCGGAAGCGGTCGGCGAACTGCTCCTGGGTCAGACCGAGACTACGGCGAATCGTCCTCACGGTTGTCACCCGCCGCATCCGCGCCAGTTCGTCCTCCGTCATCGGCGGGTTGTCGGGGTCGGAAAGGGCGTTGGCCTCGATCTCCTCCTCGGTCATCGCGTGGATTCGGGCCCAATCGGTGCGGCTCTCAAAAGGACGAGTCGAGCCGTCCGGCAATACCTGAACGACCGATCCGTCATCCAGCAGCCGTGCCACGATCGTATCGGACTCGCTCATCTCTTCGTGCCCTCCGGGCGGAAATGATCCGCCGCTTGCCGTGTCGCTCCGTGAAGATCACGGTCGTCACCATACCGAAAAGCAGACCGATTGCCTTGCCGTGGATCTCACCGTGCTCTGGCCGGCTACTGTCTTCCACGATGTGCAACGGATCGCGAAAGACGAACACCGCATCGTCGAACCCGATCCCGTGCTTTTCCAGGTTCGCGGCATCCTTCGCCGGATCCCACTCGAATTCCATCTGCCCTCCCCGACCGCAGTATACTACTGCAATGCAGTAGTTCCACCCCGCCTTCGCGCAGCATCTCCCCTCGCCCATCATGCTGCAATTACGCGGCGGTCTCGCCACGGAACGCCCCGCATCCCCGCCGCGTCGTATCCTTTAAAGCATCGAATGGGCGGCCCGACGTGCGCCGCCCGCCCGGAACAGGACCCCAGATCGTGCCTCTCGTGACTCCCCGCTCCGCCACCAGCCGCATCCAGCAGCGCCGGATCAGCCGCCGCCTGCTGCTCCAGGGTTCGCTCGGCGCGGCCGGCATCGTCCTCGCCGGGTGCTCGGCGCCCGGCATCGGGCAGGAAGACGACAACCCGTTCGACCTCGTCGCCCGCCCGGCCGAGGACGTCTGGCCGCAGATCTTTCACGACGCCCCGGAGTACATCCAGGAAAACTACCGCTACGCCGTCGCCAACCAGGACCTCCTCCAGTGGATGCCCTGCTTCTGCGGCTGCGTGGACCTGAACCACGACAACAACTTCGACTGCTACGTCCAGGAGGTCCGGGGCGACGGCTCCGTCCTCCTCGACGCCATGAGTTTTGGCTGAAGCGTCTGCATCGACGTCACCCGTGCGGTGATGACCATGCGGCCCGAGGGCACGAGCCTGCTGGAGATCCGGCGCTACGTGGACGAGACCTACGGCGACACCGGCCCCTCCACCAATACCCCGCTGCCGCCCGAGGGCCTATGACGGGATCGAACCCCGGCGACATCGCGGCGCGCTTCGGCGACCTCGGCCCGCTGGCGGCCGAGGTCGCCGCGTTGCCGTGGTCCGGCCGGTCCCTCACCCTCACGCGGCCGACCGACATGGACCACCTGCTCGACCGCGTGGCCGACGACCCCGAGCAGAACCTTCCCTACTGGGCCGAACTGTGGCCGAGCGGCGTCGCGCTGGCCGACGCGATCCTGCGCGACCCGTCGGCGGTCGCCGGGCAACGCGTCCTCGAAGTCGGCTGCGGCATCGGCACGACCGCCGCCGCCGCGCTGCTGGCCGGGGCCGACCTGACCGTTTGCGACTATTTTCCGGAAGCGCTCGCCTTCTGCCGCGCCACGTGCCTCGCCAACGTCGGCCGGGAACCGCGCGCCTTTGCCGTCAACTGGCGCTCGCCCGATCCCGCCGTCATGGCCGACGCCGGCGCGCCGTTCCCGGTCATCCTCGCCGCCGACGTCCTTTACGAAGCGCGCGACGTCGAACCGATGCTGGGCTTCGTCGCCGAGACCGTCGCGCCCGGCGGCCTACTGTGGCTCGCCGAACCCGGCCGCCCTCCCGCCCAACTCTGGCTCGACGCCGTCCGCAACCTCGGCTGGCACGTCGAAAGCACCACCCACCCCGGCCCCTGGCCCGACCCGAAGGACAACGCGAACGGCGTCGTCGTCGGGCTCCACCGCGTGACGGTGGCAGGCGGTTGACGGTAGGCGAGGGACGTGAACGATGGCCGACGGCGCACCAACCGTTTCCGCCGCCGCTCACGCATACTCACGCGCGGGCCAGAGCCTCTCGTCTCTCGTCTCTCGTCTCTCGTCTCTCGCCTCAGGAGCCACCATGCGCATCGGCGTCACGTTTCCCCAGACCGAGTTCGGCAACGACCCCGTCGCGCTGCGCGACTGGGCGCAGGCGGTCGAGGGGCTGGGCTTCACCCACGTCCTCGCCTACGACCACGTCCTCTCGGCCGATCCGAGCAACCGGCCCGGCTGGACCGGCTACGACCTCGACGACCCGTTCCACGAGGTCTTCGTCCTCTTCGGTTACCTCGCCGCCATCACCGAGCGGCTGGAACTCGTCACCGGCGTCGTCATCCTGCCGCAGCGGCAGACCGCGCTGGTCGCCAAGCAGGCGGCCGAGGTCGATCTCCTCAGCGGCGGTAGGCTGCGGCTAGGCGTCGGCGTCGGCTGGAACGCGGTCGAATACGAGGGGCTGGACAAGGATTTTTCGAACCGGGGCGAACGCTGCGAAGAACAGATCGCCCTGCTGCGCGCCCTGTGGACGGCCCCGGCCATCACCTTCGACGGCCGCTGGGAGCAGATCGAGGAAGCCGGCATCAATCCGCTCCCCATCCAGCGCCCGATCCCGGTCTGGATCGGCGGCTACGCCGAAGCCACCCTGCGCCGCATCGGCCGGATGGGCGACGGCTGGTTCCCGTGGCGCGAACCCAACGACACCATGCGCGCGGCCATCGAGCGCCTGCGCGGATACGCCGCCGCAGCCGGGCGCGACCCGAATGCCATCGGGTTGGAGCCGCAATTGAACGTCGGCCGCGGCACGCCGGAGGATTGGCTCGCCTTCGTGGACGGCTGGCGCGACCTCGGCGCAACCCACCTCTGCCTCACCACCATGGGCAACGGCCTCGCCACGCCAGGCGAGCACCTCGACGCCGTCGCGCGGGCCGCGAAGGTGCTGGGCGTCGGCGCGGCCCGATAGGGAAACGTTGCGGCCACGAACGCCGTCATCCCTCGCCAAGCTCGGGATGACGGCGTTCGTGGCCGGGATGACATGGGTAGCGGGACGACTCCCTCGCTATCCCGCCTCCAGCACCGTCTCCGGCTCCGCCTCGACGGCGGCGCGGCGGCGGGTCGCGACCATCGTCGCCGCCGCGTCGGCGTCCGGCACACGCAGCGCGATGACCGCCCCGAGGACGGCGAAGACGGCGGCGGCGAAGAAGGCGGCCCGGTACGGCGACAGCACGTCGGCCGGGTCGGCCAGTTCGCGGGTCAGCGCCGGGTCGGCCATCGCCAGCACGCTGGAAACGGTCGCCACGCCGATCGCCGCGCCGACCTGCCGCTGCACGCTGGTCAGCATCGAGGCCCGTCCGGTGTCCTCGCGGGTGATCGTCGCCAGTCCGGCCGCCTGGTTCGGCAGGAACACGTAGGCCATGCCCGCCCCGAGCATGAACATCAGTCCACGAATCACCCACGGCGAAGCGAGTAAGCCGACCGTTCCCAGCAGCACCGCCGCCGCCGCCACCCCGAACAGGCCGCCGGCCATCAGCCGCCGCGGTCCAACGTTCGGATAGAGGCGCGCCACCAATTGGGTGGAGATGACGACCCCGATCGCCTCCGGGAAGGTCGTCAGCCCGGCTTCCAGCGGCGACGCGTCACGCCCTTCCTGCAGGAAGAGCGGCACGAGGAACAGCACGCCCATGAACGCCGAGGAGGCGAAGAACGAGGTCAGCAGCGTCGTCCGGAACAGCCGGTTGCGGAACAGCCCGAAGTCCACCATCGGTTCCGGCGACCGCAGTTCGGCGCGGACGAACGTCGTCATCAACACCACGCCCGCCACCCCGGTGACGGCGATCGCGGGGTCCGTCCAGCCGCGTGCCGGACCTTCACTGAGGGCGAACATCAGCGTGGCCAGCCCGGCGCCGCCGAGCAGGAACCCCGGCAGGTCGAAGCGGCCCGCGCTCGGTTCGCGATGCTCCCGCAGGAACAGCCAGCCGAACAGCAGCGCCGCCAGCCCGACGGGCACCTTCACCCAGAACGCCCAGCGCCACGAAAACTGTTCCAGCAGGAACCCGCCCAGCACCGGGCCGGTGGCGGGCCCGATCACCAGCGCGAACATCAGGATGCGGCTGACCGCCACCCGCTCCGCCGGCGGGAACGTACGGTACAGCATCGCCATCCCGACCGGGGTCAGCAGCCCGCCGCCGACGCCTTGCAGCACGCGGAACAGGATGAGTTGTTCGAGGGTCTGCGCCATCCCGCACAGCAACGAGGCGAGGGTGAACATGCCCAGCGCGAACTGGAACACCCGTTTCGTCCCGAAGCGGTCGCCCAGCCACCCCGACGCCGGGATGAACACCGCGAGGCTGACGAGGTAGGCGATGATGACCGCCTCGACCGACGCCGCCGGCACGCCGAACTCCCGCCCCAGCGTGGCGAGGGCGACGTTCACCATGGTGGAGTCGAGCGAGTTCATCAGCATGCCGCTGATATAGACGATGGAGACGACGATCTTCTGGTTGGCGCGGGCGGAAAACACGGGACCCCTTCGCACGCGATCGAAATGCCGCGGGCAGCATACCCCTAACCCGTCGCCGCAATGCACCTGTCACGCCACCGCGCCCGTTCAGGGTCGGCCCGAACCCTCCGGTACACCGCGGCAGATTCGCTCCGTCTTCCCGACTCCTCGACTCCTCGACTCGCCTACCCCATCCGGTCCAGCACCCGCAGCACCAGCCCGGCCGCCCGCCGCCCGATCTCCGACGCCGGCAGCACCTCGATGTCCCCCTGCAACTCGGACACCGCGTGGAATTCGTTGTTCGAGATGTCCTTCACCGTCAGGAACGGCACGCCCCAGCGCCCGCACACCCGGTTGATCGCGGCGGCCTCCATGTCCTCGCACAGCGAGCGATGGCGGGCGTGCAATTGGTCGATCCGCTCGTGGAACTGGGTCCAGATGTCGGCGGAGGACACCACGCCGGTGGCAACCAACCCCGCCCGGTGCGGAATGCCCGCCGGCCAGCCGAACTGGAGCGGCCAGGCATCCGGCTCGTAGCCCACGGCAGCCTCCGCCGCCAGCGCGAGCAACGCCGGGTCGCACGGCCGCTCGTTGGAAACGACCGTCTCCCCGGTGACGTGGTACTCCGCGTCCGGGAAGTACGCTTCGCCGCTGGCCAGCAGGTGGAACGCCCCGTGGTTGACGGTGGCGCTGCCGACGACCACGTCACCCGGCAGCAGGTCGCGTGTATGGGCGCCCGCGCAGCCGAAGTTGAGCACCGCCCGCGGCGCATAGCGGTCGCACAAGTGCTCCGCCCCGGCCGCCGCGTTGATCATCCCGATGCCGCAGCACAGCACCACCAGGTCGAGGTCGCCGTGGCGCATCCGCCGGTCCCGCCACGGGCCGTGGACGACCTCGTCCACCGCCACCAAGTGGTCGGTCAGGTGCCGCAGTTCGGCCTCCATCGCGACGATCACCGCCACCGGCCCGCCGGGGTTGGCCCGCGACGGCGCGTCGTCGGCGCTGGTGCTGGTCACGGTTTCGACGGCGTTGCCGGTCATTCGTTCGCCCCTCATATCGTGCGCTCGATCGTCTCCACCGATGGTGGGCGCATGATGCCGCATTTCGGGGGAATGCCGATTGATCCCGCAGCGTCGCGATCCCGACGGACCCGGCCCCAAAGGGCCGGGCTCAGGAGGAAAGGACCCTGAAGGGGGCGACGAAACGCATCCGTCGTCAGGGCCCTTCAGGGTCCTTTGTCTCCTCAGCCCGGCCCTCGCAACCCCATTTACGACGCCACCGCCCGCGCGATGCTCGCCGCCAGCACCAGGAGCACCACGCCGGTCACCAGCGCGTAGCGGCGGTCGCCCAGCCGGAGGAACCCCGCCAGCACCACGATCGTCGCCACCACCGGCGCGGCCATAAACCACAGGATCGCCAGGTCGATCACCCCGCTCGCGTGCCCGGCCAGCAGTTCCGGCAGCACCCGTCCCAACGGATCGACCGTCGCGTCCAGAGGCTCCTGGCGCAGCACCGCCAGCAGGATGCCCGCGACCAGCAGCACCGCGCCGATCCGGAACATCCAGGTGAGCAGCGCGCCGACCCGCGCCGCGACCGGCGCCAGCCGCCCGTCCGACGCCTCGATCGCCGCCGCCGTCGCCGCGTGGGTGGCATCCGCCTCGTGCGTCGTCATCGTCATTGCCCCAGGATGTGGATACCGAGCCCGCGCAGCACCATCGAGATGCCGAGGTACCCCAGCACGATCGCGAATACGGCGGACAACCGCTGCGCCCGCAACCGCCGCGTCAGCCGCGCGCCGATCTGCCCGCCGAGGAAGACCCCGACGACGGCCGGGACGACCACCCGCGGGTCGATCTTGCCGTTGGCGTAGTAGACGAACGACGGCGCGACCTGCGTGATCCCGACCATGAACGCCGAGGTGCCGACGGCGGCCTTCACCGGCACCCCCATCAGCAGGTTCATCACCGGCACCATCACGACGCCGCCGCCGACGCCGAGCATGCCCGACAGCACGCCCGCCCCGGCGCTGATCCCGACGCCCGGCCCGACCCGCTTCGGCACGTAGGCGACCGGCGCGCCCGTTGCCGGGTCGTGGTAGGCCGCGCCCAGCCGGAGGCGGTCCTCCCCGAGCGACACGTTGCGGTTGGAACGCGGGATGCCCATCGACACGGCCGCGTACAACAGCACCAGCCCGAAAACGACGTAGATCACCCGCGGGTCCGCGCCGACGCCGTACATCGCGCCGAGGATCGCGCCGGTGGCGGTCATCACCTGCAACAGCATCGCCAGCCGCAGGTTGGTGAACCGCGAGCGCAGGTGCACCGCCGAGCCGACCACCGAGTTGGTGACGACCACCACCGCCGACGCGCCGACCGCGATCTTGGGATCGATCCCGAAAAAGAGGGTGAAGATCGGGACGAGGAACACCCCGCCGCCCAATCCCAGCATGGAACCGAGCACGGCGGCCCCCGCCGCCACCAGACCGAGTTCTACCGTGGTGAGAACGTCCAACAGGTCCCCTGCCCGACCCGGCCGGCCCGGTGCCCAGGCCAACCGGCGCAAATGTCCCTCGACCTCCGACGACGTACCGAGCGCCCATGATCCCGAAGGTCTGCGCTGGCGTTGCCCGAAGATGATGGCGGTTGCCCATGCCCGCCCGGGGATGAATCCCCGGGCTACGGGAACGAAGCCCCTCCGGGGCTGAGCACGGCCCGTGGCCGCATCAGCAGGCAACCGCCCCAGCGCGGCCAAAGCGAGCCCTTATAGCACGCCCGGCATTCCTCCCGCCCCGCTCCCCGTGTAGGCTACCCGCAGTCACGCCGCCGCATCGTCACCCAACGCTCACCGAACTCCTCGACTCGGCACTCGGCACTGGAGCATCGATGGCCGCCCGCGAATCCGCAACGGACGTCCTCATCGTCGGCGCCGGCCCGGTCGGGCTGGCGCTCGCGGTCGAACTCGCGCGACGTGGCGTCGCCTCCCGGCTCATCGACGCCGACGACGGCCCCGCGAGCACCTCGCGCGCGCTGGGCACCCAGGCCCGCACCATCGAGGTGCTCGGCTTCATGGGCGTGCCGCCGGGCGCGCTGGTGCCCAGTTCGCGCGTCCGCGCCATGATCGTCCACGACGGCCGCAAACAGGTCGCCCGCGTTCCCCTGCTCACCGGGCGGCCGGACCGGTCATATGACGGCCTGCTCGTGATGGCGCAATCCGACACCGAACGCGTCCTGCTGGAGCGGCTCGCCGACCTTGGCCGCGAGGTCGAGCGCCGCACCGCGCTGGTCGGGCTGGAACAGGACGACCGCGGCGTAACCGCCACGCTGGATGCCCCGGACGGCGCGGAAACGGTGCGCGCCCGCTTCGTCGTCGGCTGCGACGGCTTCCGCTCGACGGTCCGGCGGCTCGCGGGCATCCCGTTCGCCGGCAATGCCTACCCGCAGGGATTCGCGCTCGCCGACCTGCGGATCGACTGGGACGTGCCGCGCGACGAGGCCCGCGCCTGGCTGCACCCGCATGGCCTCTTCGCCACCCTGCCGCTGCCCGAACCCGGCACGTGGCGCGTCATCGCCGACGTTCCGGCGCCAACCGATGCCCGGGACGAGCACGGCATCGCCGGCAACGGCCACCATCCGGTCGATCTCGCGTTCTTCCAGCGCCTGTTCGCCGAGCGGACCGGCGACCGGGACGCCCGCCTCTCCGACCCGACCTGGCTGTCCACCTTCCACATCAGCCGCCGCATGGCCGAGCGGTACCGCGAGGGGCGCTGCTTCATCGCGGGAGATGCTGCCCACGTCCACAGCCCCGTCGGCGGGCAGGGCATGAACACCGGCATCCAGGACGCAGCCAACCTCGGCTGGAAACTCGCGCTGGCGGCCAGCGGCCACGCTTCCCCCGGCCTGCTCGACTCCTACGGGGCGGAGCGGATTCCGGTCGCCCGCGGCGTGCTGGACGGCACCGACCTCGGGATGCGCCTGATCACCGCCGCCAGCCCGGCCGTGCGCCGCCTGCGCGATTTCGCGATTCCCCGGCTGGCCGCCCTGCCCGGCGCGCGCGGCATGTTCGCCGAGCAGGTCTCGGAACTGGGCATCAACTACCGACGCTCGCCGCTGTCGGTGGACGAAGCGGGCGCGGTGCGGCTGCCGATCGCCCCGGGCGTCCCCCGGGCGGGAGATCGCGCGCCGCAGGCGACCTTCCTCGACCTGCCCGAGCGGACGCCAGACTCGATCTTCGACCTCATCGCCGGCGGCGGCTGGACGCTGCTGCTGCTCGCCGACCCGGAGCGGCCGGCGGAATCGGCCCGCGCGCTGGCGCCGCTCGCCGCCGATGCCCGCGCCCACCTCGGCGAGTACGTCCGTCCGTTCGTGGTGCTGCCGCCCGGCCTGCCCGACGATGCCCTCACCCGCCTCGTGCCGGCGGTGGAGGACGACCGCGGCGAAATCCACGCCCGTTACGGCGGCGACGGCGCGGCGGCTATCCTGATCCGACCGGACGGCTACATCGGGTTCCGCGACGCGGCGCCGCGCCCCGCCGCGCTCTGGTCCTACCTCGCCCGCGTCTTCCACCCCGATCTGCTGCCGGAGGACGCCCCCTGACCGGTCGCGGCCCGGACTGGCAACGACCGGGGTAGCGCCCCGCCCACCCTCGTCCACAGGGGACCGCCGCCGCGGGTACGATCCGGTTGGTTGGCGCGGAAAACCGTTCGTCGGTCGTAGGGGAGGGACCCGTGCCCTCCCGCG
>JAFAEX010000107.1 GCA_023423795.1 Chloroflexota bacterium | reverse complement strand
TCCCGAACCCGGTCGTGACCCGGCGCAGCGCCGGAGAGTACTGCGGGGGCGACCCCGCGGGAGGCGAGGCCGCCGCGGTCACCTCCGATCCTCCGCGATCGTTCGGGGACAGTGCTGGAAGCGTCTTTGCCGCGGGGTGGAGCAGTGGCAGCTCGTTGGGCTCATAACCCAAAGGTCGGGGGTTCGAATCCCTCCCCCGCTACCAGTTCGATCGAGTCCTCCGGTTTTTACCGGAGGACTTTTTCGTGTCCGCCGCACACCTCTTCCGGTACGGGTTTCGCCGCGGTCACGATGATCGCCTCGCTCGGCAACTCCCAGCGGTCGCCGACGCGAAACCGTTCGAGCGCTTCGCGGACCACCTCGCGGGCACGAACCCGGTTGTCGTCGCTGGCGGCGATCTGTGCGGAGAACGCGGGATCGCCGGCGCGGCGCTGCCACTCCTGCTCGAAATCATCGAGCAGGAAGGTTTCGGTGCGGCGCTCGGAATGCACGTCGGTGAAGCCCGCATCGGCAACAAGGCGTTCGATCAGTCCCGGTTCCGAGAGCGACAACGGGGTACGCTCGTTCGTTGCCGAGTCGGTGGGGAAGAGATCGCGCAGCGCCACGGCGGGCACGAAGTGGGCCACGCGGTCCAGCGTGCTCCAGACGGCGACCCCGAGACGGCCGCCCGGCTTCAGCACGCGCTTCATCTCGGCGAGCGCGGCCGACGGTTCCGTTACGAACATGAGGCCGAACTGGCAAGCCACGACGTCGAACCAGTCGTCCGGGAGCCCGAGCGCGTCGGCCGGCATGGTCGCGAAGGCGATGTTCTCCACCCCGGCATGCCGTGCCGCGTCGGCGACCCAGGAATCCCAGACCGGGGCGATGTCGGTGGCGAGGACGTCGCCCTCTCCGGCCATCGCCCGGGCGGCCTCGACCGCGACGACGCCGGGACCGGTGGCGACGTCCAGCACCCGTTCGCCCGGATTCGGCGCCAGGAGTTCAATCAGGCGGCGGGCGAATGGACGGTTCTTTGGGACGGCGTATTCGGCGTAGGCCGCGGCCCGGGCCGTCCACGCGTTGCGCGTCGCATCCCGGTCCGGGTCCATGCGGGGTATGGCATCGTCGCCGTGGGCGGTCATGGCGTACTTCCTGGGTTGAGGCGAAACGGGAGTCCGCTCTTCACTTGCGCCGCATTGTCGCAGGGCGCTCCATGCCGGCTCTTGCGACCGCCCATCGACCCGGCAACCGCACCGGGCGAAATCCCTCGGACGACATCGGACGAGGGAACGAACTACCTATGTTTGCCAAACTACGCGAGCCGCCGACGTTGCTGTCCGCCAGGGTCATCATCCCTGGGCTACGGGAACGAGACCCCGCCGGTGCTGACGGAGACCGACGATGTTTCGCGTCCCGTTCTCAGTCCCGGAGGGACTTCGTTTTCGTAACCCGGGGCTTCAACCCCGGGCGGACGAATCCGGCGTCGGCGACTTGCGGAACGCCGCGACCGAATACACCATCCCGGTTGCACGCGTCTCAATTCAGGCGATCCCTGCCGCGGCGGCGCGTTCACGCAGGAAGGCGACGCCTTCGCTGACGAGTTGGTCCGACGTGTAGCTCGGGGTGCGCCACATGCAGGTCGCGCCGGCGAGGTCCGGGTTGATGGCGGCGAAGGATTCGAGCACCAGCGGCCCGTCGTAGCCGCTTTCGGCGAGACCGGCGAAGACTTCGTCCCAGTGGACGTTGCCCTTGCCGGGCACCCCCCGGTCGCTTTCGGACAGGTGAATGCAGCCCAGGCGCTTGCCTGCGTCCACGATCGGCTGGCGGAAGCCGGGCTCCTCGACGTTCATGTGGTAGGTGTCGGCGTGGATCGTGACGTTGTCGGCGCCGATCTCGTCGATGAGCCCGAGCGTGTCGGCGATCGTGTTGTAGAGGTAGGTTTCGTAGCGGTTCACCGGCTCCAGCCCGAGCGTCACGCTTTTATCGCTGGCGTAGGCGGCCACCTCGCGCAGGACGCGGGCGCAGGTCGCGCGTTCCTCGGCGGTCGGCGGCGCGCCGGTCAGGGTGCCGAGGTTGCCGTAGAGGACGCCGCCGAGGAACGGGGAGCCGAGGTCGGCCACCGTGTCGATCGCCAGCCGCAGGAAGTCGCGGGCGCGCTCCGGGTGGGCGGGCATGTGCGCTTCCGGCGGCAGCACCAGCGAGCAGATGGCGGTCAGCCCGGCCTGCTCCAGTTCGGCCTTGTGGCGCGGCGCGTCGAAGCGGTCCGGCCGCAGCATCGGGATTTCGATCACGTCCACGCCGGAGCGGCCGGCGGCGGCGATGGCCTGCCCGCCGCTTTCGGTGGTCCAGTTCCCGACCCAGATGAACGCGTGCGCGCCGAACGTCGGCATTCGGGTTCCTCCACGGTGACGAGACGAGAGACGTGAGACGAGGACGAGGACGAGAGACGAGGACGAGGACGAGAGACGAGGACGAGGACCAAAGACGAGACACGAGAGACGTGAGACGTGAACCGGTTACCGATGCCGACCCGATAACGTCTCACGTCTCACGTCTCACGTCTCTCGTCTCCGAAAAACCTACGCGCCTGGCGTGGCCTCGGCGTCTCCGCCGAGCAAGGTGGCCACGTTGTCGGCGGTGATGAGTTCGATCGGGGAGGGGATGAAGCCCTCGACCGGGTTGCCCTGGATCGCGAGGATGGCGAGGCTGGTCGCGATCTTCGCCGCCTCGGCCGGGAACTGCGCGACCGTCCCCTTCAGGTCGCCCGCTTCGACCGCCGCGAGGGCGGCCGGGACGGCGTCGGTGCCGAGGATGGCTACCTGCTCCAGCTTGCCGGCGCCGCGCGCCGCTTCTACCGCGCCGAGGGCCATGGTGTCGTTGGCGGCGTAGATGCCGACGAGGCCCGGGTTCGCCTGCAGGATGTTGGTGGTGACGTCGAGCGCCTTCGGGCCGTCCCAGTCGGCCGGCTGGGAGGCGACGATCTCGAAGTTCCCGGCTGCCTCGATGGCCTCCTGGAAGCCTTCCTTGCGGTCGAGCCCGGACTGGTTGCCGGCCTTGCCCTCGATGATGGCGACCTGGCCGCCGTCGGGGATGTTCTCGATCATCCATTGCGCGGCGCGGGCGCCGGCGTCGCGGTTGTCGGAGGCGATCACCGAGGTGAGGACGACGCCCGCTTCCTCGGCCGCCGCTGGATCGACCTTTTCGTCCACGTTGATGATCGGGATGCCCGCCTCGGTCGCCTGGATCAGCGCCGGGATCAGGTTGTTCGGCGTGATCGGCGAAACCATGATCGCCTGGTAGCCCTGCGCGAGGGCGGTCTGCACCTGGTTGAGCTGCTGCTCGGTGTCCTGCTCGGTCGGCACCGAAACGACGTCGATGGTGACGCCCTTCTCGGCGGCGGCCTCGGCGTACCCGTCGGCCATCGTCTGCCAGTACTCGTTGGAGAGGGTTTTCACCACCGCCAGCAGCTTGTACGGCTCGGGCGCGGTGACCGCCTGCAGGTCGGCGATGGTCATGCCGCCGTAGGTCGCTTCGCCGGCCGCCGGCGTGGCGTCCTGCGCGAGCGCGGCGAACGGCAGCGAGCGGGTCGCGCCGCCGGCGACGAGGGCGGCCCCGGCAACGGTGAGCACGGAGCGGCGGGAGATGCGGTTGGTCATCGGTAACTCCTCGTGGGTGGAACGATCCGCCGGCCCGCGCCGGGCCGGATGGTGCGCGTCGTCGTCCGTCGCCCTCCTTTCCGCGGCGTCGGCGGCTACTTGCGGAAGCGGTCGAGCGCCACGGCCAGGATGATGACGAGGCCGATGGCGAGTTGCTGGTAGTAGGCCTGGACGTTGAGCAGGTTCAGCCCGTTGCGGAGGGTGGCGATGATGAGCGCGCCGATGACCGTGCCGATCACGCTGCCCTCGCCGCCGAAGAGGCTGGTGCCGCCCATCACGGTGGCGGCGATGGCGTCGAGTTCGTACCCCGAGGCGGCATTGGGTTCGGCGGTCCGCAACCGCGCGGTCAGCACGATGCCGGCCACGGCGGCCAACGCCCCGGCCAGCACGTAGACCGACGTCTTGTAGCGGTCCACCGGCACCCCGGCGAGGCGGGTCGCTTCCTCGTTGCCGCCGATGGCGTAGGTGTATTCGCCGAGCCGGGTGAAGCGCAGCACCAGCCACGATATCAGCGTCAGCACGGCGGCGATCAGCACCGGCGTGGGAATCGGCCCGATCCGGCCGGCGATCGCGTTGAAGCCTTCGGGAAACCCGAAGACCGGGCGCCCCTCGCTGTAGATCAGGGTCAACCCGCGGACGACGCTGAGCGTGCCGAGGGTGACGATGAACGGCGTGATCTTCAGTCCGGTAATGAGCAAGCCGTTCGCCAGCCCGACCAGCACGCCCACGAGGATGCCGGCCAGCACCGCCGCCGGCCACGGCAGCACCATGCCGAACAGGCCGGTCTTCATCGCCGTGGCGGCAACCATCCCGGCCAGCGCCGCGGTGGAGCCGACCGACAGGTCGATGCCGGCGGTGATGATGACGAAGGTCATGCCGAGGGCAACGATCGTGTTGACCGAGGCCTGGAGCAGGATCTGCAGCAGGTTGTTGTCGGTCAGGAAGACGGGGGAGCGCCAGGCGAAAAAGGCCGCCAGCGCCAGCAGCGCCAGCACGATGCCGTAGCGCAGCAGGAACTGGCCGATGGAGCGGTCGCCGCGCGCGGCGATGGCGTCCGGCGGCGCACCGGCCGGGGCGGGCGTCAGGCTAGCCATCGAGCGCGCCACCCTCCGGCGATTCGCCGCTGGCGAGCGCGATCACCCGCTCCGGGGTCGCCCGTTCGGCCGGCAGGTCGCCCACCAGCCGGCCTTCGTGCATCACCAGCACGCGGTCGCTCATGCCCAACACCTCCGGCAACTCCGAGGAGATCAGCAGCACGGCCGCGCCGCGCGCGGTCAACTGGTTCATGAAGCCGTAGACCTCCACCTTGGCGCCCACGTCGATGCCGCGGGTCGGTTCATCGAAGATCACCACCGACGGCTCGGCGGCCAGCCATTTGGCGAGCACCACCTTCTGCTGGTTGCCGCCCGACAGGTTCTTCACCCGGAAGCCGATGCCGGGCGTCCTGATCCGCAAGTCTTTCACGAACCGGCGGGCGACCTCGTCGCGGCGCGTGCCGTTGACCACCCCGGCCGTCGAAAACTGGTCCAGCGTGGCCAGCGAGACGTTGGTGGCGACCGACAGGGGAAGCACCAGCCCCTGCAGTTTGCGATCCTCCGGCAGCAGCGCGATGCCCGCGGCGATGGCGTCGGCGGGCGAGCCGATGGCGACCTCGCGGCCGTTGACCAAGATCCGGCCCGCCTCGCGCTTGTCCGCCCCGAAGATGAGCCGGGCCGTCTCGGTGCGTCCCGCGCCGACCAGCCCGGCCATGCCGACGATCTCGCCGGCGCGGACCGCGAACGATACGTCGCGCACCTCGCGGCCGCGGGCAAGCCCCTCGACGCGGAGCACTTCGGCCCCGGCCGGGGTGCGGACGCGCGGGTACTGCTGCTCCACGCCGCGTCCGACCATGAGCCGGATCAGTTCCGGGATCGGGGTTTGCGCGCCGACGGTGCCGACCAGTTTGCCGTCGCGGAAGACGGTGACGCGGTCGGCGATCTCGGCCAGTTCCTCCAGCCGGTGGGAGATGTAAAGCACCGACGTTCCGCGCGCCCTCAGGTCGCGCAGGATGCGGAACAGTTCGTGGATCTCGGTCTGGGACAGGCTGCTGGTCGGTTCGTCGAGGATGAGCAGCCGGGGTTGCCACGACAGCGCGCGAGCGATCTCGACCAGTTGCTTCTGGGCGGTGCTGAGCCGGCGCACCGAGGTACGCGGGTCGAGCCGGATGCCGAGGTCCCGCAGCAGCGCGCCGGCGTCCCGGTAGAGACGCGGCCAGTCGATGAGGCCTGGCCCGCGGGAGGGTTCGCGCCCAAGGAAAACGTTGCGGGCGACGTCGAGCGCGGGGACGAGGTTGAGTTCCTGGTGGACCATCGAGATGCCGAGCGCCTGCGCCGCCGGGGGGGAGGGGATGGCGACCGGCTCCCCGCCGATCTCGATCCGCCCGGCGTCGGGTTGCACCACGCCGAAGAGGATCTTCATCATCGTGGACTTGCCGGCGCCGTTTTCGCCGATCAGCGCGTGGACCTCGCCCGGTGCGACCTCCAGCGCCACGTCCTCCAGCGCGACGACGCCGGGGTAGCGCTTGGTGATGCCGGTCGCCCGCAGCGTCGGCGTCGCGCCGACCGTCGCGGTCCCGGTTGCGGTCGTCGTCTGGGAGGCGGGGTGGTCGCCCGTCGGCACGGTGGCAGGCTCCGTCGCGGCGCGGCGCTCGTTCGGGGCCTGACTTTACCAAACCCCGGCAACGATTACCGAAGTTCCTCGCGCAGCGCGAGGTCGGGGTCGAGTTGCCAGAGCGCGCCGAAGACCGCCCCGTGGAGTTGGGCGGCCGGCCCGAGGACGGCGTGCATGATCGCGGGCGGCGCCGGCAGTTCGCGGGCGACGAGGTCGCGCACCGGGTCGATCAGCGCCGCGCCGGCCTCGGCGGTGCCGCCGCCGAGGATCACCGCCTCCGGGTCGAGCAGCGCGGCGATGGCGACCACGGTCATCGCCACGTACTCGATGGCGTCTTCGGCCAGCGGCGCGAGGTCGTCGTCGCCGCCGTTGCCCTCGATGGCGTCCGCGCCGCGGTCGATGGCCTCGGCCGCGCTCATCTCCTCGCCGGCGGCGTCCTCGGCGCGCCGGCGCAGGGTCTTGCCGCCGATGAGGCGGGCGAGGTTGCCGACGCCGTCCGCTTCGCGCTCGCCGAGGTACTCGCGGCCCATCACGAAGTTGCCCACCTCGCCGGCGGCGTTGTGGAACCCCCGGTGCAGCCGTCCGTTGATGACGAGCCCGACGCCGATGCCGGTGCCGAGCGCGACGAAGGCGAAATTGTTCATCTGGCGGGCCGCGCCGCGCCATTTCTCCCCGAGCGCGGCCGCGTTGGCGTCCTGTTCGACGAAGACAGGCACGTGAAAGCGGCGCTCGACGAGGTCGCGCAGGGGCAGATCGCGCCAGCCGTCGAGGTTCCCGGCCTCGACGACCCGGCCGCGCCCGGCGTTCACCATGCCCGGCGCGGCGATGCCCACGGCGCAGAGGTCGGCCACGTCGCGGCCGGACGTGCGCAGCGTGGCCCGGATAGCCTCATCGAGCGCGTCAAGCAGGGCGTCCGGGCCATCCTCGGCCGGCGTCGGGAAACTCTCCGACCCGAGGTCGCTGCCACCGGCCACCTCGGTTGCCAGCAACGCCGTCTTCGTCCCGCCGATGTCGATGCCGACGACGACGCGGCGGTCGTCGTCGCCGGCGTTGTGCTCCTGCCCCATTCGCCCTCCCTCCTGCGCGTTCGCGCGGCACGTCCGCGATGCTCGCCGCCGACGAATGCACGCCCGGTGCCGCGGGGTCCACCTGACCGAACGACCGGGCCTGCGACTGCCCCGTTTTGTGGCCGGGATGGGCCAAACCCGGTACACTCAGGGGTGCGCTCGACCACCGCGAACCGACCCGCGGGAGCGTATCCTTCCCTCGCATCCTGTCCGCCGAACGGCGTCGGCCGCAAGCGTCCGCGCGGGCGCGACGCGCCGTTCGCACCGGTACCCGTACCGGGAAAGACTGATCCATGCCACCCCGTTCCTCCCGAGCCAAGCGCGATGCCGCCGAAGGGATCGTCGATCCCGTCGAAACCCCGGACGGCGCCGAAAAGACCGAACCCACGACCGCGACCACAACCGAGACCGAGGAGGTTCCGGTCGCGCCCAGGACGCCCACCCGCCGCAAGCGCGGCTCGTCCCGGCAGCGCCCGGCGCCGGCCCTGCTGCTGCCGGTGCTGGTCGTGCCGGAAACGCTGCTGCTGCCGCACATGTCGATCCCGTACCCCATCGAGGACGAGGAGTCCGCGATGGTGCTGGACCGCGCCTCCCGGATGGAACCCCGCCAGGTGCTGGTGCTGACCGAGCGCCCGGTGCTGGTCGGCGGCGACGGCGCGGTGATCGAAGAAGACTTCCGCGAACTGCTGGCCGACGCCATCAGTCGCGCCGACGCCGCCTACGCCGGCGAGCCCGCCCCGGGTTCGACCGGGAACGGCGACGAAGCGACCGAGTGGGTGCCGGACGAGGCCCTGCCCCACGAGGAGTACGAGTTGTGCCCGGTCGGCGTGATCGCCGAAGTGGGGCAGCGCATCTCCCGGCCGGGCGGCCACCAGCACGTCATCCTGCAAGGGCTGGCGCGCGGCATCGTCACCGAGATCGTCCAGCAGGAGCCCTACGTCGTTTCCCGCGTCACCCGCCACGACGACCCGGTCAACGCCACCGCGAAGGCGGAAGCGGCGATGACCGCCGTGCTGGAACAGGTCGAGAGCTACATCAGCATGCTCCCCAACGTGCCGGAGGAGGTGCTGACCATGATCCGCGGGGTCGATGAGCCGGGCTGGCTCGCCGACCTGATCGCGTTCTCGCCGGAGTTCAGCCCGGACCAGCGGCAGGAATTGCTCGAAGTCCTGGACCCGGTCGAGCGGCTGCGCCGCCTGTCGGTGATGGTCCAGAAGCGGATCGACGTGCTCAACCTGCGCCAGCAGATCCAGACCGAGGCGCAGGCCGGGATGGACAAGCAGCAGCGCGAGTACTACCTGCGCGAGCAGTTGCGCGCCATCCAGAAGGAACTGGGCGAGGGCAGCGCCGAAGCGGTGGCCGCCAACGAACTGCGCCAGAAGATCGAAGACGCCGGCATGCCGGACGAGGTCAAGGCCAAGGCGCTGGTGCAGGTCGAGCGGCTGGAACAGCAGCACCCGTTCTCGCCCGAAATCGGCATCATCCGCGGCTACCTCGAATGGCTGACGGAACTGCCGTGGTCGGTCGAGACCGAGGACCGGCTGGACCTCACCGAGGCCGCCGCGGTGCTGGAAGCCGACCACTACGGGCTGGAAAAGGCCAAGGAGCGCATCCTCGAGTTCATCGCCGTGCGCAAGCTGGCGGGGGACAAGCTGCGCGCCCCGATCCTCTGCTTCGTCGGCCCGCCGGGCGTCGGCAAGACCAGCCTCGGCCGCTCGATCGCCAAGGCCATCGGCCGCAATTACGCCCGCATGTCGCTCGGCGGCGTGCGCGACGAGGCGGAGATCCGCGGCCACCGCCGCACCTACGTCGGCGCGATGCCCGGCCGGGTGATCAAGGCGATGCGCGACGCCAAGAGCCGCAACCCGGTGCTGGTCCTGGACGAGATCGACAAGGTCGGGGCGGACGCCTTCCGGGGCGACCCGTCGTCGGCGCTGCTCGAAGTGCTGGACCCGGAGCAGAACACGACCTTCTCCGACCACTACCTCGAAGTGCCGTTCGACCTGTCGAAGGCGATCTTCATCACCACGGCGAACCAGCTCGACCCGATCCCCGCCCCGCTGCGCGACCGGATGGAGATCATCGAGGTCACCGGCTACACCGAGGTCGAGAAGATGGTCATCGCCCGCCGCTTCCTGCTGCCGAAGGCGCTGGAAGCCCACGGGTTGACCGAGGAGCAGCTGCACCTCACCGACGGCGCAATCCGGCGGCTGATCCGCGAGTACACCGAGGAATCGGGCGTCCGCAACCTGGAGCGGGAACTGAACTCGCTCTGCCGCAAGGTGGCCCGCCGCTTCGCCGGCGACGATCCGCCGGCCTCCATCGAGATCGACGGGCCGCAGGTCAGCGACTACCTCGGGGTGCCGCGCTACGAATACGGGCTGGCTGAGGAGCAGGACGAGGTCGGCGTCGCCACCGGCGCCGCCGTCACCAGCGTCGGCGGCGACCTGCTGTCTATCGAGGTGCTGGTCATGCCCGGCAAGGGCGACCTGCTGTTGACCGGCCAGCTCGGCGACGTGATGCAGGAGTCGGCGCGAGCCGCCCTTTCCTACGCCAAGGCGCGGACGGCGGAGTTCGGGGTCGCCCCGGACTTCTTCGACAAGCACAACATCCACGTCCACGTTCCCGCCGGGGCGATCCCCAAGGACGGCCCCTCTGCCGGCATCACGATGGCGACGGCGCTGATCTCGGCGCTTTCCGGCCGCCAGGTCCGCAAGGACGTGGCGATGACCGGGGAGATCACGCTCCGGGGCAAGGTCCTCCCCATCGGCGGCCTGAAGGAAAAGACGGTCGCCGCCCACCGCGGCGGCATCAAGACCTTCATCCTGCCCCGGCGCAACGCCAAGGATTTGGCGGAATTGCCGGAGGTGGTGAAGGAGGGCATGGAACTGGTGCAGGCCAACACCCTCGACGAGGTGCTGGCGGTCGCCCTGTTGCCGGCAGACGCCGAGGACGCCGCCACCTGCGCCGCCGAACCGACCCCGGAACTGCAGTTGGCCTGAGGCGAGGTCGCCGAACCCATTGCACATCACCGCACCCCCGGATCGGTCATCGGTCCGGGGGTGCGGTGTTCGCGCCGAACCGCCATCGGCCTTCGCAATCGTGGCGTACCGTCTGCGTCTGCGTCTGCGACCGCGGCGGCGGCCGGAGCGCGACCCGCCGCGCGACAGGAAAGCGAGGGAGCATGTGCGACTTCTTTACCCGCGTGGCCGGCCGCGCAACCATATTGAGCGGGCACTACGCCACGTTTCTCCTGGCGCTGGCGATCGTGTTGACGTGGGCCGTCACCGGGCCGCTGTTCCGGTTCTCCGATACGTGGCAACTGGTCATCAACACGGGGACGACCATCGTCACCTTCCTGATGGTGTTCCTCATCCAGCACGCGCAGAACCGCGACGCGATCGCGATGCACCTCAAGCTCGACGAATTGCTGCGGGTCAGCACGGATGCCGATACCTCGATGATCCGGGCCGAGGACCGCACCGACGCGGAGTTGGCCGAACTCAAGCGCCTGTACGCGGACCTGTGCGACGAACACGGCCGGTTGCTCGAACGGCTACGGCAGGTGAACGGTGCGGCGCGCGGCGCCTGAATGCCCGGCGCTGTCGTGTGCCGACCGTCATCCCGGGTTCCCCGCCGTCATCCCGAGCGTGTCGAGGGGTGACGGCGGGGAACCCGGGATGACCGTGCTGGGGCGCGCATTCTGCGAATGCGGCGGCAGGAGACGCGCCTCGCCGAGGACTTCGCCGGATGGATTCGACAGGGTTTACCCGCACGACAGAGCCACGCGATGCCGCGCTCGGGCCGGAAATCCTCGCCACGAGTTCGCTGCTGCGCGACGCGGACGACCTCGACCCGGTGATGGAGCGCATCGCCGACGCCCGGCTGGTGCTGATCGGCGAAGCCTCGCACGGCACGCACGACTACTACCGCTGGCGGGCCATCCTCACTCGCCGCCTGATCTCCGAACGCGGCTTCAGTTTCGTCGGCGTGGAGGGCGACTGGCCGGATTGCCGGCGGATCGACCGCTGGGTGCGCGGCGAAACCGACGAACATTCGCCCGAGGTGGTGCTGGGGGCGTTCGCCCGCTGGCCGACCTGGATGTGGGCCAACTGGGAAGTCGCGGCGTTCGCGACCTGGTTGCGCCGCTGGAACGCCGACCGCCCGGCGGACGAGCGCTGCGGCTTTTTCGGGTTGGATGTCTACTCGCTGAACGAATCCCTGGAGGCCTTGCTCGGCTGGCTGCGGGCGAACCACCCGGACGCCCTGCCGGCTGCCGAGCGGGCGCTGCGCTGCTTCGAGCCGTTCGGCGACGACGGGCAGGAGTACGCCGTCGCCACCACGCTGGTCCCGTTCTCTTGCGAAGAATCCGTGCTGGCGCTGCTGCGCGAGGTGCGGGAGCGGGCCGGCGACAGCGCGCTGCCGGACCTCGACGCCACGGTCAACGCCGAGGTCGTGCGCGGCGCGGAGGCGTACTACAGGGCGATGATCCGGGGAGGACCGGAGTCGTGGAACCTGCGCGACCGCCACATGGCCGATACGCTGGACCGCCTGCTCGACTGGCACGGCCCCGGCGCGAAGGGCATCGTCTGGGCGCACAACACCCACATCGGCGACGCGCGCTTCACCGACATGGCCGCCGACGGCATGTTCAACCTCGGGCAACTGGCGCGGGAAGAACACGCCGCCGACGGAGTCGTATTGGTTGGCTTCGGCGGCTACCAGGGGACCGTGATCGCCGGCCGCTCGTGGGGCGCGCCGATGGAGACGATGCCCGTCCCACCCGCCCGCGCCGGATCGTGGGAAGCGGCGCTCCACGACCTCGGCGGCGAGGACCGGGTGCTGGTCTTCCCCGAGCGCGGCGCGGAGGAATCGTCGCTTGCCGCCGAGCGGGGCCACCGCGCCATCGGCGTCGTCTATCGCCCGGAGTTCGATCGAGGCAACTACGTCCCGACCGTGCTCTCCCGCCGCTACGACGCGTTCCTCTCCCTCGACGACACCCGCGCGCTGCACCCGATCGCGATCGAGGCGGAACCGGGCATACCGGATCTGTACCCGTGGAACCTGTGACGGCGATGCGGTCGCCGGCGGCCCGAACGTCAACCAGTTCGTCGGCGCTGGCGCGGACTGCCCGACCTCGACCACCGTGGTTCGGGCCGGGCAGCGCCGGAGACGGGTTTTGTCTCGTAACGGCGCCGCCCGCCCGGTTCTACGCCTCCGGCTGCTGGAAGCAGTACAGGCGCCAGTACCAATCGTGGCAGTTTTGGCTGCTGGCTGCGGTCCACTCGCCGTCCGTTGCGGCGTCGTCCCCGTATCCACCGCCTTGGATCATCCTCGTGTCCCAGTTGCCGCACGTCTTGCCGGCGATGGCCGTGCCGTCGCTCGCCGTGCCCGTCCAGGCGTTCCGGTTGTCGTGCGGCGGGTCGCCCGATTGGGTGACGGCAATCGGCGCCAGCAGGCTGCCGTCCACCAGGTCGTCCCAGTCGTCCGCGACCCGGACGCCGTCCGGCCGCACGTAGGCAACGTCGGAGCGGACGAACCGGGTGGAGGGCGACCCATCGGGGCTGGACAACCAGGCCATGTAGGTCCCCGGCAGGTGCCCGCTCGCAGAGGTGTTGCAGAACGCGTCCGCCTGGGTGAGGCCGCCGATCGACATGCCTTGGTATTCCCCGGCGGTCAGGAAAACGCAGGCCCCGCAGACCCCGGCGGCGGTATCGCAGCAGCCATCCGGGCAGGAATCTCCCGCGCAGCAAGGCTGACCGAGGCCGCCGCACGGCGTGCAGCCATCCCCGGCCACGCAGACGGTGTCTGCCGCTGCGCACGCCGCTCCGGCGGCAACGCAGGACGCTCCGTCGCAGCAGCCGTCCGGACAACTCGTCGCGGTGCAGGTGCAGGCGCCTTCGACGCAGGAGTGTTCGGCGGCACAGGCGTTGCCGCAGGCGCCGCAGTTGGCGACGTCGCTCCCTGTGTCCACGCAGCCGGCCGGGCACTGGGTCAGGCCGGGGTCGCAGGCCCCGCAGAAGCCGCCCGCCGAACGCTCGCCCGAACAACACTGGGCGGCGTTGCGGGCGGACATCCCCGCGGGTTTGCAGGCGCAGCGCTTCCTGCCGTTGGGTTGGGTGACGGCGTGCCTGCTACAGCACTTGGCGCAGGGTTTGCCTTTCTTTCCCGATCCCTTTCCGCAGCGCTGGCCGTTTGTCAGGCAGGATTCGGCAGCCGGTTTGGCGCCGGCCGTGGAGACGAGGCCGGCCGCCGCCGCGAGGCCGGCGACGGCGCCGCGCAGTCCCGCCCGGCGGCTGAGCGCGCGGGTGAGGAGGTCGAAACGGGAACCGTCCATGCAGCAATTCTCCCCGATCAGAATGCTCTTTGAGCGATGATCGCGGCATATCCTATCAAAATTGATAACCACTTTGGAGGATTCTGATCCAGGCCCGTTCCATGCCGCATCGTGCTGCCGAAACCGGCGCTGGATTCCGGCCATGGTCGGGCGCGGATGGCGCATACTCCCTGGCCCCCGGCCGCGCTGCCTCGAGCGTTCGGCCGTCTTCCGCTCCGGGTGGGCACGGCGCGTCGGACTGCACCGCTCGTGCCCGGCGATCCGGTCGCGCAGGACGGCGACGCGGAGCGGCCGGCGATGGGGGACGCGCGCCCGGAGGATGGGCGCGGGAGACGCCCGGCGGCACGGCGTGCAGTGCCGCCGGGCCGCCCATCGCGATCGCCGCCGGGTGGCCGAAGCGTGGCCGCGGCGTTTGGCCACCGTCGCTCTGGTTAGGGGAGCGCGCGTGACCCATCGTCCGGCGCCGCCGTGACGACGGGGCGTCAATGTCAACGTCCGCGACGACGTGGCGGGGCGATCGCGGTTCGATCCTGCCCGGGGTACCTGCCGGGCATCTCGGCGTTCTGGCGGGGCGGCGACGCGGCTATGCAGATCATCGAGGCGCGGGACGCCGGCACCAGGCGACCGGACGCCATAGCGCCAGGGTCGCACCCGCGGGCAACAACGCCCCTACCGCTTCTTGCGCCGCTTCTGCTTGCGGTCCCGGCGCCTGCGCCGCCGGTGGCGCATCTTGGCCCGGTTGCCGAGGGCATTGCCGTCGTCGGGCACGCGCCCCGTCTTCTGGGTCGCGGTGGTCGTGGAGGGCGTCGTGGCAGCCGCCCCCAGGCAGATCCCAACCCACGCGGTCAGGTTCATCGGGCAGGGCGTGCCGTCGCAGCACCCGTAATTTGGGGTGCACAGGCCGCCGATCGGGGCGCACACCTGCGCCGAAGCCGGGCGGACGCGGGCGAACGCGAGCGGCAGCACGGCCAGCAACGCAAGGACCGCCCGACGGGTTCCGCGACGGGCGGAAGACCGGGCGAACCGGTCGAAGGCATCGGCATTCATCCGGCGTAAACTCCGGCCGGGCGGCGGCGAGCGACCAGTACCCGCGAGTATGCGCGATGCGGCGGACGAATACGACCGGCCTGCGCGTGCAGCGTTCGCTGGCCAGCACGAACGATTGCGCCCGCTAGACCTCCGACGGGTCGCCGGCTTCGATCTTCTGCGCCGGCTTGTACGGCGGGGCGACCGGGCGGGGTGGCTGGGCGGGTTTGGCGGCTGGGGCCGCCGCCGGGGCTGCCGCCTGGGCAGCGCTGGGCTGGGCAGTGCCCCGACGCGTTCGCCGCGCCGAATCGCCGTAGCGCATCGGCGCGCCGGCGAACACCACGATGCCCGCGCCCACCATCAGCACGCCGACGATGTTGCCGAACCCCCCGCCGATGTCCGACGCCGTCAGGCCGATGCCGAGCACGACGAGGACCCCCATCGTGATCCACCAGTGCCGCGCCGTACCCAGGAACATCCGGCCCTCCCGTCCGCAGCCTCGCCGCGCCGCCGCGATCCGATCCGGCGGGGACGCCCGCAACCGGGTCGAAGCGGCCTGGCCGCGCGGCGGCATTCGTCAGCGGACACGGTACCGCGAAATCGGCTCGCTCGTCTCGTTGCCGTTGCACGGCCGGACAACGGTGTGCCTGGAGCCCGCCGCACGAAGGCACGCGCGACCAACGGTGCTCCCTTCCGCGGAACGCCAAGCCGTCGCCGGTCATGGCGACCATCCCGTGCCGGATTGCGCGATTCGGGTGGAGCCGACCCTTCTTCTATTCCCGGCGTCGTGCCGCACCTTGGCGAGTACGGGGAGCGAAGCGGTCTGCGCGCGTTCGCGGCGTCATGGGCGATGGAGACGGAGGGGGTACGCGGTCCCCGTGCGGTCGGGGCGTGATGCGCCGTACGGAGCCGCGCGGGCGGCTGCGGTGGCTGCCGGGGTTCGATGCGGAGCCGGGCGACGACGGCAGTCGATACGAGCGCCGGGTGCGGTACGATACAAACCATCCGTCGCCGAAGATCCGGAGCCCGAACGATGCCGGAATCCCCACAAGACCAGACGACCCCGTCGCCGACGCCCGACGCCGAGTCGTTCCGCCAGCGGGTGGCGGGCGCGATCCTCGGCGCCGGCAGTTACCGCGCCGAGTGGCGATTGCTCGATGCGACCGCCTCCGCCGGGGACGAAGGACCGCCGCTGCTGGAACAAGCCGTCGTGATCCGCGGCCCCGTCCACGTTTCGGTCCCGGTCGGCGTCGAGTTCTGGCTGGTAGACGGCATCCAGTATCGCCGCGGACTGGATGCCGACGACATCGAGGCCAGCCCGGCCCCGGAGAACGGGCCGCGCGACCTCCTGTTCGAGTTCGCCACCGAATCGATCTGGTCGGCCGACCTCGCCAGCGACGGGGTGGTTGCCGGCGAGCCGGTTGGCGGCGAGGCCACGTGGCGCCTGGACGACGCCGGCGACGAAGGCGGTGCGGAGGCCATCGTCGGCAGCACGCTGCTCGTTTCGCAGGACACCTACCTCCCGCTGCTGCTCGACGCCAACCTGGGCGGCGGCAACGTGCTGCGGGTGCGGTTCTTCGATTTCGGCGGGGTGGAGAGCATCGACCTGCCGCCGGACCTCGCCCACCTCGAAGCGTAGGCGGCCCGGACCGCGACAACCGGCGGGCGCTGGCGTTGGCCGGGCGGCGATGGTTGCTGGCCCAACGGTGGATGGCGACCCGCCGCGCCCGCATTCGGATTCCTCTGCCGAGAAACCGGGCTCGGACCCCAGCCGGGAAGACCGAAGGGAGCGGCCCATCGTGCGCATCGCGCTGGTAGCGTGCGGCAAGGGGAAACGCGACCACCCTGCGCCGGCGCGCGATCTCTATAGCGGCGCACTGTTCCGCAAGGCGAGCGCCTACTGCGAGGCGACCTACGACCGCTGGTACATCCTCAGCGCGAAGCACGGGCTGGTCGATCCCGAGACCGTGGTCGCCCCGTACGACCTGTCGCTGTCGCACCTGGACCGGGCGGAGCGCGGCGCGTGGGCGGAGCGGGTCGCCGAAGACCTGCGGCGCCTGGACGTGCTGGACGCCGCGTTCTTCCTCCACGCCGGGGAGAAGTACGCCCGGCCCCTCGAACCTCTGCTCGGGGAAGCGCACCGTCCGTTGCGCGGGCTCGGCATCGGGAAACAACTGGCGTGGTACCGCGCGCGGGGCTACTGAAGCGCTCGCAGCCGGCGGGCCGCGCCGATATCCCCGTCATCCCGCCGCCATCGTTACACGAAATCCGGTTGGTTGGTGCGGGAAACCGTTCGTCGGTCGCAGGGGAGGGACCCGTGCCCTCCCTCGTCCGTACGCGGTTCCGGGCGCGGGAGGGCACGGGTCCCTCCCCTACGACCGCACGGCGTCACGGTTGGGAGAAAACGGCTGCGGACGCGTGGGCGGGCGTTGCCACGACGCCAGGTTCGGCGTGCCTCGGCATGGGGTAGGGTGATCGGCCAGCGACCGATTGAGCGATCTACGCCGGTTCGCGTACCGGTTCGCTCGACGGGGTGGGCCGCATCGAGAGCCAGAGCCCGGCGGCGGCGGCGAAGCCGACGACCGCGCAGACGACCCACGGCAATTCCGGGTGCCGCATCGCCTGTCCCAGGTCGTACAGGTAGCCGCCGGCCACGTTGCCGAGCCCGCCACCGAACGCAACCGAAAGCGCGGCAACGCCGAAGTACGACCCGAGCGCGGCCGGGTTGGCGAGCCCGGCCGCCACCGTCTGCTCGTAGGGCCGCACCAGCGTCGTGCCGACGGAGAACAGGAACACGGCTCCCAGCAACAGCGGCACGCTCGGCGCGAACCCGATGCCGAGGATGCCCACGGCGGTGACGGCAACCCCGGCCACCAGCGACCCCCGCGGCCCGAGCAGGCGGCCGCTCGCGCGCGGCAGCGGATAGCCGAACACGACGGTCACGATCGAGTTCAACCCCGTCACCAGCGCGACCGTCTCGGTCGTGCCCGAGAGCGCCACCGTGGCCAGCGGCATGGTCAAAAAGAACTGCGTGGACATGAACCAGTGCCCGGCCATGAGCGCCACGAACATCACGAACGGGCGGTCGCGCAGCGCCAGCCCGAACCCGTGCCAGAATCCGCCCTCGCCGTGGGCGACCCGCACCGCCGGCAAACCGAGCAGCACCAGCAGGCAGATCAGCGCGTAGGCGGCGCCGGAGGCGAGCGCCACCAGCCCGAAGTCGTACCGGAGCAGGAACGCCCCGAGTTGGGTGCCGAGCGTGATGCCCAGCCCGATCACCACGCCGGAGATGGCGAAGTAGCGCGGCCGCTCCTCCTCCGTCGTCAGTGCCGCGATCGCCGCCGATTTCGGCGAATCGAACAGCGCCCCGCCCAGCGCCGCCAGCACCACCGAGGCCATCAGCAGCGGATAGGTGTCGGCCCAGGCCAGCGCCGCGAACCCGACCGCGCGCACGCCCATGCCGGTGGCGATCAGCCCCTTCGCGCCCAGTTTGTCGGCCAGTGCGCCGGAAAGCGTCGTCAGTCCCTGCTGGGTGAACTGGCGGACGGCCAAGACCAGCCCGATCGAGGCCGCGGCCCAGCCGAGTTGATCGACGTAGTGGATGCCGATCAGAGGCACGACGAGGAAGAACCCGCCCCAGGTGAAGAAGGTCGTCACCAGCAGCACCACGAGGCCGCGCTGCCGCACCGCGTCGGAAAGCCGCTCGTGTCCCTGCCGCGCCGCCGGCGCGCTGTCCGTCATCGTGATCCTGGTCCGGGGTGATTCGAGATGTCGCCGACCTGGTTCATCGCGCTCAACCGGCGCTGGCCCGGGCGGGCTGCCATCCCTCGACCGTTTCCATCGCCATGCGCAGCCGCAGGGTGAGCGCATCGGCGTCCGGCGGCCCCGGCAACGAAGCGATTGGCTGCCGCAGCGTCTGCTCGCCGAAGGTGGCCGCGCCGAACACGTCGATCTGTGCGCCGTTCGCGCGCGCCAGCACCGCCCGCTGCCCCTCGGCATGCCGCCACGACAGGACCAGCAGCGCGCCGTCCGGGGTATGCTGCACGCCCGCCTGCACCGGTTCCGGCCAGCCCGAGGCGGCGCGCGCCCCGGCCTCCTCCAGCGTCCGCTCCAGCGGCGCAGCCGTGCGCGACGGCCGGGCGGGGCGGCCCGGCCGGGTGCGCACCGACCGGAACGGCACGCTGCCGGTCAGTTCCGTCACCCGCGCCCGCACCGGCGAACTGTTCCACGCCCAGTACAACCCGCCGAGCACGCCGAGGTGGACGACGAGGATGACAATGCTGAGGGCCGGCACGCCCCCGAAGTACATCTGCCGCCAGTCGCCGTTGAGCCCGCTCACGAAGTCGAGCAGCGGGTAGACCACGAGGGCGTTCAGCAGCGAAATGACCGTGAATTGGATGAGCAACTCGTTGAACGCGGCGCGCATCGGCGGTTTGCGAAGGAAGACGAGTCCCAGCGCCACGGCCGCCAGCAGCAGGTTGACCAGCGTTCCGGCGGCGGCGATCAGGATGCGCTGCGCGTCGTCGAACTGGCGCGGGTCGTATGCCACGTAGCCGGCGAACCCGAAATACCCCCAGCCGAGGACGTCGCCGCCGAAGAGCCGGATCGCCACCGCGTGCCCGACCTCGTGCAGCGCGACCGACACCGGCACCAGCACGAAAAAGGCCGCCTGATCGACCAGCGTGCGGTCGGCCGGCGTGAAATTGCGGTCCCACGTTTCCCGCCACGAGCGCGCGAGTTGCCAGAGCACCCGCAGGCCGAGGACGGCATAAATCAGGCTGATCAGCGCGAAACTGTCGAATCCCATCAGCGACCCTGCCGCGCCAGCGCGTCCGGCGCTTCCCGGCCCGGTTCGGCCGGCACGTGCCCGCGGCTCCAGGCGGCGACGGCCC
>JAFAEX010000006.1 GCA_023423795.1 Chloroflexota bacterium | reverse complement strand
CCCGCCTTCTGCTGATTCGCGTCTACCGGACCAGATCGTGTGCCGGCCAGCAGCGCTGGGGAGCAGGAGACACAAAAAGCGCCGGCCCCGAAGGACCGGCGCTTCCTGCGTGGGCATCACGGCGGTAACGGGACTAGCCCGCAACCTCCACCGTGACGCCCATCAGACCGTGACTACTCATGGGCATCACCTCCTTTACCCTGAACGGAATCGGTGGCTTGCCGCCCCGTAGCCGGTCCGGCGTGTCCTGACCGTGGGGAGAATCTAGCACGCCGCATGGTGAGGGGTCAACCATCAATCGACGCCCGTTCGTCCCGTCGGGTGAGAATGCTGGCTCGCCGTCAGGTTCCCAGCGCGGGAATGACCAGTTCCTGTCCGGCGTACACCTGGTCGCGGTCGCGCAAGCCGTTCGCCGCCACGATCGCATCCTCGCGCACCCCGAACATGGCGGCGATCCCGGACAGGGTGTCGCCTTCCATCACGGTGTAGCGGCGGGCAATCCCGGGAATCGGCGTCGCCGGCACGGTCGGCGCGGGGGTGACGATCACCAGCGCGGGCGCCGGGGCGACGGTGGGCGGCGCCGACTGGCCGACGCAGCCCGTCGCCGCCAGCGGCGGCAGCGCCAGCGCCGCCAGGAGGGATCGCCATCCCACCGTGCTTCCCCCATCCCGGGCCGGTCAGTCGCCCGACCGCTCGCCGGCGAACTCGGGCTGCCGATCGCTCGCGGGCCAGGCGTAGGCCGCCGGCCGCCGGTTGGCCAGCGACGGCACTTGCCGCCGCACGCCCGCGACGCGGTCCCGGTGCAGGTCGGCCACCATGACCGTCTCGGTGTCGGGCGCGGTCGCCACGACGGTGCCCCACGGATCGACCACTATGGAGCGGCCGTAGCACCAGTTGCCGGGCGGATGCTGCCCGACCTGCCCCGGCGCGATCATGTAGAGCTGGTTCTCGATGGCCCGCGCCCGGATCAGCACTTCCCAGTGGTCCTTGCCGGTGGTCATCGTGAACGCGGCCGGGAGGACGATCGCTTCCGCGCCCTGGAGTGCGAGGATCCGGAACAATTCGGGGAAGCGCAAGTCGTAGCAGATGGCCAGCCCGACGGTCCAGCCGTCGATCTCGACGGTGGCGATTTCCTCGCCGGGGGTGACGGTCGCCGATTCCATGTAGGTCGCGACGCCGTCGAGCACCACGTCGTACATGTGGATCTTGCTGTAACGCGCGGCCAGCGATCCGTCCGGCGCGAAGACGACGGTGGTGTTGAGCAGGCGGCCGTCTTCGCCGGAGCGCTCCAGCAGACTGCCGGCGTGGAGCCAGATGCCGTGCTGGCGGGCCTTCGCCGCCAGTTCGTCGGTCAGCGGGCCGGGGATGGCTTCGGCGTTGGCGTAGTTGCCGCTATCCGGCCCGAGGTAGGGCCAGATCTCGGGCAGCGTGACGAGGCGCGCGCCGGTGGCGGCGGCCTCGTCGATCATGCGCATCGCGGTGGCGACGTTGGCGGCCTTGTCGTCCTTCGAGTTCATCTGGACGACGGCAACCCGGAGGCGATCGGAGGTCGGCGACGACCCGTTGGCGGCGGCGCTCACGCACAGGCTCCTGACCGGCGAATCGGCGAACGGATGCCGAATCCTAGCACGGGGCCGGGAAATGGCGGCCAATCGTGTCATCCCGCGCTCGCCGAGGGATCTCGTCGTTCTCCCACGCTTGGGGCGCCGACGAGATCGCTCGACAGGCCCGGATGACGGCGATGGTTGCGGCGGGGAGCGTCCTACTGCATGAACGCGAGGCGGATCGCGGTGGCGGCACAGACCAGCAGCAGCGTCGCCGCCGCCACGATCAGGATGACGCTGCAGGAGCGGCCGGCCGAGGCAACGTCGGCAGGCGCCACCGGCGAATCCGAAAAGTCCTCGGCTCGGTCGTTCTGTTCGGGTTCGTCGATCACGGTCGTTCCACCGGCGCCGGTTCGCGCTCGCTGACCTGCCAGACGTGGACGATCCGCATCGCCGCAGTGACATGGGTGAGGATCGCCAGCACCCACAACGCGATCAGCGGCTTGCCGATGATGAGGCAGACCGCCAGCAGGATCACACGCTCCGGCCGGGGCAGGATGCCGACCGACGCGCTCACCCCGGCCGCTTCGGCCCGGGCGCGTGCATAGGAGATCATCAGCGCGCCGGCCGCCGCGACGAAGACGAGGATGCTGCCGATTCGCGCGTCGGGCGTGCCCAGCAGGTAGACGAGCAGCCCGAGGAAGACGACGATCTCGGAATAGCGGTCGAGCGTGGAATCGAGGAAGCCGCCGAACCGGGTCACCCGGCCGTCGGCGCGGGCGACGGCGCCGTCGAGCATGTCGAACCCGCTCGCCACCAGGAGCAGCACGCCACCGAGCTGGGGATGACCGACGGCGATGACCGCGGCCACCCCGGCGTTGAGGAGCAACCCGAGGACGGTCAGCAGGTTGGGGGAGATGCCCCAGCCCGCGAGCACGCGACCGACATGGAGCATCCACCCGCGGATGCGGGGCCCGAAGCGTTCGGAAAGCAACCGACCGTTCTCCGCTCAGCCGATGCCCCGCTGGCGGGGCGCGTACGCGGCGCCGCGGGCCGCCCGGTCGTAGATATCGAGCATCCGTTGCGCTAGCAACGGCCAGTCGTACTGGGCCGCCGTGACGTGCCCGGCCGCGCCCATCGAGCGGCGCAGACCGCCATCGGCGATCAGCCGGACCAACGCGAGCGCCAGCGCCTGCGGGTCCTTGGGCGGCACCAGCAGGCCCTCGCGCCCGTTGGTCATCACGCTGGCGTAGCCGGGGTTGTCGCCGGCCACCACCGGACGCCCGGCGGCCATCGCCTCGAGCAGCACGATGCCGAAACTCTCGCGCTCGATCGAAGGCGCGCAGAACACGTCGCACCCGGCATAGTATCGCGGCAACTCCTCCGGCGGCACGAACCCGATGAAATCCACGCCGGTGACCCGGTAGCGCTCCATCAGGCCGGAGAACTTCTCCACCTTGCCGGTGCCGACCACAGTCAATCGGGCGTCGGGGAACTGCTGCTGCACCATCGGCATCGCCCGCAACAGGTATTTGAACCCCTTGCGCGGCTCGGTGAAGCGGCCGACGAACAGGATGTTCGGCCCGTCGTGTCGCCGGTGCGCCGGCTCGACATCGGCAAAGCGCCCGACGTCGATCCCGTTCGGCACGATCTCGTAATTGCCCTCGAAGTACTGCGAGACGAACTCCCGCGCCGGCTCCGACACGGCGATCCGGGCGTCCAGCCGCGACAGCAGCAGGTTCCAGTAGGGCCGGAGCGCGGTGTACCAGGTGCTCGACGAACGGTAGGCGTGGAACGTGCCGACGTTCACCGCGTTCGAGTTCAGCAGCACCATGTAGGGGAGGGCGGGCACCAGCGGCTCGTGGACGTGCACGACGTCGAACCGCTCACGCTTCATCAGCGCCTTTACGGCGGCGTAGAGCGTGACGTCGAACGTCAGCCGGGCGGTGCTGCCGTTGCTCGGGATCGCCACCGTGCGGCCGATGCCGTAGAAGCCCGGCGCTTCCTCCAGGCCGCCCTTGCGCGCCCGCGGCGCCATCACCGTGACGTCGTGACCGGATTCCCGAAACTCGTCCCGAAGGTGGGCGATGTGCTCGGAAACCCCTCCCGGGTGGGCGAAGTCGTAGGGCGACACGAGGGCGATCTTCACCGTTGGCCTCGTGCGGTGGTTCCCGGGCGGACCGGCGGATCGGCGTGGCGGGGCGGCACCTGTACCTCCCGGGCAGCGCGCCGGAGCGCCGGCCCGTGCGGGCGGCAACCGTCCCCGGCGGCGACGGTGCGTTCGCGCCGATGATAACAAACCCGGTCCCCAGCCCCGGCTTGCTTCATGGCTGACGAGAGCAGACCGACAGCCCGTCGTAGGCCACGCGGACGTGCGGCGGCAGCAACGCTTCCAGGTCGGCGTGCGAGTTCTCGTGCGAAACGTGGGTCAGGAACGCCTGCCGCGGGCCGATCTGCTCGATGACGTCCAGCGCCTCGCCGACGCTGAGATGGGTCGGGTGCGGGCGCTCGCGCAGGGCGTTGAGCACCAGCGTGTCCACGCCCCTAAGCAGCGCGAGCGACTCGTCCGGCACCACCTTCGCGTCTGTCACGTAGGCGAGATCGCCGAAGCGGTAGCCGAGGATCGGCAATCGGCCGTGCATGACCGGGATCGGGACGACCTCTTGCCCAAACAGGTCGAACGGTCCGTCCACCTCGTGGAGAATCAAGTCCGGCTTGCCGCCGTAGAACGGGTACTGATCCACGAACGTGTAGGCGTAGCGCTCGCGCAGGACGGAGGCGGTGCCGGGGTCGGCATAGACCGGAAGGTGCTTGTTGCCCAGTTCGTTGAACCTACGGAGGTCGTCGAACCCGCCGGTGTGGTCGGCGTGCGGGTGGGTCATCAGGATCGCGTCCACCCGGTCCAGCCCGAGCCGCAGCGCCTGCATCCGCAGTTCGGTTGCCGTGTCGATGAGCACCACGTTCTCGCCCAGCCGGACGATGGCCGACGAGCGGGTGCGCGTGTCTCTCGGGTCGCTGGAGGTGCAGACGGGGCACCGGCACCCGATCATCGGAACGCCGTTCGAGGTGCCGGTGCCGAGGAAGGTCAGTTCGGGCATATCGCCCGCAGTATAGCGGCCCAGTGTCGCCGAACCGAATGCGGATCGGCTGCGCCAGCAAACCCGTCATCGCGGACCTGTTCAGGGATCTCGTCGCGACTCCGGGTGGGAGACAGACGATATCCCTGAACAGGCTCGGGATGACGGGTTTGCTGGCACCGACCGGTGGCCTAGGCGTCGGGCAGCACGTCCTCGGCGACGGAGAGATGCACGACGTCGCCTTCGACCCGCGCGATCTGGTCCGAGGCGGCGTAGTGGTCCTTGTCGAACAGCCAGCCCTTGCCGTCGATGCGGATGTACCCGATTCGCAGCAGGGTCTCCCGAACCGGGCCGGGCAGGCGGGAACCGACGCCGAAGATCGCCCGGCCGATCTCGTCGATGGCGGTGTCGCCGTCGGTGAAGCCGGGTTCGCGGGAGGTCACCGCGCCGGGGTCGCCCATCCGTACTTCGTCTACCTTGCCGATTTCCTGGCCGGCGGCATCTACCACGCGCATCCCCGTGGCGATCAGCGAAATCGGCCCCGGGTTGACCGGGTCGGACGCGCGCCCGGACGCCGTGTTGTCGTTCGACATCGAGAGCCAGTCGCCGCCGGCCGCGGCCGGCTGATTGGTCTGGTCGCGGTCAGTCATCTCCGTTCCCTCCGTTGCGAACGCGTGCCCGGCCGCGGTTGGCCGGGTTCAGCCGCCGGTGCGGCGGGCGGCAACGAATCCGGCCAGCGCCGCCGCAGCGATGGCCGCCCGCCGTGCTGCCGGGTTGATCCGCAGCGCGGTGTAGAGGCTGAACCGGCGGCCGGCGTGCCCTCCCCGCACCGAGCCCGGTCCCGGCGATCCCGCCCACAGGTTGTCTGGGCGAGGCCTGCCGTCGATTGTATCGCCCTTCTGCAACGGATACGCCGCGACCCGAAGTTGGCGATCCAGCGTCCGCGGCGCGAGCCCTTCGAGGATGCCCAGCACCGCCGAGGCGCCGCCGACCGGCAGATCCCGCACGGGATGCCCGGCGGCGTACAGGATTGCTTCCGCCGCGACCGATGGGTCGTAGACCGGCGGCACCGGCGCCGGTTCGGCGTCCATGTGCGAGCGCGCGTGGCCGAAGAACGGCGTGTCGATCGACGCCGGCTTGACGACCGTTACCCGAATCGGCAGCCCGGCGTGCTCGAGTTCCATGCGTAGGGACTCGCTGAGGCCGTTCACCGCGGACTTGGCGGCGCTGTACGCGCTCTGGAGCGGGACGGTACGGTCCCCGAGGCCCGACGAGATGTTGACGATCGTGCCGCCTTCCTCCTGTTGCCGCATACGGGCGATCGCGGCCCGGCAGCCGTTGGCGGTGCCGACGATGTCCACCAGCAGAACGCGCTGGAACTCCGCAGGCGGGATGTCCGCGAATTCGCCGTAGACGGACACCGCGGCGGCGTTCACCCAGGTATCGATGCGGCCCCAGCGCGCGGCGACATCCTCGGCGAAGGCGTCAACGGCCTCGGGGTCGGCCACGTCCAGCACTGCGGACAGCACCTCGCCGCCGACGTGGGCGATCTCGTCGTGGGCCGAGGCAAGCGCCTCCTCCCCGCGGGCCGCGATGGCGACCCTGGCGCCGCGCCGCGCCGCTTCCAGCGCCGTTGCCCGACCGATGCCGCTCGAACCGCCCGTGATGACGATGACTTGCTCGCCGACCGTCCTGCCCATGTTCGACTCCGTGGCGCCCGTTCGCCGGCCGCGGTCGCGCACCGGGGCCGGCAATGGACATCAGACGCAAACCGCGTGCCGGTCGCGGCCCTCGCGTGCCCGCATGGCAACGGAATTGCACTACGGCCAGCGCGGCCCGGAGCCGTGCCGGGGCGACCGTTGGCCCGGGGACCGACGAGGAGGAAGCGAACATGGCCATGACGATGAGCGGAATGCGGGCGGGTGCGGCGGTGGCCGCCATCGGACTTGCCATGACCGGCGCCGCGGCGGTGGCGCAGGATGCGTCTCCGGAGGCAACCCCGGCGGCGACGATGGAAGCGGCGGGCGGCCAATCCCACCCGGCCCACATCCACACCGGCACCTGCGACGAAATCGGCGACGTGGTCTTCCCGCTCTCCAACGTCGGCGTGCCGCAGTCCGACGCGACCCCGATGGCCGAAGAGACCGGCGGCGGCGCGGTCGGCTCCGAACTGGCACTCCCGGCCTTCGTGTCGATCACCCAACTCGACGCCTCGCTCGAGGACATCCTCTCCGGCGAGCACGTCATCAACGTGCACGAGAGCGAGGAGAACATCGGCAATTACATCGCCTGTGGCGAAATCGGCGGCATCCAGCAGGGCGACACGCTCTACTTCGGGTTGCGCGAGTTGAACGGCTCCGGCTACACCGGCGTCGGCCTCATCAGCGGCGACCCCGATGGCTCCACCAACGTGGTCGTCTACCTGTCCCAGACCGGCTCGGGCGCGGCAGACGGCGCTGGCGGCGAAGCGATGGCCGAGGGCACCCCGTCGGCCTGACCGGCGACATGATCCCTGATGGCGAAGGCCGTCCCGATGGCGGGGCGGCCTTCGCCGTTGCACGGCGCCCTGCGGCGATGTCGGGAACCCGAGCCTGTCAAAGGACCGCGTGCGTCGCGGCACGAGGCGACGAGGCGGCGATAGGTGCGTCCCGCGTAGCGCGGGCGGCGGTTCAGCCCGCGTCGATCCCCAGCGCCGCGAGGACGTTCGGCGGCAGCGTTTCGCCGCGCAGGAGCCGCCGGGTGGAGTCGTAGAGGTGGTCCGGCAAATCATCCCAGGCGAACCAGCCGACCTCGTCCAGTTCGTCCGGGGCGGCCACCCGGACCTCGCCATCCGGTGCGTCGGCAACGAACCAGATCGTAACGTTGTGCTTCCCGTCCGGGAACCGGTCGTTGGCGACCGCGAGGAACGCGACGTTGGCGATCTCCAGCCCGGTCTCCTCCTGCGTCTCCCGGACCGCGCAGGCTTCCAGCGTCTCGCCGTGGTCGAGGTAGCCGCCCGGGGCGGCCCACTTCCCGGCGCCGTGGTGCGAGCGACGGGTCAGCAGGACCTGGCCGCCGCGCCGCACGATCACCCCTACGCCAACGCCCGGTCGCTGCTCCCGCTCATCCGGCATCCCTGATCTCCCTGTTTCGTCCGTCGTGGCGTGCGCCCGACGGCGACAGGTGCACGCCGAATGCCAGCCGCCGCGTTTGGGGTGGCGCTCGCGGCACGGTTCGTGTGACCGTTGCGGCGAACCGTTGGTCGCCGGGAGTATGCCGGCGGCCGTCATCCGTCCGGATGGAGTCGCCGATGCGTTCCCTGCGAAGACTCGCCGCCGTGTGCGGGATTGCCGCGGCCCTCGCCCTGCCGGCGTTCGCCGCGCCCGCGCTCGCCGGGCAGGCGACGCCCGCCGCGTTCGATCCCTTGGCGTTTTCGGTCACGCTCGAGCCGGTCGCCGAAGGGTTCGAGCGGCCCGTCTTTCTCGCCGACCCGGGCGACGGCAGCGGCCGACGCTTCGTGGTCGAGCAGGGCGGCGTCATCCGCATCCTGCGCGACGGCGCGGTCGAGCCCGAGCCGTTTCTCGACGTGAGGGAATTGGTCAACACCGCCAACAACGAGCAGGGCCTGCTGGGCCTCGCCTTCGATCCTCGGTTCGCCGAGAACGGCGAGTTCTACGTCGCCTACACCGCGATCGATTCGGCGACCGGCGAGGGCGTCGGCGACAACACGCTCGCCCGCTACCGGGTGTCGGCCGACGATCCCGACCGCGCCGACCCGGCGTCGGCCGAGATCCTGCTGGCGATCCCCGACCCGTTCGGCAACCACAACGGCGGGATGATCGCGTTCGGGCCGGATGGCTACCTCTACCTCGGGACGGGCGATGGCGGTGCTGGCGGCGACCCGCTCAACAACGGCCAGAACCCGAACGCGCTGCTCGGCAAGATGCTTCGCCTCGACGTCTCCGGCCGGACCGAGGGCGAACCCTACGCCATTCCCGCCGACAATCCGTTCGTCGGCGGTGGCGGCGCGCCCGAGATCTGGACCACCGGCCTACGAAACCCGTGGCGGTTCTCCTTCGACCGGGAAACCGGCGATCTCTGGATCGCCGATGTCGGCCAGAACTGGATCGAGGAAGTCAACGTGCTTCCCGCCGGATCGTCGGGCGGCGCCAATCTCGGCTGGAACGTGATGGAGGGTACCGCCTGCTTCGCCGTGGAGGATTGCGACCCCTCCCCGTTCATCGGCCCGGTCGCGGAATATACACACGAGTTCGGTTGCTCGGTGACGGGCGGGTACGTGTACCGGGGCGGGGCGGCGCCGTCCCTCGGCGGCGTGTACCTGTTCGCCGACTACTGCACCGGGCTGCTCTGGGGCCTCGGGCAGGATGCCTCCGGCGAACGGGTCCTGTCGGAACCGATCGAGACCGGGCTCAACGTCAGTTCGTTTGCCGAGGATAGCGAAGGGAACGTCTACGTGATCGACCTGAACGGATCCATCTTCCGCGTCGGCGGCGGAGCGGCGTCATGAGCGACGGCAAGACCGGCGTTGGCAAGGTCCTCGTCACCGGCGCGGGCGGCGTCATCGGCGAGGCGGTACGAGAACACCTCGCCGATCGGTACGACCTCGTCTACCTCACGCACCGCCCGCAGGACTTTCCGTCGATCGCGGCTGACATCGCCGACCTCGACGCGATCCGCCCGGCGTTCGAGGGCGTCGATGCCGTCGTCCATCTTGCGGCGTCGCCGGCGGTCGAAACGCCGTGGGACGACATCCTGCCTAACAACATCGTCGGTACGCGCAACGTCTTCGAGGCCGCCCGCCTGGCTGGCGTGCGTCGGGTCGTGTTCGCTTCGTCTAACCACACCATCGGGATGAACGAGATCGACAACGCGCCGGACGTCTACGAACTCGACGACCCACGGGTGTGGGACGAATATGCCGAGCCGCGCCCGGATTCCTATTACGGCGTCTCCAAACTCTTCGGCGAGGCGATCGGTCGCATGTTCCACGACCTCCACGGGCTGGAGGTCATCAACCTGCGGATCGGCACCGTCCGCGCGGACGACGACCCGACGTCGGAGAAGACGCTGACCTCGATCCCGAAGCCGCTGGCCCACCTCTCGATGGAGGAGCGGCGCAAGCGGTCCCGCTCGACCTGGCTCAGCCGCCGCGACTGCGCCGAACTCATCGCGCGCTCGCTCGAAGCGGACACCGATTGGGCGGTTGTCTACGGCATCTCGGATAACCCGCGCCAGTTCTGGTCGCTGAAGTCCGCTCGAGAAGTGCTGGGCTACGACCCGCAGGATTCTGCGCCGGAGTAGGGGATGCGAAGTCGCGCCTGACCAGCCGGCTAGCCCGAGCGACTAGCGGTCATCCCGAGCCCGTCGAGGGTTCTCGTCCTGCTCCCTATAACGGGAACGACGAGATCACTCGACGGGCTCGGGATGACGACGTTGGCCGGCTCGGGACGACGATGGTGGCCGCCTGGGGACGCCGATGTCGGCCGTCGCGCCCTCAATCCTCCTTCGCGCGGCTGTCGCCCTTGACCGTGACGATGGGCCGCAGTTCGTGGACGATGTCCACGAGGTCCTGTTGCAGCGCCATCACGCGCCCGATGTCCTTGTAGGCGGGCGGCGCTTCGTCGATCCAGCCACGGGATGCCGTGCTGAACGTGCCCGCCAGCGACGCCTTGAAGGCCGCCTCCGTGATCGCCTTTTTCGCCTGATTGCGGCCCATCTTCCGCCCCGCCCCGTGCGAGCAGGAGGCGAAGGACTCCTCGTTTCCCTTTCCGCGCACGATGTAGGACGGCGCGCCCATGCTGCCCGGAATGATGCCCAGTTCGCCGGCCGCCGCCGAGGTGGCGCCCTTGCGGTGAACGATCAGGTCCTGTCCATCGTGCGACTCCCGCCGGGCGAAGTTGTGATGGATGTTGATGAACGCATCCCGCCCGCCGACCTCGTCGGGGTCGAGCCGCAGCGCGGCGAGCATCTCTTCCAGCATCCGGTAGCGGCTTTCGAGCGCGAAGGCCGTCGCCCACTCCATGTCGTGCAGGTAGTCCGCCGCTGTCTCGTCGTCGAGCGGCAGGGACCACAGCCCGCTCGGGAAGGACAAACCGCGTGGCCTTGCGAGATCGCGCGCGAGGTCGGCGTAGTGCTCGGCGATGCGCAACCCGGTGTGGCGGCTACCGGAATGCACCATCAACCAAATCTGCCCATCCGCGTCGGCCTGCGCTTCGAGGAAGTGGTTGCCGCCACCAAGCGTGCCGAGTTGAACGGCGGCCTTCTCGTTGGCGATCTTCTGGAGCGGTCGCGCGCGCAGCGGCTCCCGCAACCCGTCCCAGCGCTGGCGCGCGGAATGGGTCGCAAAGCCGGTCGGGACGCGCTCCCGCACCCGGTCGGCCCAATCCCGCCAGAACGCGCCTTTGGCCCTCTTTCCGTCGAACCGGAGGCCGGTCGGCACCGCGCACATCCCGCAGCCGATGTCCACCCCGACCGCGCCCGGCACGATCGCATCCGCCGTCGGGAACACCGAGCCGATGGTGATGCCGAAACCGACGTGGCAATCGGGCATCACGGCGACGTGCGCCGCCGCTTCCGGGTGGCCGGCCGCCGCGCGGAGTTGCTCCATCGCGCTCGGTTCGATCTCGTCGGACGGCAGCCACGTCTTGATCGGGACGCGCTGTCCCGGCTGGTCGATGATGTCGGGCATGGGGATTCTCCGGTCTGGCGGGCCATTCAGCCCGCCGCACCGGCAATGCTACTCCGGGACCGAACCTCAGCCGGCGGCCGGGCCGGGGATCGGCGTGGATTCGGCGTCGGCTTGCGCGTCGAAATTCCGTCCCGAGAGCGAAGCGCGGGTGGCTTCGGCAAGCACCCGAATGACGGCCTGCAGGCGGGTCGGCACGCTGCGCGCATCGGCGCGGTCGGCGACGGCTTCGGCGAATTCGTCCAACGTCGGGAGCGGGGCAAGCGAACAGGCGGGGCGAGCGTGCATGGTGGTCATTCCGCGGCGAATGGCCGTTGCGAACGAACGATTGCGGTGAAGTTCGCACGATAGACGGATCGTCCGCGAAATGCAAGCCGTCCCAGCGAGGGGCTCCCTGACTTTGCGCAGCGGTACCATCCAGCGCTCCGTGCTCCGGGATGCGCGTCCGGTGGCACAATGCCGCGACGGCAGCACGACGCGACAGGAGGGACGGCATGATCGGGGTAGCGGGACTGGCCGAGGTGGTGCTGAACGTGCGCGACATGGACGCGTCGCTCGAGTTCTACCGCGATCTGCTGGGATTGCAGGCGGTCTCGCCGCCGGAGATGACCAGCCCGGTGTTCCTGCGAGCGGGCGATGCCGGGGCCGGGTTGCCGTCGCTGGTGGTGCTCGTGCAGTTGCCGCCGGATGCGCCCCGTTTCGCGTCGCCGCGCCCGCTGCACCACTTCGCCCTGTCGCTGCCGCCGAACGAACTCGAAACTGCCGAGCGCATCCTGTCGGCGGCGGGGCTGGAGGTCCGCTCCGGGCAGCACCCGACGCTCGGTCTGCGCACCCTCTACGTCTTCGATCCGGACGGCAACGAGGTGGAGTTCATCGCCGCGAACGGGGAGTAGGCTACCCTCCGATGGGCAGGTGAGAACGGCAGCCGGCGCGGTTCACAGCACGCCGCCGACGTGCGGCAGCAGCAGCCGTTCCCAGCGCGCGGCGACGGCGTCCCGCAGCGGCTCCTCGGCGACGATGCGGATCAGCCGTCGGTGCTCCTCGTACCGCTTGAAATCCCCGTCCGAGAGCCCGACCACTTCGCGCCACGGCATGATGGGGCGGAATCCGACGGGAGGGCGGTCGAAGGCGACCCAGACGTCGGTGCGCCATTTTTCCGGCTTCGGGATATCGATCAGGATCGCTTCGGGTGAGATCGGGTGGCCGAGTTCGCCGGCGAGGGAGGCGGTCATGCCGAGTTCGACGTGGCGGCGCGCGGCGGGATCGAACCAGAGGTTCCCGATCCGGCCGTAGAGTTCCCGTGCCCGCGCGCCGATTTCTACCGCCCGCTTGTGGACGCGCCGGTCGCGCAGCGCCGCGGTCAGCCGCCGCGTCGGCTCCGGCATCGAGGGGTCGGCCAGGGCTGCCAGCAGCGACGCGTCGTCGTGGTCTGGCAGGTCCGCCGGCGACAGCGCGCCGGCGAGCAGTGCTTCCTGGACCGCGCGCTGGAGCATCACCATGCAGGCGCGGTTGGTGTGGTGCCAGTAGACGTTGTCGAACATCTCCTGCCGGGCGTTGATCAGCGAGTGGAGCGGGCTGACGCCCTTGTCGCCGACGACGACGCGCGGTCCGGGTGGCGCGCCCGGTTCGCCGGTCAGGTCCACCACCCGCAGAGCGTCGATCAGCCGGGCGGTGTCCACGCCGCCGTAGGGAACGTTGCAGGCTCGGGCGTCGCGCGGCAGGTAGTCGAGTTTGTCCACGTCCAGTGGGCCGGAGAGCACCCCGCGCAGCAATCGGTCGGCGGGCGGGAGATCCCTGCCCTTCGGCGCGATCATCGCCGCCACCCGCGCAGGGTCAACGCCCCACGCGTCGCGCAGGATCGGCGCGACCGCTCCGCCTTCGACGATCCGCGCGCCGACCGTTTCGTGGGGCAGCACGCTGCCGCCAAGTTCCTCGATGGCGTGCGAAAACGGGTAGTGCCCGATGTCGTGCAGCAGGGCGGCGGCGATCGCCACCCGCGCGTCGTCGCGCCCGAACGCGTCCGGCGCGACCCGTGCGAGGTGGGCGACCGCCAGCCGGGCGAGGTGGAGGACGCCCAGCGAGTGCTCGTACCGGGCGTGGCGGGCGCCGGGCCAGACCCGCGAGACGAACCCGAGTTGCTGGACGCGCTCCAATCGCTGGAAGGCCGGCAACGCGATCAGCGCCAGTTCCTGCTCCGAGAGCGGGATGCGGTCATACAACGCGTCGCGGACCGTGGTCGCGATCGGGAATCCCGCTCCGGGCACGAGGCCCCGTTCGCGGTCGTGGTCCGGGTTGTTGGCAGCATCGTTCATGGCGGCTAAGGATACGGACTCGGGCGACCGTCGCGCCGGGGTAATCTCCCGCCGGACTTGGCGCAGATTGGGGAGCGCGGCGTGGCGGCAGGCGACATCGAGGGAACGGGTTCGGCCGCCGGTAATGGCGCGGCGAGACGCACCCGGCCGGCGGCCACGCTTTCCCTGCCGGTCACGCTGCTGGTGCTCGGGCTGGCCTACTGGTCGGTCGATACCACGTCGCCGGCGCTGCCGGTGATTCGCGACTCCCTCGGGCTGTCGGCCACCGGGGCGGGGCTGATCGCATCCTTGTTCTTTTTCGGCCGGCTGGTCACCAACCTGCCCGCCGCGATCCTGATCGAGCGCCGCGGGCCACGATTGACGGCCGCCGTCGGCGCGGCGCTGCTCGGGATCGGGTCGGCGATGGCGGCGATCGCGTCGAGCGACACCGTCCTGCTGGCCGCGCGGGCCGTGCAGGGCGCGGGCGTCGCCTTTCTCGCCACGGCCGGATTGCTTTCCGTGCTGCGGGCGATGCCGCGCGGCGGGGCGGCGATGACCGCGTTTAACGTGTCGGCCGGGCTCGGCGGCAACGTCGGGATCATCGCGGGTAGCGCCCTCACCGCCTCCCTCGGCTGGCGAGCGATCTTCTGGCAGTGCGTCGTCCTGGCGGTGGTGATACTCGTAGCGGTCGCAATCGTTCGCCCGTCGGTTGGGCGGAAACGGGTGCGCCCGGCGGTCGAGATCGCCGACGAATCGCCGGTAGCCGTGCCGCTGACGAGCCCGGCGGTCGTCGCCGCGCTGCTGGCCAACCTGCTCGTCTACGTCAACTACGCGATCTGGGTCGTGTCGCTACCGCTATTCGCCGCCGTCCGGTTCGACGCGGGTCCGGGCGAAATAGGACAGTTGCTGCTGGTCATCAACACCATCCACCTCGTCGGAGCGTTCCCGGTCGGCGCCGTGATCCGGCGGTGGGGCGGCGTCGTGTCGCTCGCGGTCGGGTTCGCGCTCGTGGCGACGGGCATGGTCACCACGGTCCTCGCGCCGAGCCCCGGCTGGCTCCTGTTGCCGATGGCCTTGTACGCCCTCGGCGCGGTTGCGGGGAACAGTGCTGCCGGCGACCTGCTGCTACGCCTCGGTGGCGGCGGCGGTCGCGCGGTCGGGATGGTGCGGCTGTCTTCCGATATCGGGATGGTGCTGGGTCCCGTCGCCGCCGGGGCGCTGGCCGATGCCGCCGGGGTGACCGCCCCGTTCGTCGTGCTGGCCGCACTTTCGGCGGCCGGCGCGGTCGTTGCCGGCGGCGCGCTGCTCGGCCGGGCGCGGCGTGCATCCCTGCCGGCGTAGGCATCCGCCGCCCCGTGTGCAGTACGCTGCCGGTGCGAGGACCGGCAGCATCGCCGGATGCGACGGGAGTGGGGCGACGGATTCCATGCAGGCGTTGTTGCGACCGACGGTGCTGCGGGTGGCCGACCACCCGGCGGTGGTGAAGTTCTTCCGGGAGAACGAGGCGACGCGTTCGCTCGTCTCCCGCTTCGTCGCCGGGGAGACGCTGGACGAGGCGCTGTCCGCCGCGCGCGGCATCGCCGGGCAAGGCATGACCACCACGATGGACCTGCTCGGCGAGAACGTCGCGACCGAGGCGGAGGCACGCGCCGCCGTTCCCACCTACGCCGAGATTCTGGAGCGCATGGCCGCCGACGGGCTCGAACCGAACATCTCGGTGAAACTCACCATGCTCGGCCTCGACCAGTCGGACGACCTGGCCGTGGAGTGCATGCGGAGCATCCTCGCCGTGGCGGCGAAGGTCGGCGGGTTCGTCCGCATCGACATGGAAGGATCGGCCTACACCTCGCGCACGATCGCCATCGCCGAGCGCCTCCACGACGAGTTCCAGGAGAACGTCGGCACGGTGATCCAGAGTTACCTGTACCGCTCCGACGAGGACGTGGAGCGCCTCAATGCGCGCAAGATGCGTGTGCGGCTGGTCAAAGGCGCGTATGCCGAACCGGCCGCCGTTGCCTACCAGAGCCAGCGCGAGGTCGATGCCGCCTGGGCGCGGCAGATGGAACGGCTGCTCGACCACGGCAACTACCCGGCCTTCGCCACGCACGACCCGGCGCTGGTCCGGGCGACCCGCGGGTACGCGATGCGGATGGGCATTCCTGCCGAACGCTACGAGTTCCAGATGCTCTACGGCGTCCGCCGGGACGCACAGGAGGAGTTGACCGCGGACGGGCAGCGGGTGCGGGTCTACGTTCCGTTCGGGGAGCGCTGGTACCCGTACTTCACGCGGCGCATCGCCGAGCGGCCGGCGAACGCGCTGTTCGTCCTGCGGCAGATCGCCGGCTGAGGGCGGGCCGCCCCGCTCCGGTATACTTGTTGGACCGGTCCCCGGGCGCATCGCGCGGGGCCGGCCCCGGGGCCGCGGGAGCGGCCCGGTCGTCCCCGCCTGGGGCAACCGGTACCGGCCTATCCGGCCGGTCCGATCCGCCCGCGGCGGGGAAGGCGCCAGGAGAGGGAACGCCGCGATGAGCCGCGAGCGACGCCGGCTCTTCCAGGAGGAAGAGTCGCCGGCGGAGCCGGGGCGCTATGGGTGTCCGATGCTCGTGCGCGCACGGCAGGGGCGAGCGGCCGTACCGCTGCCCGCCATGCGCTGTTCGCTGGGATGGGCCTTGCACGACGACCTTGACGCGGCTCGCTGCCGTGCCACCGACGCCGTGTGCGATTGCTGGAAACAGCACCCAGAGCGTACCCCGTTGGTCGCCCTCGAAGGGGGCGAACCAGGGGTGGAGATCCAGGAGCCGGCGCTGGCCACGACCGCGCAAGCGCTCGAGGTCGCCGGAGACTGAACCACCCGCGCCGACGGATGGAACCGACCGCGCCCCGCCCGAGATACCTGCCCGCCCGGGGCCGG
>JAFAEX010000308.1 GCA_023423795.1 Chloroflexota bacterium | reverse complement strand
CTCCATCAGGGCCGGGCACCCCCATCGCCGGGAATCACCCCGCCTTGCGCGCCCGCCGCTCTCGCACCGCTTGCGCCAGCCCTTCCAGCACCGGCTCCGTCATCTCCCAGCCCATGCAGGAGTCCGTCACGCTCTGCCCGTAGACGAGCGGGCCGCCGGCCTCGGCGTCCTGCTTGCCGTCCACGAGGAAACTCTCCATCAGCAGGCCGACGATGCCGTCCTGACCCGCGGCCACCTGCTCCGCCACGGCCTCGGCGACCACCGGCTGGCGGCGGTAGTCCTTGTTGCTGTTGCCGTGGGAGGTATCGATCATCACCCGCCCCGGCAGCCCGACCGCCCGCATCGCCTCGAGCGTGGTCCCCACCGATTCGGCGTCGTAGTTCGGCCCCTTCGCCCCGCCGCGCAGGATCACGTGGCAATCCGGGTTGCCGCGCGTGGCGACGATGCCCGCCAGCCCCTGCTCCGTCACGCCGATGAAGTGGTGTGGGTAGGCAGCGGCCCGCACCGCGTCGATCGCCATCTGGATGCCGCCGCCGGTGCCGTTCTTGAACCCGACCGGCATCGACACGCCGGAGGCGAGTTCGCGGTGGATCTGGCTTTCGGTCGTGCGCGCGCCGATCGCGCCCCAACTCACCGCGTCGGTGAAGAACTGCGGCATCACCGGGTCGAGGAACTCGCAGCCCGCCGGCAGCCCCAGCGCCACCAGGTCGAGCAGCAGCCGCCGAGCGAGCCGGAGCCCGTCGTTAATCGCGAAGGAGCCGTCCAGCCGCGGGTCGTTGATCAGCCCCTTCCAGCCCACAGTCGTCCGCGGCTTTTCGAAGTAGACCCGCATCACCAGCAGCAGGTCGTCCGCGAGGTCCGCGGAGAGCGCCGCCAGTTTCTTGCCGTAGTCGATCGCCGCCGCCGGGTCGTGGATCGAGCAGGGGCCGACCACCACGAACAGCCGGTCGTCCTCGCCGTTCAGGATCGCCGAGATCGCGGTGCGGGCATCGTAAACCGCCTCCGCCCCGGCCGCCGGCAGCGGCAGTTCTTCCAGCAGGATGGCCGGCGGCACCAGCGGCCGGATGCTGCCGATGCGCAGGTCGCGCGTCCGCGGCGGCACCGATTCGCCCGCGTCGAGCACCGCCTCGACGCCCGGCTCGGCGGCCAGCCGCTCCCGCAGGCCGGCCGGCGCGTCGCCCTCCAGCCCCAGCGCGGACCGCCCGTTGCTGGCGAACGGCTCGATCGACAGACCCGCCGCGGCGGCCAGCGCCCGCACCGCTTCCCGCTCCGCCTCGGTGCTCCCGTGGCGCATCATCACCAGCATCGCCATGACCGGTCCACCCGCCTCCCGAACGTCCACGCCGCGGCACGGTCCCGCCCGGGGACCGGTCGCCGACGCTGTCGCGAACGCCAATTATGGACGCCGATCCGCCCGCGCGGCGAGCGTTCGCCCGATGGCGCGCGAACGCGGGAGCCACCGGCGATTGCGGACTCCATTGCCGCTCCGGGAAATGGGGAAAACTACTACTGTGCCCAGCCTTTCCCGGCCCTACGCTCATCCCGAGCCCGTCGCTCCTGGCGGCATCCGAGCCGCCGAACGGAGTAACCGCAACGGGTCCGCCTCGAATAGGATGAGAGAAGGAGCCGGAACCATGGACAGCACCACGTTCGACCGCCTGGCCGTCCGCCTCGCCGCGCAGACCTCCCGCCGCCGATTGCTCGGCCGGTTCGCCAAGGCCGGAGCCGGGGCCGCGCTCGTCGCCGCCGCCGGCCGCGCCGCCGTCCCGGCCGCCGCGCAGGGCTGCCCCTACGGCGCGTTCACCTGCAAGCAGGGGTACGTCTGGCGAGAGGCATTCCCGGGCGACATCGTCTGCGTCGAGCCGTGGGTGCGCGACCAGATGGCCTACGACAACGCCAACCAGTACGGCCGCTACGACCCGAACGGCGCCTACGGCGAGTTCTCCTGCATCTCCGGCTACGTCTGGCGCGACGCCTACGACGGCGACGGCATCTGCGTCGAGCCGTGGGTGCGCGACCAGGTTCACTACGACAACTCGGTGGCCAACTCGCGCATCGAGCCGGGCTGCCGGTTGGAAACCACCACCTAACCCGTTCGTCCAACCCGCCACGCCCGCGACCCGGCGCCGATCGGCGCCGGGTCGCCGTGTTCCCCGATCCACAGCAGCACCGTTCCCGGTTTGGCAGCCGCCCCGGCCGCGCGGCTCCATCCTCGATCCATGCCCGGCGACGACCCGGCAGCGACTAGCGGCGAGGAGATCGGGATGGACGCGCATTCGTTCGACGGCCTGACACGACGGACCGCGTTGCTCCGGCTCGGCAGTCTCGGCGCCCTCGGGCTCGGCCTCGCTGGGCTCGGGCCCGACGCCACCGGCGCCCGCAAGAAGAAAAAGAAGAAGGGCAAGAAGAACCAGCCGAAGGCCAACCCCTGCGCCAGCCGCAACTGGTGCGTGGACCGTTCCCACACCTGCGGCCCCGCCGGCGGCTACGGCAAGTGCCTCGTCGGCGCGTTCGGCGGGAACGTCTGCGCCGAAATCCTCTTCCAGGCGCAGTCATGCGCCGACTGCGATTCGGCCGTGTGCACCAACTGCGTCTGCATGCTCGCCGCCGGCGGCGGCGACCGGTGCAACAACGGCGCGAACGGCTACGACTACGTCTGCGCCCGCCCGGTGTGAGGCGACGCCGCCAGCGAGCACCGTTACCGTCATCTGGAGTCCGTCGAGGGATCTCGTGTGCGAGTCGACGAGTCAAGACGAGACGAGATCCCTCGACAAGCTCGGGATGACGATGGTGTGACGCCGCCCGCGCCCGCCGCCCGCCGCCCGCCGCCCGCGCCCGCCGTCTACAATGCCGCTCCGTCCCGCCGGCGCACCGATGCGCCGCCACCGGAGCCGCCGATGCCCGTTCCCACCGTCGTTCTGCTGGGCACCCTCGACACCAAGGGCCACGAATTCGCCTTCGTCCGCGACCGCCTCGCCGGGCTCGGCGTGCGCCCGCTGCTGGTCGATGCCGGCATCCTTGGCCCGCCGCTGGCCGAACCGGACGTCAGCCGCGAGGAGGTCGCCGCCGCGGCGGGCGAGGACGTCGCCGCGCTGGCGGCCGGCGGCGACCGCGGCGCGGCGCTGGCGGCGATGGCC
>JAFAEX010000268.1 GCA_023423795.1 Chloroflexota bacterium | reverse complement strand
GCCCAGGACGCCGCGCCGGCCGAGGCCGCGCCGGCTGCCGCCGCGCAGGAATTCACGGTCGTCTCGCACGACATCTACTTCGATCCGAAGGAACTCACCATCCCGGCCGACCAGGACGTGGTCGTCCACCTGCCGAACGAGGGCGCCGCGCCCCACAACTTCTCCATCGACGAACTCGGCATCAGCGTGGATCAGGCGCCGGGCGAAACCGATCTCCAGACGACGATCAATACGGCGGCCGGTACCTACGACTTCTACTGCAACGTCCCCGGCCACAAGGAGGCCGGCATGGTCGGCACCCTGACGGTCGAGGCCGGCGCCGCCCCGGCGGCCGATGCTCCCGCGGCCGCGCCCGCGGAGGCCGACACCGCCGAGGCAGCCCAGGACGCCGCCCCGACGGACGGTGCGGAGGCGGCCGGAGACGCGCCGGCGGCTGCCCAGGAATTCACGGTCGTCTCCCACGACATCTACTTCGATCCGAAGGAGTTGACGATCCCCGCCGCGACGGACGTGCTGGTGCACCTGCCAAACGAGGGCGCCGCGCCGCACAACTTCTCGATCGACGAGTTGGGCATCAGCGTGGACCAGATGCCGGGCGAAACGGACCTCAGCACGACGATCAACGCGGCCGCCGGAACGTACGATTTCTACTGCAACGTGCCCGGCCACAAGGAGGCCGGCATGGTCGGCGTGCTGACGGCCGAATAGGGACGACGAACGGAGACCGATCATGCTCGTCGAGAACCTCGCCAATTTCGGGGTGCTGGCCGATACCGTGGAGGTCATCTTGGCGGTCGCGCTGATGCTGCTCGGCATCTTCCTGACCTACCGCATCCAGAAGTGGGCGGACAAGGCCGGGGAAACGCCGCCCGCGGCCAACACCGCGCTCGGTGGAGCGGCGGACCGCTACGAGCCCCACGGGATGCGCCGCTAGGCCGGACCCGTCAGACTTCGCGTGCGTCGAGGGCGGGCCATCGGCCCGCCCTTGCCGTGCGCGGCCACCGGCTGGAGGAGCGCGATGGCCCGACCCGCCGCCAAACCGAAGACCTACCAGTGGTGCGACGCCTGCCGCCGCTCGTTCGCCCACGACGATGCGCCGGACGCATCGTGCCCCGTTTGCACCCGCCCGACCCGCGAAATGGGCAAGCTGGAGGCAATCGCCCGCGGCCTGATGGCCAACGAGTTGTCCACCTCGGACATCCGGGCCAAGCACCGCCAGCTGATCCGCCTGACCTGGACCCGCAACGGCATGGGGGAGCAGTACTACCGCGTCATCGCGCCGGACGTGCCCTACACGAAGTTCGAGGCCCGGGTGACGGACCTGCTCGCCAAAGGCGCGGAGGAAGGCTGGGTCCGCTTCGTCTTCCCGCCTGCCCCGAGCGGAGACGAATCCTTGTACCGGGTGGAGTTCGACGACGAAGAGCGGTTCGTGATGGAAATGGCCGCCCTGTTCGTCAAGACGACCGGGGACGGGTAGCGTTTCCATGCCAATCGATCGTTGATCCACGCGAGCATGACCGGACGAAGGACAGGATGACGACGGCGACTCACACCGGCGACGATCTCCGCCAGCGCGCCATCGGGGCCTACCTCGACGCCCTGGGCTCCTCGGCGCCCACACCCGGCGGCGGCAGTGCCGGCGGCGTCGTCGCGGCGCTCGGCGCCGCACTGGGCGAAATGGTCTGCGCCCTCTCGGCCGGGCGCGCGTCCGGCGAGGAGGCCGAAATCCTGCGGCGGGCGAACGAGGACCTGCGAGCTCGCCGCGCCGACGCGATGGTCGCCGCCGCCGCCGACGAGCGCGCCTACGCCGCCTACCGGGCCGCCGTCGCCCTCCCGAAGGGGAGCGACGAGGAGCGCGCCGTTCGTCGCGATGCCATGCAGGCCGCCCTCCGCGACGCCACCGACGTTCCACTCGCCCTCGCCGAAGCGAGCGAAGGCATCCTCGCGGCGCTGGAGCCGGTCGCCGCGGTCGGCACCACCCATGCGCTCGCGGACGCACAACTCGCGGCCTACCTCGCCACCGCCGCGCTGCGGGGCGCGCTGCTCAACATCCGGGGCAACGCCGGCATGTTGCGCGACCCGGATGCGGCGGCGCGGTACCTCGACGCGGCCGACCGGCTCGAACGCCACGGCAACGCGCTGGCCGAGGCGGTCGAACGGGCCGCACTGGCCCGATCCGGTTGACGTTCCATCGCCTCGGCGAGTAAACTCCCGTTCGTTGCGCGGCCCGTTCGTCTAGCGGCCTAGGACACCGCCCTCTCAAGGCGGAGATCAGGGGTTCGAATCCCCTACGGGCTACCATGTGCATGCGTTCGGCCCGGTCATCGACCGGGCCGTTTGCGTGTCCACCGATCGCGGCGATCCCGGCGGCAACCTCCCCGTCATCCCGAAACGGGCCGTCATCCCGTACGTGCCACCGTCATCCCGAGCCTGTCGAGGGATCCCGTCGCTCCTGGACTCCTCGACTCGAACCCGAGATTCTCCTGTCAGTTCGGAAAAGCGGTGACGTGCGCTCGACCGTGGACGGCGCAAGGGCGCGATGCGCTCGGCATCGGCGTGCCTCGCCGTGTCTGCCCACGCGTGTCTGCCGGACGTTGAATACGCGTGCTCAGTACGCGGTCGTTCGCGTGCGGTGGCGCGGGTGAGCCTTGATCACGGGGTCTTGCCCACGATGCCAGAGCAGGTAGTCGAGCCCGGCGGCGGTCACCGGCTCGCCTCGGGAACCCAACTCGGCGACCAGCAATTCCGCCGCGTGGACGGCTACGGCGCGGATCTCCGTTTCCTCCCGCGAGCCCGCCGGGATCGGCTCCTCTCGCTCGATCCGGGCCAGCAGCGCCGGGTCGTAGCGCAGAGCGCCATTCACCCGTAGCACGTGCGGCACGAGGTTGTCGGCGAAGATCGTCAGCCGGTCGAGGTCGTGGAACGCGCCCGGACCCGTGCCGCCGAAGGCCAGCGCGAGGTCGGCGACCGCCAGTTGGGCGCGTTTCAAGATCGGAACGTCGCGCCCGCCGTGCCGCGCGACGTCGCGGAACAACGGCATCCGCACCAGCAGCGAAACGAGGCGCTCAGCCGAGCCGCCGGCCTCCTCGATCGGGCCGAGCGGGTCCCCGTCCCAGCCGTCCCGGAGGAACGCCCCGAGGTCGTTGAGGGCGCGCGCGTAGTGGGCCATCAGGTCGGCAGCCGGCCCCGCCGGGTCCTGCCCGAAGGTGTTCGCGCAGTCGCCAGGGGTCAGCCGAACCAGATCGTCGGCTCGCCACGGCCCGTGCGCGCGAAACCGGTCCGTGAGCGAGGACGCGATCGTGAGGTAGCCGGACATGCCGGGGCGCTTGCGCAGCACCGGCCACCAGCCCGAGCCGAAGTTCACGCTGTCCAGCGCCAGCACGAAGGCGGCCGTTTCTTCCGGCGACCCGAGGAAATGGTGCTCCCGGTCCCAAACGGGGTCGGGGATGCCGTCGCGCCGCAGGGTGGCCGCCAGCGGGCCGATGCGGTCGTGGTCGATGCGCACGAACGACGCATCTGCCGCGACCGCCGCGCAGCCGCGCCGCACCTCGCCGAGGACGCCCGGTGCGATCTCGTTCTGGTCGGTCATGCCGTTGCTCCCGCCTCGTCGCCTGCCGGGAGCGACCGCAGGTCCCGCACCGGGGAGAGCACCAGCACCACTGCTCCGGCCAGCAGCGCGGCGACGCCCACCCAGAGCGCCCAGCGCGCCCCGAACGCATCGCCGACGAACCCGCCGACGACGGCGCCGACCATCTGGCCGCCCACGTCGCTGACGCGGAAGGTCGCGTTCACCCGCCCCAGCGCCTCGTCGGCGGTCACGGCCTGCCGCAGGCTGACCGCGTTGATGTCGAGGATCGTCCACGCCGGGTCCGAGACGAACTGCTGCGCCACCAGCAGCGCCACGGCGACGACCCCGGCGGTCGTCGCCAGCGGCGCAAGCGCGCTGCCCACCGCGGCGGCGACGAAGCAGGCGACCATCACCGGGCCGACCGGCAGGAACGCCATCCGGCCCGCGAGGATCGCGCCGAGGAACGACGTCACGCCGCCGATGGCGAAGATCAGGCCGAGGACGCCCGGATCGAACCCGAGGTCCTGGTTGACGAAGACGAGGAAGGCCGCCCCGCCCGTCCCGAACGAGACGGCCATGCCGAGGTTCGCGCCGGCCAGCGCCCGCAGCCGCGCATCCGCCCAGACGATGCGGACGCCCTCCGCCGCTTCGGCGAAGAGCGAGCCCACCGGGGCGCCGGGATCGCGCGCGGCAGCCGGGTCGCGCTCCGGCGTTCGCAGCCCGCGCAGGAAGAGCGCGGAGACGACGAAGGTGACGGCGTTGACCGCGACGGCGATCGGTGCGGTCAGCGCCTGCACCAGCCAGCCGCCGACGCTGAACGACGCGGCTTCGGCGACCGACCAGGCCGCGGTCACCGTGCTGTTGGCTTCCACCAGCCGCGCCCGCCCGACCACCGTCGGCAAGTGCGCCTGCCACGCCACGTCGAAGACGACGCCGAGCACGCTGACGACGGCGGCCACGGCGAGCAGGTGGGCGAAGGTCAGCGCGCCGGCCAGCGCCGCCACCGGGATCGAGAGGAGGCAGGCGGCCCGGGCGAAATCGGCCACGATCATGACCGGTCGCCGCCGCCGGCGGTCGATCCACGCCCCTGCGACGAGCCCGAGCAGGAACCCCGGCAGCAAACCGGCGAGGTGCAGCAGCCCGAGCATCGACGGCGAGGCCCCGAGCACGAGGATGGCGGTGAAGGGGAGGGCGGTCGTGGTGATGAGCGCCCCGAAGACGGAAACGGTGGAAGCGGACCAGAGGCGGACGAAATCGTGGTCGCGCCAGAGTCCCTGAAGCCGCACCGGCCGCCTCCGGCCCGGAGTGCCGGGCGACGAAAAAGGGAAGCCCCGACGAACCAAACCGGTCGGTCACTCCCCCTGCCGACCGGCTTTCCCGTACGTCGCCCCGCAACGCGTACGGTTCCCCCGGCCTGCCCGGTGGCCGCCCCGGTCCCGAACGTCGCCCCGCAGCGCCGTTCGCCGTTGACGGTTCCGGTGGGATCGTGCCCGGGGCCAGCGGCTCCTCGGGACTCCCTGTACGCACACTCTATACGTACACCCTGCCCCTGTCAAGAGGTCTCGCGAAACCGGGGTTTTCTCGGGCGCGCGCAGTATAGCGCGTGGGTTTCCCGTATGCGCGCGGCACGACCGGCCTCTCGGAGTTGCCCGGTTTCCCGCGTCGTCGCGACGGCGTAGAGTGTGGCGTCGGCTCGCGGATTGCGGATCTGGTGCGTGGCATGCGGGAGGGTCGATGCGGCGGCGCGGCATGCCTCACGTTGCGCGTCGTTGGCGGTCGCGCCAATCATCCGCCGCGCGTCGGCACGGATCATGACGATGGAGCGTGGCAAGCCGAGAACCCTGCCTGACGCGGACGCCGTGGCGACGATTGCGCCGGCGAAACGCGAACCGAGCGACGCCGCCGAAGATTGGGCCGGGGTCGAGGTCTACACCGTCGGCCATTCCACCCGGTCGCTGCCGGACCTGATCGCGCTGCTGCGGCAGTTCGGCATCGCCGCCCTCGCCGATGTCCGGGCGTTCCCGCGCTCGCGGCGCAACCCGCAATTCAACCTGGAAGCGCTGACCGAAACGCTGCCGGCGGCGGGCATGGCCTACGCCCACCTGCCGCGGCTCGGCGGCCGGCGACGGGGCCGCGACGATTCGCCGAATGATGGCTGGCGCAACGCCAGTTTCCGGGCATACGCGGACTATATGCAGACACCGGATTTCGCTCAGGGCCTCCGCGAATTGCGCGAACTCGGCCGCGCCGGTCCGGTCGCCCTCATGTGCGCCGAAGCCGTGCCCTGGCGCTGCCATCGCTCGCTTATCGCCGACGCCCTCACTATCCGCGGCGTCGCGGTCCGCGAGATCGTCGGCCCGACCCGCGCCGAGGTGCACCGGCTCACGCCGTTTGCCCGCGTCGATGGTCTCCGCATCACCTACCCGGCGGACGGCGCGCAGGCGCCCGAGGAGCCGCACGCGGACGGGTGACCCCCTCCCGGTCGCTTCGGGCGCGGCTTACGGCGGTGGCGGCAAGTCCGGGACCATCGGCGACGGCGGCGGCAGGTCCGGCCCGGCGAGGGCATCCAGCGCGGTGACGACCGGCGCGAGGTCGGCCAGGGTCGGGACGACCCCGCTAACATTCACCGTGCGCTGGGTCGTCGCGACCACGCGCACCGGCACGCCGGCCGCTACCCCGGCGCAGCCGGTCTCGTCCAGCACCGCCGTGATCTCGGCCCGCAAGCGCCCGGCGGCGTCGAGGGTCAGTACGCAGGCGCGGTCGCCCCGGTCGCGGCGGGCGCGGATCGAGCCGCCGCTCCAGGCGTCGGCGAGGTCGGCGTCGTAGCCGAGGCCGCGCAGCGCGTCGCGGATCGCCAGCGGGTCCCAGGTGAAGCGGTCGCTCACGGCGGCGGAAGCTCCTTGCCGATCCGCCAGTCGGTCGCGAACGCGCGGGCGATGCGCGCGACCCCGGCCGGATCGTCGATGACGATGCCGATTTCGCGGTTCTGGTCGAGCGAGGTCGCGGTCATGTTCTGGCTGCCGACGTAGGCGCGGTCGCCGTCGGCCAGGAACAGTTTGGCGTGGATGTAGATGTCCGAAACCAGCCGCACCCCCACGCCGGCGTCGGCGAGGTCGCGCAGCGTGGCCGACTGCCGCTCGTCGCCCTTCGACATCACGATCCGAACGTCCACGCCGCGCCGGGCGGCTGCCGCCAGCGCATCGACGAACTCCTCGTCGCGGATCACCTCGGCGTAGACGTCGAGCGAGCGCCGGGCGCTGGCGATCAGGTCCAGCAGCACCACGCGCGAGTTCGTCGGGCTGACGACAAGCGCCTCCGCCGGCGGTTCGGCGGCGCGCTCCCAGTCGGCCTCGAAGAGCGCCAGCGCCTCGGCGACGTCGCGCGGGCGGGTCGTCACCACGCCCAGTTCGCGGTTCTGCTCGAACGACGACCACGTCAGGTTCTGGTTCATGATGACGGCCACCTGGCGATCCATGGTGAACGTCTTGACGTGGCTGAACCGGAACGCGGGGTTGCTCCAGCGGATGTCGATGCCCGCTGCCGCCAGCCGCTCGAACGTTTCCGGCTGGCCGCCGCCGCCGCCGAACGGGTGCTCCTCCAGCAGCACGCGGACGTGGACGCCCCGCGCCGCCGCCGCGCCGAGGGCATCGATGATTTCGTTGTCGGAGATCAGGTAGATCGCCAGCGTGATTTCGTCTCGGGCGGCCTCGATCTCGTCGAGGATCGGCCCGCGCCCGTCCTCCGGTTCGACGAAGACGCCGACGATACCGCGGCCTGCCGCCGCGCCCGGGACCGGGGTGGCAACGTCCGGCCGTTCCCGGCGAGGCACGATCACCGCCGCCGCGACCAGCCCAACGAACAGCAGCGCAACGACGGTGGCCCACTGCCAGCGCCGCGATTGCGCCGGCGGCGTCCGGTTGGCGTTCGGCGCGCTCATCGCGGCGTGCTCGCCCTTGCGGCAGCCGCAACGACGCGGGAGGCGCCGGGTCCGATCGGACCCGGCGCGATTCGGCGTGGCGTTCGGCTGCGTCCGGGAGCGGCGCCAAGGACCTCGGGCAACACGGGCGGCCTCCAGCGGCGACGACGGAACCGGCATTGTCGCAGGGCCGGGCGGCGTCCGGGCGCAGCGGGTACGATGCCCCGGCGATGCCGGACACGAACCATCAGGGGAGGCGAGGGGAAATCATGGGCAACGACACCAACGGCGGCAACGGGATGGCGGCAACCCGCGCGTTCCTCGCGGGCATGGGCTTGCCGGAGGGTGACCTTCACGACCTGCCGAGTTCCTCGCAGCGCTTCCCGGACGGCGGCGCGTGGCGGGTCGAGATCCCCTCGGTGGAAGGGCCGAACGCGCTGCGCACCGTCTTCGCCGAAGCCGACCGGCTGGGCGTCCCCGTCCACCGCGTGTCGCAGGGCAGCGGCGTGATGCTGCTGACCGACGCCGAACTCGACGAGATGCGCGACATCGCCGCCGAGCGCGGCGTCGAGGTCAGCCTCTTCGTCGGCCCGCGCGCCGGCTGGGACACCGGCGCGATGGCGACCAGCAGCGCCGGCCGCATCGTCGCCCCGAAGGTCCGCGGGATGGACCAACTGGTGCAGGCGGTCGAGGACGTCAAGCGCGCCTGCGCCCACGGCATCGAGAGCGTGCTGGTGACCGACGAAGGGTTGCTGGCCGTCCTCGGCGAGATGCGGGCGGCGGGCGAGTTGCCGTCCGGGCTGATCCTGAAGGGGTCGGTCATGCTCGGCGCGTCCAACCCGGTCTCGATCCGCCAACTGGAGCGGCTCGGCCTGACCACGTTCAACACGCCGACCGACCTGAGCCTCGCCCAGTTCGCCGCGATTCGGGCCGCGACGACGATGCCGCTGGACATCTACGTCGAGGTGCCGGACGACATCGGCGGCTTCATCCGGCATTACGAAATCGCCGAACTGGTCCGCGTCTGCGCGCCGGTCTACCTGAAGTTCGGCCTGCGCAACGCGCCGAACATCTACCCGGCTGGCTCCCACCTCGAAGCCACCGCGATCTCGCTGACGAAGGAGCGCCTGCGCCGCGCCCGCATCGGCCTCGACCTGCTCCAGCGCCTCGACCCGGAGGCGTTCGCCGCCATGTCGCCGCTGCCCGCCCCGGCGAGCGTCGCGGCGGGGTAGCGGCGACCTTCGTCG
>JAFAEX010000223.1 GCA_023423795.1 Chloroflexota bacterium | reverse complement strand
TCCCTCGACGGCCTCGGGACGACGGTTTGGGCGGTCCGACACGCGTTCTAACGGTGCGGCGTCAAGCGCCTGCACGCCCGAGGTTCAGCCCGTCGATGGCAACCCGCAGCGTGGTCGCCGACTGCTCCAGCGCGGCCCGCTCGTCCGGTTCGAGCGCCGGCGGCAGGACGCGCTCGATGCCGTCGCGGCCGACGATCGACGGCAAGCTGAGCGCGACATTGCCGAACCCGAGGGCCGGGTCGAGCGCGGAGGAAGCCGTGAGCACGGCCCGCTCGTCGCGCAGCACCGCCTGGGTGATCCGCAGCAGCGCGCCGGCGACGCCGAAGGCGGTGTGCCCCTTGCGTTCGGCCACCGCCGCCCCGGCGGTGCGCGTGCGCTCGGCGATCTCGGCGCGGGTGCGGCCGTCGTCCGGCACGCCGACGGCGGCTGCGAACTCCGCCAACGGCAGCCCGGCCACGGTCGCCCGGCTCCAGACGGCGACCTGGCTGTCGCCGTGCTCGCCGATGACGTCCGCTTGCACGCCGCGCGGATCGACGCCGACGTGTTCGCCGATCAGCGCCCGCAGGCGCGCGGTGTCGAGCACGCAGCCGGAGCCGATCACCCGGCCGCGCGGGCGGCCGGAGAGGTTCCACGTCGCCCAGGTCAGCACGTCCACGGGGTTGGAGGCGACCAGCAGGATTCCGTCGGGGTTGGCCCGCGCCACCTTGGGCACGACCTCCCCGAAGATCTCGGCGTTCTGCCGCGCCAGCGCGAGGCGATCCGGCGCGTCGCCCTTCGCGGAGCCGAGCGTGAACACGACCAGTTCCGCGCCGGCGCAGTCGGCGAAATCGCCCGCCCAGATTCGCGCCGGGGTCGTCAGCGCGGCGGCGTGGGCGAGGTCCATCGCTTCGCCCTCGGCGTCGTCGCGGCTGCGGTTCACCAGCACGATTTCGGCGGCGAGACCGCTCAGCAACAGGGCGTGGGCGTAGGCTGCTCCGACGTTGCCGGTGCCGACGACGGCGACGCGGACGGGAACGGGAGCGGCCGGCATGGATCGAACCTCCGGAGAACGGCATCGGGCGGACCAGCAGTTGGCCCGCCCGATGCCGATTCCGTGCCAGCGGTGGTTGCGCTCGGGCGTGGCGCCGGGAGCACGTTTTGGATCGCCCCCCGTCCGTCATCCCGAGCCTGTCGAGGGATCTCGTAAGCAAGTCGAGAAGTCGAGAAATCGAGAAGTCGAGACGAGATCCCTCGACAGGCTCGGGATGACGGGTTCGGTGCTCGGGATGACAGGGGCGACAAGCCCGGGATGACGGACAGGGGGCGATTCGTCCGCGGTGCGGACCGAACCGCTAGTCGGCGACCGCGGCCATCCGCTCGCGCTTGGATTCGACGCCGGCCAGCAGCGCGTCGAAGCTCTTGACGAAGGTGGCGATGCCCTCCTCTTCGAGCTGGTGGGTGACGGCGGCCATGTCGATCCCGGCCTCCGCGAGGGCGGCCATCGCCTGCCGGGCGGCCGGCAGGTCGGCGTCCACCGTCCGCGCCACGACGCCGTGATCGATGAACGCCTGGATGGTCGCGCGCGGCATGGTGTTGACCGTGTGCGGCCCGATCAGGTCCTCGACGTAGAGCACGTCGCGGTAGGCCGGGTTCTTGACCGAGGTGCTGGCCCACAGCGGGCGCTGCACCCGCGCCCCGGCGGCGGCCAGCTTCTCCCAGCGCGGACCGGAGAAGATCTCTTCGAATTTCTCGTAGGCCAGCTGGGCGTTGGCGACCGCCGCCTTGCCCTTGAGCGCGGCGAGGTCCTGGTTGCCGGTGGCGGCGATCTTCTCGTCGATCAGCTTGTCCACCAGCGTATCGACGCGGGAGACGAAGAAGCTGGCCACGGAGGCGACGCGGTCCACCGGCTTGCCGGCCGCGTGCCGCTCCGCCAGCGCCTCGACGTACGCCTCGGCGACGCGGGCGTAGGACTCGATGGAGAAGAGGAGGGTGACGTTGATGTTGATGCCCTCGGCCAGCATCTCCCGGATGACGGGAGCGCCTTCCATCGTGCCGGGAATCTTGACCATCACATTCGGCCGGTCCACTTGCCGCCACAGGGAGCGGGCCTCGTTGCGGGTGCGGTCGGCGTCGCGGGCCGCGCCGGGCGAGACCTCGATGGAGACGAAGCCGTCTTCGCCGCCGCTCTGCTCGTAGACGGGCAGGAACAGGTCGCAGGTGGCGCGGATGTCGTCCACCGCCACGGCTTCGAAGATCTGGGCGGCGTCCTTGCCTTCGGCGGTCAGGCGGGCCACGTCGTCGTCGTAGGCGGAGCCGGCGGCGATGGCCTTTTCGAAGATGGAGGGGTTGCTGGTGAGGCCGCGGATGCCGGTGTCGATGATTTTCTGGATCTCGCCGGAGCGGATCATGTCGCGGGAGATGTCGTCCTGCCAGACGCTCTGGCCTTCGTCGAGCAACTGCTTGATTCGGGGGTCCATGGTGGAGCTCCTTTGTGCTGTACGGAGTCGAGAGGTCGAGGAGTTGGGAGTTGCGAGGGTGGCCGGCGCGTCCCGCGAGTGGTGTCCGACGGTTTCGGGCTAGATGCCCGATTGCTCCCGGTTGAAATGCCCGGCGGATTCCAAAGCGCCCGTTCCGCGGGAGGTCCGGTCGTGATGCCCGTCGGGTTCCAGCGTGGGCATCCGTATCGCGGGACGGTCCCGAGGCATCCGGCCTGCGGGAGTGCCGGGGCTAAGGGGACAAAGGACCCTAAAGGGTCCTGACGGTGTTGCCGCCGATCGTACCCGCCGTGGCGTAGCCCGCTTCAGCGGGTTTTGTCTCCTCAGCCCGGGGCTTTAGCCCCGGGCCATTGGGAACCGCGAGCAACGCGCGCGCCACCGAATCGCGCGACCCCGCCCTCCTTCTCGACTTGAATCCTACGAATGCCCTTCGCCGCCTTCGGCCTGCTCGCCGGCGGTGTCGCCGCCGAGGGTCTGGTCGATCTGCCGCGCCAGGTTGTCCTGGCCCAGCAGGTGGAGCGCGGTGGCGGCCACCCGCTCCTTCGTGAACCCGAAGTGGGCCAGCACCTCGGCGCCGGGGCCGGACGCGCCGAAGGTGTCGATGCCGACGTGGGCGCCGTTCGCGCCGGTGTAGCGGCACCAACCCAGTGTCGTGCCGGCCTCGACCGAGACGCGCGGCGTGCCGTCCGGCCCGAGCACGGAGCGCTTGTAGGCGGCGGGCTGGCGGTCGAAGATGTCCCACGAGGGGAGGCTGACGACGCGGGCGTTGACGCCGTGCTCGGCCAGCAGGTCCTTCGCCAGCACGCAGAGTTCGACTTCCGACCCGGCGCCGATCAGCACCACGTCGGGGTCGGTTTCCGGTTCGCACAGCACGTACCCGCCGCGCGAAAGGTCGCCGCGGGCGTCGGCGGTGTCGAGGATCGCCAGGTCCTGCCGGGAAAGGATCAGGCAGGTCGGGCCGGCGTGGGTGAGGGCCTGCTTCCAGGCGGCGACCGTCTCGTTGGCGTCGGCCGGGCGGATCACCGACAGGCCGGGGATCAGCCGCAGGCTCATGACGTGCTCGACCGGCTCGTGGGTCGGCCCGTCCTCGCCGACCGCGATCGAGTCGTGGGTGAAGACGAAGATTGATTGCAGGTTCGAGAGTGACGCGAGCCGGATGGCGGGGCGGCAGTAGTCGGAGAAGACCAGGAAGGTCGCGCCGAAGGGGATCACGCCGCCGTGGGCGGCCATGCCGTTGACGGCGCTGCCCATCGCGTGCTCGCGGATGCCGAAGTGGATGTTGCGGCCGTCGTAGCCCCAGGGGCCACCGAGCAGGCCCTGCTGGGCGGACGGGCTCGGGCTGCCGTCCGGCGCTTCGAAGTCGCCGGCGCCCTTCATCGCGGTGTTGGTGGACGGGTTGAGGTCGGCGCTGCCGCCGATGAAGGTCGGGATCTTCGGGAAGAACGCGGCGATCGCTTCGCCGGAGGCCTTGCGGGTGGCCATCGGCTTGCCGCCCGGCTCCCAGCGCGGCAGATCGGCGTCCCAGCCGGCCGGCAATTCGCCCGCCCACGCTGCGTGCAGTTCGGCGGCCTCGGCCGGGAATGCCGCCGCGTAGGCGTCCCAGCGCTGCTGCCAGTCGGCCTGCGCCTGCTTGCCGCGGTCGAGCGCTTCGCGCCAGTGGGCGAGCGCTTCGGCGTCGATGGCGAACGCTTCCGCCGCCAGCCCGAGCGTTTCCTTGGTCTGCGCCGCGCCGTCCTTGCCGAGCGGGGAGCCGTGGACGCCGAAGGTGTCGGCCTTTGGCGAGCCGTAGCCGATGACGGTGCGGCAGATGACGAGCGACGGGCGGCCGGTTTCGGCCTTCGCCGACTCGATCGCGTCGCGCACGGCGGAGACGTCCATGCCATCCGCGTGCTGGACGTGCCAGCCGTAGGCCTCGAAGCGCTTGCCGACGTCCTCGCTCATGGAGAGGCCGACGGTGCCGGCGAGGGTGATCTCGTTGGCGTCGTAGAGGTAGACGATCTTGCCCAGCCCGAGGTGGCCGGCGAGGCTGGCGGCCTCGGCGCAGACGCCCTCCTGGATGTCGCCGTCGGTGACGATGCCGTAGGTGTAGTGATCGACGATGTCGTGCCCGGGGCGGTTGTAGCGGGCGGCGAGGAACGCCTCGGCGATGGCCAGCCCGACGCCGTTGGCGAACCCCTGCCCGAGCGGTCCGGTGGTGACTTCGACGCCCGGGGCGTGGCCGCGCTCCGGGTGGCCGGGGGTCATGCTGCCGAGTTGGCGGAAGTTCTTCACTTCGTCCAGCGGCAGGTCGTAGCCGGTGAGGTGGAGGAGGGCGTACAGCAGCATCGAGCCGTGGCCGCCGGAGAGCACGAAGCGGTCGCGGTCGGGCCAATTGGGATCGGCGGGGTTGTAGCGCATTGCGCCGTGCCACAGCGCGTAGGCCATCGGGGCCGCGCCCAGCGGCATGCCGGGGTGGCCGGAGTTGGCGGCCTGGATGGCGTCGATGGCGAGGCCACGGATGGCGTTGACGGCGCGGGTTTCGAGGGACTGGTGCGGGTCGGCGGCGACGGCCAAGGGGAACCTCCCTGCGCGGGCTGGCGCGGCGCGAACGCCGCGGACGGCTGACCGGCGGCACGGGGGTCGCGCAACGGCGGGCGGTCGTGCCTTCAATGCATGAGTATCCCACGAAGCGGGGCTCGGGGTCGGGAGAATCCGCCTTTTCGCGGCGTTTCTCCAATAGAAGGTGAGAGGGGTCGGCGGCAGCGCGGCCTTTTCCTGGCAGGATGACGGTTGACGAGTCGATGCGGCGGACCGTGACCCGGACCTGGGACTGGAAGTCCCGGACGCCGGGAACGGAGTCCCTCCGGGACTGAGCGTGGGCGTCGCAACCGCGTTCGTCGTGCCCGACACCGGAGCGGCTTCGTCCCCGTAGCCCGGGGACTTGGAGCGCATCGCGTAGCCACGTCCGTCGTCATCCCGAGCCTGTCGAGGGATCTCGTCGTCCGCGCCAACTCGGGGAACACGAGATCCTTCGACAGGCTCGGGATGACGGGTTGGGGGCCGCGACGGGGGTAGGGCATCGCGGTCACATCCCCATTCCCTTGATCGCGGCGGCACCCGCATTGATTCGGCGACCGCCGCCGCCGCGCCGACTGATGACGCATCCGGGGCTTGCCCATCGCCGCCATCCGGGTACCCTGACGCGGATCGATGAACGGGCAATCGCGCGTATGGGCAACGGGGAGGCAGGATGGCGACCGAAAGCACCGACGTGACGGCGGCGATCGAGCGGGAGTTCGCGGCGTTCGCCGGGACGGGCGGGCTCTACGCGAAGAACCTCGGCACCGGCGAGGTGATCCGGGTCAACGCCGACGCGGAGACGGCGACGGCGAGCACGATCAAGGTACCGATCCTGATCGAGTTGTTTCGCCGGGTCGAGGCGGGCGAGATCGACCTCGAGGACCGGCTGCCGGCGTCGGCGGAGACGCGCACGCCGGGCTCCGGCATCCTGCGCGACCTGACGGTCGGCGTCGAACTTTCGATCCGGGACCATGCGACGCTGATGATCGTGGTCAGCGACAACACCTCGACCAACGTATTGATCGATCTGCTCGGCATCGAGGCGATCAACCGGACGATGGCCGAAAGCGGGTTCCCCGGAACCCGGCTGGTCAACCGGCTCGATTTTCCGGTCATCGGCCCCGATGCCCGCAACCTCGCGGTGACGACCCCGGCCGACCTCGCCGGCATCATGGAGGCGCTGGCCACCGGCGCGATCCTGTCCGACGCCAGCCGGGAGGCGATCCTGGAGATCATGCGCCGGCAGCATTACCTCGACATGGTTCCGCGCTACCTGCCCTACAACCCCTACGCCGAGGAATTGGGCGAGCCGGACAACGGGCTGCGGATCGCCAACAAGACGGGCGGCTGGTCGGGAATGCGCGCCGACATGGCGCTCGTCGAGTGGCCGGGCACGCGCTACGTCATCGGCGTCGTCACCGAGGGCGACCCGGACACGCGGTTCTGGGCCGAAAATGCCGGGGCGGCGCTGATCGGACGGCTTTCCCGCATCGTGTTCGACCACTTCGGCGGCTCGGCGCTCGAGACCGACCCGGTGCCAACCGAACAGCAGCAGGCGGTGGCCGGGTAGGCCAACCGCGCCCCGCACGGCCGCGTGCGCCGTCGCGCTGCCACGCGCTTTCCTTGATGGTTCGGCGCGGGGCGCGGTCCGGCGGCGGCAGCCGGCGGGTATGCTGCCGGGGGACGGCGACGAGGGCCGTCCGCAAACGACTGCCGGGCCGCGACGACCGGCGGCAGCCAGCACTGGTGGAGGCATCACCACACCATGACGCAGCGGAACCGTATCGAGACCCCGCGCGCCGGACATCTCTCCCGGCGCACCGTGCTCAAGGGAGCGGCCGCCGCCGGGTTGGCGGCGCCCATCGCCGGGCTCGCCGGGCCGGGCGCCACGCGCGTGGCCTACGCCCGGCAGGAGGGCAACGGCTCGACCCTGATCGTCGGGCTGGACGCGTCGCCGACCGACCTCGACCCGCAGTCGCAGTACGACTACCGCTCGACGATGGTCATCCGCAGCGTCTACGAGGGCCTGGTCGGGCTGGTCGGCAGCAGCACCGACGAGTTCGAGGGGCTGGTCGCCGAAAGCTGGGAGGCCAACGAGGACCAGAGCGTCTGGACGTTCAAGATCCGGCCCGGCCTGACGTTCCAGGACGGCTCGCCGTGCGACAGCGCCGCCGTCAAGGCGTCGTTCGAGCGGTTGCTGGCGATGGGCCGCGGGGCGTTCAACGTGGTGGCCCGCTTCGTTTCCGACCCGTCCAAGATCACCACCCCGGACGCGGAGACGATCGTCTTCGACCTCGGCGCGCCGCAGCCGCTGTTCCTCAGCGCGCTGGCCGCGACCTACGGGCCGCAGATCGTCAACGCGAAGGTGGCGCTCGAACACGAGGAAGACGGCGACTTCGGCAACGCCTGGATGCAGCTCAACGCCGAGGGTACGGGCACCGGCGCCTGGAGGATCGCGTCGTTCGAGCCGGGCCAGCAGGTCATCATGGAGCGCAACCCCGACTACTGGCGCGGCTGGGAGGGCGACCACTTCGAGCGCATCATCATCCGCGTGGTGCCGGAGCCGGCCACCATGCGCCAGCTCGTGGAAGCCGGCGACGTGGACATGATGGACCGCTTCAGCGTCGAGTTCGAGTGGATCGAGGCGCTCGAACAGCAGCCGAACCTGAACGTGGTCCTCAGCGACAGCACCGAGGTCGCCTACCTGATCATGGCGGTCGGTGGGCCGCTGGAGTCGCCCGAGGCGCGGCAGGCGATGTGCTACGCCTTCCCGTACCAGGAAATGCTGGAGGGCATCTATCTCGGCAACGCCAGCCAGGCGAACAGCCCGGTGGCCCCGGCGGTCCTCGGCTACCAGGAGGACGGCTTCTTCTTCGAAACCGACCTCGCCAAGGCGCGGGAACTGCTGGACGCGGCCGGCATCGCCGAGGGGACGGAGCTGGTCGTGGCGACGACGGTCAACTCCGACACCCGGCACCTCGAGCTGTTCCAGGCCAACCTCGCCGAGATCGGGATCACGCTCTCGATCGAGACGATGGACCAGGCGGCCTACATCGGGCTGATCTACGGCGACTCCCCGATCGAGGAGCGGCCGGCCTTCATGAGCCAGAGTTGGTGGCCGGACTACAACGACGCATGGAACGGGCTGTACCCCCTGATCTCCTGCGAGTCGTGGGGGTCCAAGGGCGCCAACAGCGGCTTCTACTGCAACGAGGAGGTCGATGACCTGCTCGACGCGGCGGTGGCCGCCTCGACGCTGGATTCGTACAAGGAGACGCTGGACCGGTTGCAGACGATCATCACCAGCGAGGACGTGCCGGCGATCTACTTCGCCCAGCCGAAGTGGACGACGGTGCTGCAATCGAACATCCAGGGGTTCGAGTTCAATCCGATCAACATGGGCACGTTCGACTTCTGGAAGTGGTCGCGCTCGGCGTAGTCGCCGGATAACGTCGGTTGGTACGGGCGCGGGCGGTTCCATACGGGACCGCCCGCGCCGCGTTGGCGGCCCGCTGGCGGCGTGTCGGTGGCGTGGGAGGAGCGGCGTCGTGCAGGAGCGCACCCTCGGGAACGGCGGCCTTCGGGTCTCGGCGATCGGGCTCGGCTGCATGGGCATGAGCATGTCCTACGGGCCGGCACCGGGCAGCCGGGAGGACATGATCGGCCACGATCCGGCGCGCGCACGCCGTGGATCGTGCCGATTCCCGGCACGCGAAGGCTGGAACGGTTAGACGAGAACATCGGGGAGGACCGGGCGCTAACCGGTCATTCCGACAAGTCGAGATGAAACGAGATCCCTCGACAGGCTCGGGATGACGGCGCATTTGGCTCGGGATGACGGCGTATCAGGCTCGGGATGACGTGAGTGGCGGTGCGGCCTGTGGAGGGCTAGCGATGCAGGTCACGCGGAGTTCGGTCGCGACGCGCAGGGGATCGGAGGAGTGGTTCACCGGCGCGGTCTTTATCGACGCGGTGGCGGCGCCGGAGGCGGGGACGCGGCTCTCGGCGAGCCTCGTCCGCTTCACGCCGGGCGCGCGAACGGCGTGGCACACCCACCCCAACGGGCAGACGATTTTCGTCACCGAGGGCGTCGGACGGTGCCAGCGCCGGGGCGCGCCGGTCGAGGTCATCCGCCCGGGCGACCGGGTGTTCTTCGAACCGGGGGAGGAGCACTGGCACGGCGCCGCGCCCGACCGGTTCATGGCGCATATCGCGATGCTGGAGGTGGATGAGGCGGGCGGCAACGCGACGTGGGGCGAGCACGTTTCCGACGCGGAGTACGGGCAACAGCCCGGCTGATGGATCGCGCGGACCGGACCGGCATTCCGCCGGGTACGATGCCGGGCGAACGACCGGCATGGGGAACGTTTGCCCCGAGACCCACGCGGGAGGACCACGCGCGTGCCCATTACCCCCGGCATCTGGATCGCCGAATCGAGCGAGTACCGGCCCGACCGCTACTACCGCTACGCGGAATTGACCGAGCTGCTGCACCGCTGGGCGGGGGAGCACCCGGACCTGCTCACGATCGAGAGCATCGGGCAATCGCTCGAAGGGCGCGACATCTGGGCGCTGACGCTGACCGACCGCGCGGCGGGCGCGCCGGAGGACAAGCCGGCGTACTTCGTGGACGCCAACATCCACGCCGACGAGGTCTCCGGCGTGGCCGCGGTGCTCTGGCTGATCGATCACGTGCTGGCGAACGCGGAGTCCGACCCGGCCATCCGCCGGCTGCTGGAACAAACGACGCTCTACCTCGTGCCGGCGGTGAACGTCGATGCGATGGATGTGGGCATGTCCGAGGCGGCGGGGTTCATCCGCTCGTCGCTGCGGCGGTTTCCGCACGAGGAGCAGCAGCCCGGGCTGGTCGAGGAGGACATCGACGGCGACGGCACGGTCGTGACGATGCGGATCGCGGACCCGGCCGGCCCGTGGAAAATCTCGTCCCACGACCCGCGGATCATGACCCGGCGCGGCCCGGACGAGTTCGGCGGGACCTACTACTTCCTGCTGCCCGAGGGGAGCATCCCGGAGTGGGACGGGGCGAACGTGCCGGTCGCCGAGGCGCTCTACGGCATCGACGCCAACCGCAACTTCCCGGCCGACTGGGCGCCGCACTGGGTGCAGGAGGGCGCGGGCCGCTACCCGCTCTCCGAGCCGGAAACGAAGGCGCTGGCCGAGTTCCTGCTCGCCCACCCGAACATCCACGGCTCGCAGCACTTCCACACGTATGCGGGGTGCATCCTGCGACCGCCGACCGCCCACCCGACGGCGGACCTGCCCGCGCTGGACCGCGCGATCTACGAGGAACTGGGCACGATCGGCGAGGAGGAGACGGGCTATCCCTGCATCGGCATCCACGACGAGTTCGCCTACGACGCGAAGAAGCCGATCAAGGGCGGGCTGATCGACTGGGTGTTCGAGCACCTCGGGATGCTGCCGTTCTCCACCGAACTGTGGTCGTTGGCGGACAAGGCCGGCATCGAGGTGACGGACTTCATCGGCTTCCACCGGAGCCGGTCGGATGCGGATGACGCGGCGATGCTGGCGGTGCTGGACCGCGAACTGGGCGGCGAGGGCTTCCGCGACTGGACGCCATTCGACCACCCGCAACTCGGCCCGGTCGAGATCGGCGGCTGGAACCGCACCTTCACCTGGACCAACCCGCCCGGGCCGATGCTGGAGGAGGTCACCTCGGCCAACGCCCGGTTCGTGCTGCGGGCCGCGCAAACCGCGCCGATGCTGGAGATCCGCGACGCCCGCGCCGAGCGGTTGGGGGACGACCTCTACCGGATCGTCGCGATCGTGCACAACACGGGGTACCTGCCGACCTACGTGACCGCGACGGCGCGCGAGGCGGGGGTCGCCAAACCGGTGACGGTGACGATCGCGGTGGGCGAGGATGGAGCGCTGGTGTCCGGGAAACGGGAGACCGACCTCGGGCACCTCGACGGCCGGGCGAACACCTTCGCCGGCATCCTGTGGCACGACGTGGCGCCGATCCTGAACCGGGCGCGGGCGGAATGGGTCGTCCGCCAGCCGGCCGGCACGACGGTCGGCATCACCGCAGCGACGCCGAAGGCCGGCGTGGCGCGGGCCCAGGTGGTGTTGGGGTAAGAGGGCCATGTGGCGCCTCGCCGAGCGCACCCAGCCCGTCATCCTTCGACAGGCTCGGGATGACGACGGGGTGGTTCCGCAACGCGCTCCAGGGTAGCCATTGCGGGAGCCGGCGGCGGCGATAATCGGTGGACGCGGGCAGCGTCGCGGCCGGGCAGGGAAGGGATCGGATCGGGCATGGACGCGTTCCTCGGGCTGGACCTCGGCACCTCGTCGCTGAAGGCGCTGCTGGTGGACGAATCCGGCCGCGTGGTCGGCTCGGGGTCGGCCGAGTACCCGGTGCGCCACCCGCAGCCGGGCTGGGCCGAGCAGGACCCGGACGACTGGTGGGCTGCCGCCGTCGCTGCCGCCCGGCAGGCGACCGGCTGGGCGCCGACGGGAACGCGCGTGGCCGGCATCGGGCTTTCGGGCCAGATGCACGGCACGGTGCTGCTGGGCGACCAGGGGCGGCCGATCGCGCCGGCGATCATCTGGGCCGACGGGCGCTCGTGGCGGCACGTCGGCGAGGTGACCGGGCGGATCGGGGCGGAGAAACTGATCGGGATCGCCGGCAGCCCGCTCGCGGCCGGGTTCATGGCCGCCACGGCGGCGTGGTTGCAGCAGGAGCAGGCCTCGCTCTGGTTCCGCACCCGGCGGCTGCTTGCGCCGAAGGACGAACTGCGCCGCCGCCTCACCGGCGAGATCGCGACCGACCCGGGCGAGGCGTCCGGGTCGCTGCTGCTGGACGTGCGCTGGCGCTCGTGGTCGCCGGACCTGCTGCGCGCGGCGCGGATCGACGAAGCGCGGCTGCCGGCGCTGCGCCCCTCGGCGGCGGTGGCGGGCACGCTGACCGCACGGGCCGCCGAGGAGATGGGGTTGCCGGCGGGCGTCCCGGTGGCGACCGGCACGGGCGACGCCCCGGCCGGGCTGCTCGGCGCAGGCATCACCGACCCGAAGACGATGCTGCTGTCGATCTCGACCGGGGCGCAGGTGATGATCCCGGCCGAGGGCGTTTCCCCGGACCCGCTGGGGCGCTCCCACACGTTCTGCTCGGCGCTGGAGCCGGGCCCGGGCAGCCCGGGCTGGTACCAGATGGGCGCGACGCTGGCCGCCGGGATGGCGATGCGCTGGCTGCGCGACGAGATGCTGGACCTGCGCGGCCCGGACGCGTGGGAACGGATGACGGGCTGGGCGGCGTCCCGTCCGGTCGGCGCGAACGGGTTGCTCTTCCTGCCGTACCTCGTCGGCGAGCGCTCGCCCCACATGGACGCCCGGTTGCGGGCGGCGTTCCTCGGCCTCGGCGACCACCACGGGCGCGGCGACCTCGTGCGCGCGGTGATGGAGGGCGCGACGCTGGCCTGCCTCGACGCCTTCGCGGTGCTGGAGGAGCAGGGCGCCGCGCCGGAGCGGATCGTGATCGCCGGCGGCGGGGCGCGCAGCCCGCTCTGGCGGCAGATCGCGGCGGACGCCTTCGGGATGCCGGTCCACCTGCTGGCGACCGCCGACCAGGCGGCGATGGGCGCGGCGGTGCTGGCGGCCGCGGCTGCGGGCGGTCACGACCCGGTGCCGACGGCGGCCCGCTGGGCGAGTTACGGCCCGGCCACGGAGCCCAACCGCGCCCGGTTCGCCCGCTACCAGGAGGTGTTCGCGCTCTACCGCGAGGCCCACGCGGCGACCCGCGACCTGAGCCACAAACTGGTGGCGTTCGCCGAGCCGGCGCGGGAGGCGGTGAAGCCAACGCGGCCGTCGCGGGCGCGATGATGGCGGTTGCCAGATAGATACGGCCACCGGAGGCGCTCGCCTGGGACTGAAAGTCCCAGGCTACGGGAACGAAGTCCCTCCGGGACTGTGGATGGCTGCCGCGATGCCGATTCGTCGGTCCCAACCCCGGAGGGGTTTCGTTCCCATAACCCGGGGGTTATGGCGTTTGCTTGATTGATCCGGACACCGGACCATGGGCGGGCGTGATGCATCGCGCCCGCCCCGCCGATGCCCGGACTATTTTGGCAAAGGCCATCATCCCCGTGCGTTTCGGTGGCCGGGCGGTCGAAGCAATTCGGCAATCGCAATCATCCCCGGGCAGGCGGCGGTAGTTGGTGGTCGTCGCCTGGACCTTCGCCGTCGTCCGCCGCTTCGGGGCCGGAGAGCAGCGCCAGCGCCCGCTCGAACGCCGTGTCCCACGGGCGCGCCTCAAGCACGGGCAGGTGCCGCCGGGAGGCTTCGGCGCGGAGCCATTCGGAGTAGCGCCAACTCGCTCGGGCGCGGACGGGTTGGTGGTCGCCCTCCCGGGCCGCGTAGTTGTTGGCGATCTGGTCTTCGTCCGGTTCCACGACGAACAGCGCGCGGACCCGGCCGGCGGCGGCGATCCCGTCGAAGGAGGGGCGGGCGGCGAGCGCGGGCAAGAGGAAGTCGCCTTCCAGCACGATCGGCGGTTCGCCGGCGAGGTGGTTGGCGACGACGTATTCGAGCGCTTCGGCCATCGCCGTGGCGTAGGCGATGGCGTGGGCCAGTTTGGCGTCTTCGTCCATCGCGAAGAACGCCTCGGGGCGGGTACGGAACAGGTGGACGTCCGGGTACCGCTCCGGCGCGGTCATGCGTTCGAGGATCACCTGGAAATCGTCGATCTGGGTGATGCCGATCCCGAAATGGCGGGCGAGCGGGTAGGCGATGCTCGTCTTGCCGACCCCGCTCGCGCCACCGATCAGCAGCACATGCCAGTCACGCGGGTTGTTCATGCTGGCTCCTCCCCGATCCGGTCGCGCACCCGCACGCGGGACGGGGTGCGGTCGCGGTGGTCATCGCCCGGATGGCGGCGTGGCAATCCGCGCGCGACCGATTGCCGGCGCTTCGCGCGAGCATCCTCCCTCCACCGTCATCCCGAGCCTGTCGAGGGATCTCGTCGCGACCACACACGTTGGAGAACGAGATCCCTCGACAGGCTCGGGATGACGGT
>JAFAEX010000303.1 GCA_023423795.1 Chloroflexota bacterium | reverse complement strand
CTCCTCGACTCCTCGACTCCTCGACTCCTCGACTCGCTCCCGACTTCGAGCGCGCAGCGTTCCAGCACCGCGAGCGCCGAGACGCCGGGCGGGAGCGGGTTGCGGGTCGGTTCGAGGCTGCCTTCGCGGTAGGCGTTGCGGCGGCGGAACTCGACCGGGTCCATGCCGATGGCGTGGGCGAGCCGGGTGATCATCACCTCGGCGGCGAAGTGGGCCTGCGGCGCGCCGAACCCGCGAAACGCGCCGGAGGGCACGTTGTTGGTGTAGGCGACCTTCCCCTCGACGGCGATGTTCTCGACCTCGTAGCAGCCGGTGGCGAAGAGCGTGGCGACCTTGGTCACTTCCTGCGAGGTCGAGGCATACGCCCCGCCGTCGGCGATGACCTCGGCTTCGACAGCCGTGATCCTGCCGTCCCGCGTGGCGCCCCAGCGGCAGCGGGTGGCGATCGGGTGACGCTTGTGGTGCCCGACGATCGACTCCGTCCGCGTCCAGACGATGCCGACCCGGCGTTCGAGTTTCCACGCCGCAAGCGCCAGCAGATGCTGCACGCTCAGGTCCTCGCGCCCGCCGAACGCGCCGCCGATGGCCGCATAGCGGATCACGACGTGGTCGTGCTCCAGCCCGAGCATTTTGGCGATCTGGGCACGGTCCTCGTGCAGCCACTGCCCGGCCGATTCGACGACCACGCGGCCGGCGTCGTCCACCCACGCGACGCCTGCTTCCGGTTGCAGGTAGGCGTGCTCCTGCCACGAGGTTTCGAACTCGCCTTCGAGCACCACGTCGGCGGCGGCGAATCCGGCCTCGATGTCCCCCTTGCGGATCGGCAGCCGGAAGAGCAGGTTCGTGCCCCGCGTCGCGTGCACCAGCGGCGCGTCCGGCTCCAGCGCCGCCCGCGGATCGACGACCGCCGGCAGGTCCTCGTAGTCCACCCGCACCAGCGCGGCGGCGGCCTCGGCGGCGTCGGCCGTTTCCGCGACCACCAGCGCGACCTTGTCGCCGTGGAACCGGACGACGTCGGCGCACAACACCGGCTGGTCGGCGTCGATCAGCCCGAAGGCGTTGTACGGCACGTCGTGGGCGGTCAGCACGGCGACCACGCCCGCTCGTTCGAGGGCGGCCGAGGCGTCGATGCCGCGAATCCGCGCGTGCGCCCTGCCGGCGAACACCACCTTCAGGTGCAGCGTTCCCGGCGTGAACAAGTCGCCCGGATAGCGGGCCGCGCCGGTGACCTTGGCGAGGGCGTCGTGCCGCGGCAGCGGCTGGCCGATCAGGCTGGTGCGGTTCATCGTCGTCTCCACGGAGTGGCGAGTGCCGAGTGCCGAGTGCCGAGTGACGAGTGGCAGCGTCTCTGCGCGGGCGATTGGGCGTGCCGATCAGCAGGGTCCCTGCTCGGCACTCGCAACTCGGCACTCGGCACTCGCGGACACGACCGCGTCGAAGATCTTGCGGTAGCCGGTGCAGCGGCAGAGGTTGCCGGAAAGGCCGGTTTCGATCGCGGCGCGGTTCGGGCCGGACCGCTCGTCCAGCAACTTCGCGGCGGCCATCACCATGCCGGGGATGCAGTACCCGCACTGGACGGCGCCGCAGGCCACGAACGAGCGCTGCACCGGGTGGAGCCCATCGGCAGCCTCCGGTTTGGTGGCGGCCAGCCCTTCGATGGTCACGACCTCGCGTCCGTGGGCCTGCGGCGCGGGCACGAGGCACGACATCACCGCCATGCCGTCGATCCAGACGGTGCAGGCGCCGCACTCGCCTTCCTCGCAGCCCGGTTTCGCCCCGGTCAACCCGGCTTCGTCGCGCAGGGCATGGAGCAGGGTCGTGCCGCCGGACGCGTCCAACGACCGTGGCTGGCCGTTCACGACGGTCTCGATGACACCCGCATAGGGGTCCGCCGCGCCGGCATCGATCCGGCCAGTCGCGAGCAGGACCGGATCGTCTGGGATGTCGCCTTCATCGCCGAGGGCGAATCCGAGCAGGGCGTCGGCGACCAGATTCGCGATCGTCGTGCGCCGGTAGTCCGCGCTGCCCCTGACGTCGCCGATGGGGTTCGCCGCGGCCGCGGCAAGGCGGCCCGCTTCGGCGCAAGTGGCCGAGTCCAGCGCCTTCCCCCGGAGGAACGCTTCGGCTTCCCCGGCGCGGACGATGGTCGGCGCGACCGACCCGAGGGCGATCCGGGCCTCGCCGACCGTGTCGCCGTCCATGACGACGACCAGCGCGGCATCCACCACCGAGATCGCCTGCGCCCGCCGCAGCCCGAGTTTGACGAACCGCGACCGCGCGCCCGGCGGCAACGGCGTCACCCGGATCTCGCGGACCAGTTCGTCCGGCGCGAGCACCGTCCGCCGTACGCCGAGGTAGAACTCCTCGATCGGCACGACCCGCTCGCCGCGAACGCTCGCCAGCACCAGCGACGCCCCGAGCGCGACCAGCGGCGCGATCGTGTCGTTCGCCGGCGAGGCGGTCACGAGGTTGCCAACCACCGTTGCCCGCGTGCGCAGTTGCGGCGCGCCGACCTCCTGGGACGCCTGCGTCAGCGGGCGCAGCGCCTCTCGGCAGAGTGGGGAGGCGATCACGTCGTTGTGCGTCGTCAGCGCCCCGAGGACGACCTCGCCGGCACGCTCCGCAATCCCCGCAAGGTCCGACACCCGCGTGATGTCGATCAGGGCGCCGGTTGGCCTGATGCCGCGACCGAGTTCGACCACCAGGTCGGTGCCGCCGGCGACAATGCGCGCTTCGCCGGCGTGTTCGGCCAGCAGGTTCAGCGCCTCCGGGAGGCTCGTCGGCTGGAAATAGCGTTGCCACATCATCGTGTGCTCGACTCCGCGTTGAGTGGGGTGGGCAGTCTGTGCCGCCGATGATGCACCAGAACGCCGCTTCCCGGCACCCGCGCGGGATCGGCGCAGCGTTGCGCTCGGGCGAATCGCCGGTTTCCCGGATCAGGTCCGCTCCGGCCGCACCAGCCTGCCGCCGGCGACGGGCGCGTCCCATTCCTGCCCGACAATCGTCGCGCCGCGCCGAAGCGTGCGCACGACGCGGCCTCGGAACGTCCGCCCAACCCACGGCGAAATCCGGTGGCGGTACCGAAGGTCGTCCGCTTCCAACGTCCATTCGGCCGACACATCGACCAGCGCGATGTCGGCGTCGTAGCCCGGCGCGATCCTGCCCTTGCGCGGCAGGCGCAGGCGACGCGCCGGGGCGGCGGCGAGGAGGCGGGCCAATGCCGGCAGCGGCAGCGACCGCCGCGCGCCTTCGGTTAGCAGGAGCGGCAGCGTCGTCTGGCATCCGGCGATGCCGCCCCAGGTTGCGAAGGCGTCGTCGCCCGTCTTCAAATCCGGCGGGGCAGGAGAGTGGTCCGAACCGACGGTCTGGATTTCGCCCGCGGCCAGCGCCGACCACAGCGCCTCGACGTCCGATTGGGACCGCAGTGGCGGCGCGCACTTGGCGACCGCGCCGAGCGCTTCGAGGTCATCCGCGGTGAGGCCGAGGTAGTGCGGGCACGTCTCGCACGTCACATCGACGCCGCGTGCGCGGGCCGCCGCCACCAGCGCGACGCCCTCGCCCGAACTGACGTGCACGACGTGCAGCGCGCACCCGGTCTCCGCCGCCAACGCGATGGCGCGGCGGATCGCGCGCGTTTCCGCCTCGACTGGCCGCGTTGCTGCCCAGTCGCGCCAGGTCCTGCGCCCCGAGGCGATTGCCCGTGCCGCCAGGTCCGTACAGAGCGCGTCGTCTTCAGCGTGGACCGCGACCGGCAGCCCGAACCGGGTAGCGATCTCCATTCCGCGCCGCAGCGTCGCCTCGTCGGCGGCGCGGAACTCCGGGATGCCGGAGTTCGACATGAACGCCTTGAACCCGACCACCCCGCGCGCGGCAAGTTCCCCCAGCCGGTCGAGGTTGTCCGGCGTCAGCCCGCCCCAAAGCGCGAAATCGACGATCGAACCGGCTTCGGTGGTGGCTGCCTTCGCGTCGAACGCCGCGCCGTCCAGCAGCGGCGGGTCGGAGTTGAGCGGCATGTCCACCGCGACCGTGCCGCCGCCGGCGGCGAGCGCGGCACTGCCCGTCGGCCAGCCTTCCCAATCCGCGCGACCGGGATCGTTGAAGTGGACGTGGGCATCGACCACGCCGGGAAACAAGTGCATGCCGGCGGCGTCGATCTCATCGTCCGCGCTCCAGCGAAGGTCCCGACCCACGGCGACGACCGTCTCGCCGCGGATCGCCACGTCGGCCGGGGCCACCGTATCCGGCGTGACGACCATGCCGCCGCGGATGAGCACGTCGCAGTGCGAACGCTCGCCGGCGGTCATGGCTCGACCCGTTCGATGCCGGGGAAGCGGTCGAAGTGGCGGTCGAACGACGCGATGCGCGTGATGCCCCCGGCCCGCGACAACGCAACATGGAGCGCATCGACGAACGGGACGTTCATGCCGGAATACGAATCGAGCGCTTCAACAATCGCAGCCTTGTCCGCGAACCTGATGTGCTCGATTGTCACGAGTTGCGAGATTGCCGAAGCTATTTCCGCACGCGGGACCTTGTGCGTTCGTTCGAGCACGAAGACGACTTCCATGATCGCGCTGGCCGCCGTTGTCGCGCTCAGCTTTCCAGATGCCACATCCACAAAGAAAGCCGTCGCCCGCGGCGAATGGTCAACGTGATCGCCCAGCAAGTGGCGCAGGAACACGTTGGTATCGTCGAAGACCGTCGTCATTTCGTCGATTCGTCGCGCTCGACCGCCGCTTCGGCCCACGCATCCTCTGTATCCTCGCCCTTTTCTTCCATGGACAACGGCTCTCCGGTGGCGAATACACGGAAGATTCCGGCAGTGGCCAAAACCGGTGCGGTCTCCGGCGTGAGCACGATCTGGCCATCGACTTCGCTGAAGAAAACCGCATCTCCCTCGTTGAGCCCGAACTTGCGACGGATGCTGACCGGAATCGTCACTTGTCCCCTGCTGGTGATGGTGCTTGCGATGCTCATGCGTTCGCTCCCGGTGTAGTACCCCCGCCCAAGGTACTACGTTCAATCAGAGTGCCTACGATGCATGAACTGCGCGTTCGGGCTGTTGTGAACCTCATGTCTCGGGCGACCCTCATGCCGCACGGTAAACGGTATTCACGAACTCTCGCAACACGCTAAGCGTCGCCGATACATCCCCTGCCGACACACGTTCGGCCGGGTGGTGGCTGATGCCGCCCGCACACCGGACAAACAGCATCGCCACCGGGCAAACCCCGGCCATCACCACCGCGTCGTGGCCCGCGCCGCTCGGCAGGCGGTGCACCGGCAGCCCGCATTTGCCCACGGCGCGGGCGAGGCGAGCGCTGAGATCGCCGTCCATCGGCACGGCGGCGTTCTCCTGCACGATCTCCCAATCGTGCGCGAGGCCGCGGGCGGCGCATCGTGCCGCGAGTTCGTCGCGCAGGGTTGCGACCGCCGACTGCCGCAGGGCGTCGTCCGGCGAGCGCACGTCGATGGTCAGCCGCACGTCCCCGGGCACCACGTTGCTCGCGCCGGGCGCGACCATGAGTTGCCCGACCGTCGCCAGAAGTCCGGGCGTCGCTCGGGCAATCCGTTCGGCGGCAAGGACCAGTTCCGCGGCGGCGGCGAGGGCATCCTTCCGCAGGAGCATCGCCACCGTCCCGGCGTGCCCGGCCTCGCCCACGATGCGAACCGCGATCCTGCTCTGCCCTGAAATGGCCGTGACCACCGCCAGCGGCGCGTCGAGTGCTTCGAGCATCGGCCCCTGCTCGATGTGCGCTTCGACGTACCCGAGTAGGGCCGGTCGGCTGCCCGGAGCGGCCAACACGCCGGGATCGCCGCCGTATGCCGCGCAGGCGTCGGCAAGCGAAACCCCGTCCGCGTCGGTGCGCGCCAGCAAATGCGGATCGAACGTGCCGGCATAAGCGCGGCTGCCGAGATAGGTCGTGTGGAACCGCGCGCCCTCCTCGTCGGCGAACGCCACCACCTCGACCGGGAAGGGAAGCCGGACGCCATCCGGAGCGAGCCGGTCCAGCACTTCGATGCCCAGCAACACGCCGAGCGGTCCGTCGTAGCGTCCGCCGTTGGGCACGCTGTCGAGGTGACTGCCGATGACCAGCGCCGGGCCGCACATTCCGTCCGGATCGTAATGGCCGATCAGGTTGCCGATCGCGTCGCGGCGGGTCACGAGTCCCGCGTCGGCCATCCATCCGGCCACGCGATCCATCGCCGCCGCCAGCGCCGGGCTGCCGTAGCGCCGGGTGATCTCGCCGGGAATCTCGGTGCAGGCGGCGATCGCCTCGCAGCGGTTCAGGATGCGTTCGGCGGCCGCGTTGACGTCGGTTCGGTGTTCTGTCATCCAGCGTTTGCTCCGAGGACAGGTCTCGCGTGGCTACTGGAGGAGGCGTCGGCGCCATGCGGACGGCACTGGTCCGTGCACCATCGCCGGCATCCGGCCGATCGCTGACGGTTCGCCCGCGCTGCCCCTTCCCTGTGACCGACGAAGAACCCCGCACCGATCCCGGATGTCGGATCAACTCCCCCGGTACGTGCTGTACGACCATGGGGAGCAGAGCAACGGTACGTGGTAGTGCCCTTCCGGGTCGGCGACGCCGAACCGGATCGGTACGACGTCGAGGAACGCCGGTTCGGCGATTTCAACGCCCAGCCTGCGCCAATACTCGCCGGTCTCGAAGTGCAGTTCGTAGACGCCGGTGCGGAAACGCTCACCGGCCAGCAACGGCTCGTCCGTCCGGCCATCGGCGTTGGTGCGCACGCGGACCAGCATCTCCCGCCCGCCGGTAGCGGTGATGCGGATCAGGTCGATCGCCATCCCTGCCGCCGGGCGGCCGTTGGCCGTGTCGAGCACGTGGGTGGTCAGCCGTCCGGGCACGCGAGGCTCCTCCCGAGCGAATATCTAGCGCCTGATCGTCAGCGTGATGTTCCCGAACGCCGGGAACGGGTCGCTATAGACTTTCGCCCCGCCGCCGTCGCCCGCGGGACGCTCGCCGTAGGGGTCGCGGGTCCGGTTGGTCGCGACGAACCCGACCTCGGCCAATTGCGGGAAGCGCTCGAGGATGCGCTGGCCCATGACGTGGACCAGTTGCTGGATCGACTCCGACACGAACTCGGCGAAGACGGTCGAGCAGATGTCCCGGATTTGCTCCGACGGTACATAGCGCGCCGGGTCCGTGCCGAGCGCGTCGGCCGGGTCGCCGTAGCGCCAACTCGTCTCCATGAAGACGTAGAGCGGGCGGTCGCCCCGCTCCGGCAGCGTCGTGTAGCCGTCGCGGACGAAGGCAGTGAACGCTGATCCGGTCAGTTTCATCAAGTGGATGTCGCGCCGGAAGCACTGGTGATCGACGATCGCCGTTGCCGTTCCCTCGCCGCGCTGGAGTCGCAGGGTCGCCTCGCCGTAATCCGCCCGGCGGCTCTCGAACAGGTTGTCCGAGGGCGCGAACCCGCCGTCGCCCGGCACCGGGACGCCGCCGAACGGCAGTTCGCGGACCGTCAGCCGCAAATCGCGCAGGTACTCGTAGGTGGACGAAATTCCGTTGGCGAGGTGGTAGGCGAGGCTTTCCAGCGTCGCGCCATCCCACGTCAGCGTTTCCCGTATCACGAAGTTCTTCATCGAGTCGGTGGCGACGACCATCGAGTTGTCGCCCTCGGTGTAGGCCGGCAGGAAATCCTCGCCGTAGACCTCGGTATCGACCTCGACCGCCACCAGTTCGTTGCTCTTGCCGGTGAACGGCGATTCCGGGATGGCGCGAATCCCGGCCAGCGGCGCGGCGTGGGTGCGATAGACCGGGACGCGGCGTTTGCCGTAGGTGATTTCGTACTGCATGGCGTGGGTTCTCCCCCCTCGTTGGCGGGTCGAGGCCTGATTGCGGATCGGCACGCGTGCGGCAGTCCGGATTGACCGATGGCCGGGAATCGGTGCTGTTGCCCGCCTTGCCGGCTCGGCGTCAGCCCGCGTCCACCAGGTCGGCGAGCCGGTGCCGGGCAATCTTCTCGATCTCGCCCAGCGCCGTCGCGATCTCCGTCTCGCGGTCGTTGCCGACCCTGGCGTCGAGGCCGGCAAGGATCATCGCCTTCGGGTTCTCGCGGGCGCAAATCACGAACGGGAAGCCGAACCGTTCTCGATACGCGTTGTTGCCCGCCTCGAAGCGGGTGATCTCCGCGGGCGAGAGCGCGCCGGGATCGAGCCCGGCCGCTTGCTGCTCGGCGGTGCTTTCGCGGGTCAGCGTGCCCGCCAGCGCCGCCCGCCCGACGAGGTCCGGGTGCGCGCGGATGAGCGCCAACTGCTCGTCCGATGCGGCGTCCCGCACCACAACGCACATCGCCTCGTGCAGCGCGGCGAGCGATGGCCACGGCCGGCTCGCGTAGGCGCGCTCGGCCACCCACGGCGAATGCTCGAAGATGCCGCCGAACCGGGCAACGAACTCGTCGGCGCCGAGGTCGTTGACCGTTGTCAGCGGCATCCGCTCCGGGGACATCGGGTTCCTTTCCTTCTTTGACATGCCGGTCAATTCCGCTGCGAGACAGGCGATCAGTCGAGCAACCGGTAGGCGGGGATCGTCAGGAAATCCGGGAAGGCGTCGGCGAGCACCAGGTCGTCGAGGATCGCCGCCGCGTCGCCGAGGCGTCCGCTCCCGGCCCCGCCGAGTTTCTCCAGTTCCTCGTCGCGCACGGTCCGGTAGCGCTCGGCGTCGATCGCCCGACCGTCGTCGGTCGCCGCGCCGTTGCGGATCCACTGCCACAGTTGGGCGCGCGAAATCTCGGCGGTCGCGGCATCCTCCATCAGGTTGAAGATCGCCGCCGCCCCGGTGCCGCGCAACCAGGCGTCGATGTACTGGAGGGCGACGCTCACGTTCATCCGCACGCCCGCGTCGGTGATCGTGCCGCCCGGGATGCCGAAGTCGGCCAGTTCTTCGGCCGTCACCGCCACGTCGTCGCGCTGCCGGTGCTTCTGGTGCGGCGCGTCAGCCAGCACCGCGTCGAACGATTCGCGGGCGACCGGCACCAGTCCGGGATGGGCCACCCACGTGCCGTCGTAGCCGTCGCCGGCTTCCCGCTGCTTGTCCTCGCGCACCTTGGCGAAGGCGGTTTCGTTCACCTCCGGGTCGCGCCGGGAGGGGATGAACGCCGACATCCCGCCGACCGCGTGCGCCCCGCGCTTGTGGCACGTCTTCGCCAGCAGCAGCGCGTAGGCCCGCATGAACGGCACCGTCATCGTCACCTGGGCCCGGTCCGGCAGCAGCATCTCGCGGTCGGCGCGGAAGGTCTTGATCGCGGAGAAGATGTAGTCCCAGCGGCCCGCGTTCAGCCCGGCCGCGTGGTCGCGCAGTTCGTAAAGGATCTCCTCCATCTCGAACGCGGCCGGCAGCGTTTCCACCAGCACCGTCGCCCGCACCGTGCCGTGGGGGATGCCGAGTTCACGCTGGGCGTGGGTGAACACGTCGTTCCAAAGCCGCGCTTCCCGGTGGGATTGCAGTTTCGGCAGGTAGAAGTACGGCCCGGAGCCGCGCGCCACGAGTTCGGCCGCGTTGTGGAAGAAATACAAACCGAAATCGACCAGGCTGCCCGATGCTTCTTCGCCGTCGATGAGGATGTGCCGCTCCGGCAGGTGCCAGCCGCGCGGGCGCACCAGCAGCGTCGCCGTCTCGTCGTTGAGCCGGTACTCGCGGCCGTCCGGGTTGGCGAAGGAGATCGTGCGGCGCACCGCGTCGCGCAGGTTGCGCTGGCCGTCCACCACGTTGAACCACGTCGGCGATGAGGCGTCTTCGAGGTCGGCCATGAAGACCTTCGCGCCCGAGTTGAGCGCGTTGATCACCATCTTGCGGTCGCACGGCCCGGTGATCTCCACCCGCCGGTCGTCGAGGTCCGGCGGCGCCGGGGCGACTTGCCACTCCCCGTCGCGAACGTCGGCAGTCTCGTCGAGGAACCGCAGCCGCTCCTCGCCGGCGTCGAGGCGCGCCTGCCGGGCGGCCCGCTCGGCGAGCAGCTCGTGCCTCCGGCCGTTGAATGCGCGCTGCAACCCGGCCACGAACGCCAGTGCGTCCGGGGTCAGGATTTCCTCGAATCCGGGGTGCATCTCGCCGCGGATCTCGACGCCGCCCTGCATCGGTCCCTCCGTCGGTAGGCCGCGACCGGCGGGGCCGCGGCGGAAGCGTTCGCCTCGTGGATCGTCCGGCTATCGTAGCGCGGTCCGCCGGAACGCGGGCGGATGCGTGTTCAGGCAGACACGGAGCGGCCCCGGCCCGGGCGATCCGGGTCGGGGCCGCAACCGTTCGCCTAACCGGATCAGGCGGTCATGCCGGCCTGCTGGCCGGAGCCCATCTGGCCGGACTGCATCGCGGCCATATGCCGGGTCATCTCCTGCGAGATGCCCTGCAGTTTCTGGAGCGTGGCCTGCTCCTGCCGGAAGTTCTGCTGCAGGATCTGGGCGACCTCGGCCATGCCCATCGCCTGCGCCTTTTCGATCAAGCCGGTGTAGGCGGCGATCTCGATCGCCTCGGTCTTGCTCGCGCCGCCGAGCACCAGGCCGTCCAGCACCACCTGCGACGGCTTGGACGCCGCGCCCTCCTTCAACTGCTCCAGCAGGCCCATCGCCGGCCGGCACTGGACCGGGTGTGGCTGCACGCCCATGGTCTGGAAGATCTTTTCGATGTTCTTCGCGTGCTGCTTCGTCTCCTCCAGGTGCTGGCGCAACCCGTCCTTGAGTTGCGGGTTCTGGACCAGTCCCTGCGCCTCGCTCAGCATCTGGGCGAAGATCTGCTCCGCGCTGAGCTGGTCGGACAGTTCGTGGACGAAAAGATCCTGCGGGGTCTGCATCGGCATCTGGGCCATGGCTGGAACGAACCTCCCGTGCGCGGCCGCCTGGCGGGGCCGTGGGCTGCCGTTGTCCGGGGAACCAGGCGGCTCCCGGTCAGAAAGGAAAGCGCATCGTCCGTGCCCCGGCGGCACGAGTCGCGGACACGCGAACGCGCGGGGCGATCCGTTGGGACCGCCCCGCGCCGCCGGACGGAAACCGCGTTTACGGGAGGTAGGCGAGGGGGTCCACCTTGTTCCCCTGGTACTCCATCGAGAAGTGGACGTGGGAGCCGGTGGAGTTGCCGGTGCTGCCCATTTCCCCGATGTGCTCGCCCTTGCTGACCTGCTGCCCGACCGACACGAACGGAGCGTCGGCCATGTGCCCGTAGGTCGTCTTGAAGCCGTTCAGGTGGTCGATCTTGACGTACCAGCCGAGCCCGCAGTTGCACCACCCGGCCTGCTCGACCATGCCGCCGTCGGCCGCGACGAGGTCGGTGTACCACGGCGCGGCGAGGTCGATCCCGTCGTGGACGTTGCAGCCCCAGAAGGCGTTGTACACGTAGTTCCACCAGTAGGGGCTGCACCCGAACCCCTGGGTGAACTGGAACCCCGCGGTCGGATACATGAAGGCGCCGGTCGCCCGTCCCGCCCGGACCGGCGCGGCGTTGTGGGCCGGGTCGCCGCCGTCGCGCAGGTAGTCACCGAAGGCCCAGCCGGTCACGCCGCCGTCATCGACGAGGAACCAGGCGTTGCCGATCGGGTCGAACGCCGGCCCATCGAGCAGCGCGACCACGTCGCCCTCGTAGGCCTGCCCGACGCGCTCGGCGTCCGGGGCCGCGTCCGCCCGCAGGTTCAGCCCGGTCCCATCGTTGGTCCGGACCGTCATCCAGCCCAGGCCGGTGAACCCGGTCGCGCCGTCACCACTGCTGGCGGGCGCTTCCGAAACCACCCAACTGCTCTCGTCGGCCGCCGCGCCGCCGTCGGTCGCTTCGAGATAGGGTCCGGCGATCCAGCCATCCACGCCGTCGTAGGCGACCGGCCACCAGCGCATCCCGTCGGCCCACACCGTGCTCGCACCGGAGCGCAGCGCGACGGTTTCGTTCGGTCCCAGCGCCCAGAGGATCGTGCCGGCGCCGCCCGGCTCGGCGCGCATGTTCACGCCGTCCGCGTCCGCCACCCGCGCCTCGGACGCCCAGGTGAGGTCGGGGCCATCCCAGCCGGTGCTGTCGTCTGCCGCGTCGTTCGCCGCGGCAGACGCGGGCGCGGTTACCGACCCGGTGTCCCAGCCGTCGAGGCTTAGGTAGGCGCCGGACACCCAGCCGTCGCCGTAGTCGGTGGAGACCGGCCACCACCGGGTTTGCCCGTCCGGGTCGAGCACGGTATCGACGGCGTCGATCCGCAACCCGACGACCATCCCGTCCCAGAGCGTGCCGAGCACGTCGCCGTTGAATCCGGGTTCGGCGCGCAGCCGCACGCCCTCGTCCGCTCCGGAAATGACGCCGCTGTCGGCTGCCACCGCCGTCATCGCCGCGTTCGCCAGCGGCGCCAGCAGCGAACCGGCAAGCAGCGCCGCGATCACCACGCGGCGGAATCCCTGCCGACGCCCCCGAGCCACGATCCCCGCCATCGGTTACTCCCGCAGCGTCTGCCGCGCATCCCGCGTGGTCCGACGACGCGTCGAATCCGCGGGGCACGGCCGGTTTCGGTCAGTTCGGAGCGGGGCGGGGACGCCGCGCCGGGCCGGTCGTCGCGGGACGCGACCGGAAAGAACGCGGGGCATGCGCGCCGCGCGCAGGTCGGGGCAGGAGCGGCAGCGCATTCCACCGGACGGTAGCAACCGCCGAAAAGCGATTCAAGGAAAAATGCCGAGATTGCCTAACGGTCACACGCCATCGTGACCGTTGGGCTAGCGGTCGATCGCAGCATCATGTTCGGGGCGTTGGAAGCGTCATCCCATACGTAGCCGGACAACCGGCGCGCGCTGCCGGGCACAGCCCGAGCCAATCCGGCGCATGCAGCGGTTGCGGAAGCGAACCGACGACGGGGATGCCCGGAGTTGATGGCGGTTGCGAAAACGATGCGGCCATCGCCCACGCCCGCCCGGGGTTGATGGCGTTTGCCTATCTGTTCCGGCGACCGGCCCAGCGGCGGGCGCGCCGATGCCCGGACTGTCTTGGCAACCGCCGTCATCCTCGGGCCGGCGGCGCTGCCACGAGCGCCTTCAGATTCCCGAGGGCGATCCGCCGCGCAGGTCGGCCACCACCAGTTCCGCGATCCGGTTGCCGAGGCGCACGCTGTAGTTCGTCCCCCGGTCCTCCGGGTAGATCTGGGTCGTGTTGGCGAGGTAGAGACCGGGCAGCCCCGTCCGGTGCGGCGGGATGCGGTCCGAGTAGCGCATCGGCGGAATCGGCTGCGCGGCACGCTCCCGGAAGACCCACGACCGTTCGATCCAGTCGCGCCGGAAGTTCGGGTTGATCCGCTGCAGATACGGTACGTAGGCCGAGATCAGCGCGTCGTCGTCCATCTCGAAGTACGGGTTGTCCGGTTCGAGGTACTTGCTCAGGTAGACGAACCGCTTGCCGCCGTACTCCTCGGGCGGCATGAAGTTCGTATGTTCGATGATCCCGGTGAACGGCATGTCCGGGTCGGCCATGTTCAGCCAGTAGGTGTCCGACAGCGCCCTGCTCATCTGGAGCAGCACGACCACCGCCGCTTCATAATCCAGCCCGCCGAGGCGCTCCCGGTAATCTGCCGGAAGGTCGGGAACCAGCCGCGTCAGCACGGGTGAGGGGACGGTGGCGACGATGGCATCGAAGGATTCGTCATCGCCGCCCGGCAGGATCGCCCGCCAGCGGCCATCCTCGCCGCGCTCGAGCCGCTCCGGCCCGGTGTCCGTATGCAGCACCGCCCCCAGCCGTCGCGCCTCGTCGGCGATGGCGTCGATGATGACGTTGAAACTGCCGAGCGGGTAACCGAGTTTTTCCTGGTCCAGCGGGTTTTTGCGCGAGGTCGTCCGTAGCCAGATCTTGCCCCAGAACCAGACCATCGGCACCCGGTCGTAGTGCCGCCCGAACTTCGCCCGCAACTGCGCGCCCAGCGTCCGGTCGTAGGCCCGCTGCCCGAGCGCCCGTCGCAGCCAGGCGTCGGCGGTCACGGTCTCGAACTTCTTCCAGTCGCGGAACCGCTGCAGGTAGGCCGTCACCAACCCCAGCCGCAGCCGGTCCCGGAACGGGATGAACCCGAGGCGCAGCACGTCCAGCGCGCCGTTCAGCGGCCAGATCCGGCCGTCGGCGTAGTACCCGACGTCGGACGGGAGCCAGAGCAGTTTGTCGCCGATCCCCAGTTCGTCCATCAGGGCGACGATATCGGTGTCGCTCTGGAAGAGGTGGTGGTAGAAGTGTTCGAGATGGCTTCCGGCGACCGGAAAGGCGACCGCCTGCCCACCCAGCCGCGGTCCCCGCTCCCAGAGCGTCACCCGGCAGCCTGCCTGCGCGAACCGCAGCGCCGCGGTCAACCCGGCGATGCCGCCGCCGACGACGCCGATGTGTGACTGCCCCTCCGCCATCCCGCCCTCGCCGGCGGGGAACGACCCGACCGGACACCCGGCGAAGGCTACCACGATGGGTTGTGGGTGATGGGTTGCGGGTTGCGGGGATGGTCAACTTGACCG
>JAFAEX010000168.1 GCA_023423795.1 Chloroflexota bacterium | reverse complement strand
CCGTCGGCAGCGAGCGCCGTGCCGCCGCGACCGTACGTTGCCACCGCTCCCGGTCGTCGCCGGACGCGGCCGGGATGCGCCGGCGATTGGCGAGGTCGTCGCGGCTCGCCTGCCGTCCGGTTCCCTCGCCGAGGTCGAGCGGCGCGGCGTCGGCGCTCGGGTCCGCGCCGGGCCGGTCGGTCGGCTGCTCGTCGTCCGGTCCCGGCGCGTCGCTTCTCACGTCTTCCAGCCAACCGGACCGGAACCAGGCGTCGAACACCCGGTCGAAGCGCTCGATCTGCTCGAACCCGGAAACGAGCGTCACCCGCGCAATCCAGTAGAGCCGGTCGATCGACGGCAGGTCGGTCGCGGCGACGGCGCGCAGGAAGTCGATCCGGCGCGGCGGCGGGACCGGCACACCGTTCGCGGCGAGCGCGTCCGCGAACCCGTCGAGCATCTCCCGCGCGGGCGCTCCCACCGCTACGCCCCGGCCGGCAGCAGCCGGTCGGCCTCGGCCGCCACCCGCGCCAGGTCGTCCTGGTCCTTCAGCAGCAGCCCGAGCGACCGGCGCAGCGCCGCCGGCCACGCTTCGCCGCGCTCCTCCAGCACGGCGGCTCCGCGCGCCCATTCGACCGTTTCGGCGATGCCCGGTTTTTTCAGCAGCGGAAGCCGGCGCACGGCGGCCACCGCCTCGACCAGCGCCGCCGCGGCCTCGTCGGCCACGCCGGGCGCGAGTGCGGCGACGATCCGCCGCTCGCGCTCCTCGTCCGGGAAGTCGATCCAGTGGTACATGCAGCGGCGCTTGAGCGCGTCGTGCAGTTCCCGCGTCCGGTTCGAGGTGAGGATCGCCACCGGCCGCGTGGCCGCCTTCACCGTGCCGAGTTCGGGGATCGTCACCTGGAAATCAGACAGGAACTCCAGCAGGAACGCCTCGAACTCGGCGTCGGCGCGGTCGATCTCGTCGATCAGAACGACCGCGCCACCCTCGGCCCGCAGGGCACGCAGGAGCGGCCGTTCCAGCAGGAACTCCGGGCTGTAGATGCCGGCCATGCCCGCCTCGCCGCGCTCGTGGGCACGCAGGTGGAGCAACTGGCGCGGGTAGTTCCACTCGTAGAGCGCCTGGGACGCGTCCAGCCCTTCGTAGCATTGGAGCCGGATGAGTTCCCGGCCGGAGACCGCCGCGAACGCGCGCGCGACCTCGGTCTTGCCGACGCCCGGCTCGCCCTCGAGCAGCAGCGGCTTGCCGAGGTTCGTGGCGAGGAACAGCGCGGTGGCCAACCCCTCGTCGGCGAAGTATTCGACCGCCTCCAGGCGCTCCCGCAGCGCGTCGGGCGTGTCGGCCCAGGTCATCCTGTTTCCTTGCCGTGGTCGTGCGTGTGGCGGCGCGTGGACCCGGCCTTGAAGGACCGGGGAGAGAACGGAAAGGACGCTGAAGCGCCGGGCGCGATTCGTAGCGCCCTTGTGGCGGTTGCCAAAATACCCCGGCCACGCGGACGCCCGGGGCTGAAGGCCCGGGCTACGCCAACGAAGTCCCTCCGGGACTGGGAACGGGCATCGTGACCCCGACCGTCGTGCTCAACCCCGGAGGGGTTTCGTTCCGGTAGCCCGGGCCTTCAGCCCCGGGCGTCGCCGGTGGCCGCATCCGTTTCGCAACCGCATCAGTGTGCTTGCCTGATTGGCCCGGTACTTCCGTGACGGTTCCGCCCCGGTCCGCGCCCGGCCGCCGTCAGATCAATTCATGCTGCTCCACGACCAACCGCACACGTTTCGCCGCCGTCCCGGCGGCATCCGCGCCGGCCGCCTTGCCCGCGTCCGAGCCGAACCCGGCCTTGAACGCCTCCTCGTCCTCGAAATACATCTCGTTGACGAGGTGGAACTCCGCGTTCGGGTCGTCGCTCCGCGCGACGTTTACCACGTACTTGACCATCCCCGGAATCCGCCGGGCCAATTTCGGGTGCTCCTCGATCGCCCAGCGCCGCCAGTCCTCGAACGACATCTCCTCCGGCTTCTGCATGATCGACAGGACCTTGTACACGGCTCCCTCCTATAGGTTAGGTACGACGGCGGAGTCGGCAAGTCGGCAAGCAGAGCGTCTCGCCCTGACTCGGCGGCCTACCGTTTCTCGGCACTCGGCACTCGGCACTCGGCACTCGGCACTCCGTCAGGCCCGCACCTCGTCCAGCCCGCGCAGGATCACCTCCGGCGTGATCGGCATCCGCTCGACTCGCACGCCGCAGGCGTCGTAGATCGCGTTGGCGATGGCCGGAATCGGCGAGTTGGCGGTCATTTCGCCGATGCCCTTGCCGCCGAACGGGCCGTTGTCCGCCGGCCGCTCCAGGATCACGCTCTCCATCGCCGCGAGGTCGGCCGGGCCCGGCATCAGGTAATCGACGAACCCGAGCGGCCCGTGCTCGCGCGACGGGTAGTAGGGCTCGGTCGTCTCGTAGAGCGCGTGCGAGATGCCCATCCACGCCCCGCCGACGATCTGCTGCTGCGCCATCGCCGGGTTGAGCGCGCGGCCCATCTCGTAGACGTTGTACATGCGCAGGACATCGACGATGCCGGTCTCGTCGTCCACCTCGACCTCGGCCACCGTGCAGGCGTGGGCCTGGCAGGAGTCGGGGTCCATTTCGCCGGTTTCCGGCACCGGTTCGCTCTTCGGTTTGAGGAAGATGCCGCGCCCGGAGATCGTCTTCCCGTGCTTGAAGTGGGCGGCGAGCGCGAGGTCCACGACGTGGATCTTCTTCTCCTCCGAGCCTTTCAGTTTGATGAACCCGCTACCGTCCGTTTCGAGGTCGGCCGGATCGACCTCCAGTTCCTCGGCGGCGACCTCCAGCATCACCTCGCGCGCTTCCTTCGCCGCCATGATCACGGCGTTGCCCACGCGGTGCGTGCCGCGCGAGGCGAAGGTGCCCATGCAGTGCGGCCCGGTGTCGGTGTCGGCCGTATCGACCACGATGTTCTCCAGCGGCAGCCCAAGCGTCTCCGCCGCGCACTGGGCGACGACCGTCTTCAGCCCCTGCCCGAGATCGACCGACGACAGGGTGATGACGAAACCGCCGGTGGTCGTCGCGTGGATCAGCGCCTGCGACGGGTCGCCACCGAGGTTCATCCCCGTCGGGTAGTTGACGGCGGCAAAGCCGCGTCCGCGAAGTTTCGCCATCACAGCCCCTCCCGGCTCATCGACGACATCGCCCGGTAGGCGTCCGGCAGGTCGTGCCCGACCAGATCGGCCGCCCGCTGCACGACCTCGACGAGGGCAGCGCCGTCGACCGTTTTGCGGTGGGCCTTCGTGTCCCCGTCGCGGTAGGCGTTCTTCAGACGGAACTGGAGCGGGTCGATGCCGAGGTCTTTCGCGATCCGGTCCATCTGACTCTCCAGCGCGAAGTCGGCGATCGTCACGCCGAAGCCGCGCATCGCGCTGGAGGGCGTCCGGTTGGTGTAGACGCAGTAGGCGTCCACCCAGACGTTCGGGATGGTGTACGGTCCGGGCATGTGCGCGGCCGCCTTGGTCGTGCCGTAGGGGCTGTGGCGGGAATAGGCCCCGGCGTCCACCAGCAGCGTCACCTTGCGGGCGAGGATGCGGCCGTCCTCGGTCACGCCGTCCTCGATCGTGATCCGCTCGGCGGCGCGCGGGGAGGAAACCTGCATCTCCTCGGCTCGGTCGTAGACGAACTTCACCGGCCGGTTGGTCAACTGCGCGGCGAGGCAGGCGATGGGCTCCACCATCACGTCCACCTTGCCGCCGAAGCCGCCGCCGACGGTGCCGCCGATGACGCGCAGCCGGTTGAACGGCACGCCGAGCGTCAGCGCCGTGTTGTCCAGCGTGAAGTAGCAGGCCTGCGTGTCCGAATGGATCTTGAGCCGCCCGTCCGCCTCCGGCTTGACGATGCAGCCGGTCGTCTCCACCGGCGCGTGCTCGATCGGCGACGATTGGTAGGTGAACGCGAAGCGGCGGTCGGCTTCGGCGAACCCGCGCTCGATGTCGCCGAACCTGATCCGCCGGCAGTTGTGCCCCTCGTAGGTGAAGAAGTTGTTGCCGTGCTTCGGGTTGACCAGTTGGGCGTCCGGCTTCAGCGCCTCCTCGACGTCGAGCACGACCGGCAGGTCCTCGTAGGTGACGCGGACCTTGCTCGCGCCCTCGCGGGCGGCGGCCTCGGTTTCGGCAACCACTGCGACGATCGGCTCGCCCATGTAGAGGACGCGGTCCTCGGCCAGCACCGGCTCGTCGTCCGGCTGCACGCCGATCAGCCGCAGGATCGTGTACCAGTTGTTCGGCACGTCCCGCCAGGTGATGACCCGCAGCACGCCGGGCGTGGCCTCGGCGGCGCTGGTATCGACGTCCGTGATGAGCGCGTGGTGGCGCTCGGAGCGGTGCATCTTCAGGTGCGCCATGCCGGGGTAGGAGACGTCCTCGAAGAAGACCGTCTGCCCGGTGACGTGGCCGCGTGCATCGGCGCGCTGGGCCGGGGTGCCGACCACGAAGAACTCGGCGTCCCGCTCGTCGGCGAAATAGCCGGCGTCGATCGGGGAGAGTCGCGTCGTCATGGAGTCCTCCCGGCTAGTCCGCGGCCGTGGCCGGGGCGGTGTCGGTTCCGGCGCGGGCCCGGGCCGCCGCGTCGAGGACGGCGTCGATGATCGCCTCGTACCCGGTGCAGCGGCAGACGTTGCCGGAGATGGCCCGGATCACGTCGTCGCGCGCCGGGTCGGGATTCTCGGCCAGCAGCGCCGTCGCCGACATCAGCATGCCGGACGTGCAGAACCCGCACTGGGTCGCGAACCCCTCGACGAACGCCTCCTGCAACGGGGTCAGCTCGTTGCCCGTCGCCAACCCTTCCAGCGTCTGCACGCTGCCGCCGGCGACGGTTTCGACGGGGATCAGGCAGGACGGTACCGCGCGCCCGTCCAGCACGACCGTGCAGGAACCGCAACCGCCCTGTGCGCATCCGCGCTTGGCGGCGGTCAGCCCGACGTTCTCGCGCAGCGCCGCCAGCAGCGTCGTGCCGGGTTTGGCCAGGAACTCGGCCTCGCGGCCGTTGATCGTCAGCGTCACGATGGTGGAAGCCACGTCGGTTCGCCTCCCGTTGGCGTCGGCCCGCGCCGGTGCGGATCGTGTCGTCAGGCGCCGAGGATCGCCCGCCGCAGGTGGACCGGCAGCACGCGCGCCCGGTACCACGCGCTGGCGTAGGCATCGGTGAATGGCTCGGCGTCGTCCAGCGCGCGCTCGGCCGCCTCGCGCACGGACTGCTCGTCCAGCGGCTTGCCCAGCAGCGCCGCTTCGGCCGAGCGCGCCCGGATCGGCCGCGTGCCCGCGCCGCCCAGCGCGATCCGGGCCGAGGAAACCGTCCCGTCGTCGCCCGTCTCGATCGCCGCCGCCACCGCGACGATGGCCGCCGAGTTGAGTTTGCGGCGCATCGCCTTGGTCCAGAAGAACGTTCCTTCGGCCGGAATCGCGAACCGCAGCGCGACGACGATCTCGCCCTCCGAAACCCGCTGCTCCAGGATTTCGGCCACCGGCGCTTCCCGCGACCCCTGCCGCCCGGCGATCTCCGCCACCGCGTCCAGCGCCAGCAGGGTCACCGCGAGGTCGCCGTACGGCTGGCGGGCGAAGAGGTTGCCGCCGACCGTGGCGAGGTTGCGGATGATGGGAGAGGCAATCGACTCGACGACCGGCCGCAGTGCGGCGAGCCGGTCGTCCTCCCCAAGGTCGGTCAGCGTCGTCGCCGCGCCGACGCGGGCCTGCCCGTCGGCGACGTCGATCCCGGCGATGCCGAGGTTGCGCGCGCTGACCAGCGTTTCGATCGGCGCGACGTCGTTGTTGATCCGGGGCATCAGCAGCGTGCCGCCGGCCAGCAGCGCGGCCGCCGGGTTGCCCGCCAGCGCGTCGGTCGCCGCGCCGACGTCGGCGGGGACGAGGACGTTTCGCAGCATCGCGAACCTCCCACCGTTGGACTATTATCGATTATCGATGATCTTACGAGGCATGGCCGCGGTGTCAAGCCTCACGCGGCCGGGCGCGTTTCCCCCTCCCTCGTCATCCCGAGCCCGTCGAGGGATCTCGTGATCGAGTCGAGGAGTCGAGAAGGCGAGGAGTCGAGGCG